>DATLEI010000008.1:0-2168 GCA_035525375.1 Acidimicrobiales bacterium
AATTCGACCGTCGACATCTGCACGGCCCAGATGACGTGGGCCAGCTCAGTGACACACAGCTCGTCGGCGTGCAGGCCGTAACGGGGGAAGTGAACCCGCACGGTCTCGAGCCAGGGTGGAGCCCCCTTGGGCACCCGCTTCTGGTGCACCTTCTCGCCGCTTAGCCCCGAGGGGAACCGGTGAAGCATGCACGGTCGCTCATGAAGCGCGTTAACAATGCCCGGGCCCACCGCCAGGTAGTACTCGGCGAGGTCGAGCTTGGTCGTCCCCGTGAGAGGGAAGTAGACGCGGTCGGGGTTGGAGATCCGCACCGTCCGCTCGCCCGCCTGGAGCTCGACCACCGGCACCTTCGCAGGCATCTCCGGACCGTACGTCATGGACATGACCACAGGAGTCGTTGCCTTGCGGACGATGGCGATCGTCGACCTCGACGTCGGCCACCCGACCCCAGCTCGAGCTCTACGTCCGCGCCATGGACGGTCGCGGCCTTGCGGCGACCATCGACCGGCGGCTGTCCACCGTCTGCAGCTTCTACCGCTTCGCCCACATCGACGGCCGGATCGCCGCCAATCCCGCCCAATACGTCCGCCGGCCGAAGGTCCACCCCACCGACGCCCGCGGTCTCGACCGCTCGGAGCTGGGGTGTTTCTCTTTGCCGCCGAGCGGATCGACCACGCCCATGCCGCTCTGGCGTGCTCCTCGGACGAACGGCCTGCGGGTCAGCGAGGCGTGCTCGGCCGACAATCGAGAACCTCGGCTTCGCGATCTCGGCGAACACCAACGACTCTCCGCGCCGACCCGTCACGGCCGGCGAGGGCGGCCGACCTTCGGAGGGTACAGGGCCGCGAGCAGGCCGAGAAGCTTGGGGAGTAGCGGGCTGAAGCGGCCCTGGCCCCAGGGGAGGCCAGGCTCGTTGGCCATCGCCTGGCCGATGACTCCGCTGACGAAGATCGATGTGACGTAGAGCGCCTCGTCGGAGTCTGCGCCAGGACCGAGCTGATTCGCGGCCGCCGCGTCTGCCAACGCCTGACGCTGGAGCCGGACCATCTCGACGCTGGGGGCCATGGCCTCGGGCGTCGGCTCGAAGCTGGGAACCGGCCGCCAGAACAGCAGCTGCGCGACGGCAGGGTGGGCCAGCGACCACTGGCCGCTGGCCTCGAGCCCGGCAGCGAGGGCGTCGAGGCCAGGAGGGGCTCCCGCCATCGCGGCCCGCATGGTCTCGAGATTGGCTCGCTGGCCGCGTTCGAAGAGGGCGTCGTAGATGCCCATGATCGAGTCGAAGTACTTGTAGATCGACGGTGGCTTCACGCCGAGCCGGCGGGCCACTTCCGAGAGGCTGAGCCCGTTGACGCCCTGCTCGGTCATCACGTCCGCAGCAATGACGAGGATCTCCTCAATGGTCTCCTGGCGTCGCCGACCCCGGCGATCCGGCGGTGCTGGAGTGGACTTCACGGTAAGCGCAGGCACTAGAGCATCATAGCACAAGAGGCACTTGACAGCATTAGCTAAGAGCCTTAGCTTTCCGGTTGTCGTTGTTAGGAGCGAAAGGGGAGAGGGGTAGATGGCACCGAAGAGCCAGCGGTGGTGGTTGACAGAGGACAGCGTCGCACTCGACATCGAGGCCGACGCAGGGGAGCTCTACGGGATGGTCTCCGACCTGCCCCGCATCGGTCAGTGGAGCCCGGAGTGCGAAGGGGTCGACTGGGAGGGCGACGTCAGCGTGCCCGTGGCCGACGCGACGTTCGTGGGACACAACGCCGTCGGACCAGGACGGCGGATCCGCTACTCACGCCACGGCCGGGTGCTCGTGGCCGATCCGGGTCGCGAGTTCGCCTTCATCACCGACGAAGGCGGACGGGAGTCGACCGTGTGGCGCTACCGATTCGAGCCTCTGGTCGACGGTCGCACTCGGGTCACCGAGTCCTACGAGGTCCGGTGGATTCCGACATGGGCCCGCATCCTGGACGTCCCTACAAACCGCCACAAGGAGTTGCTTCGGGGTATGCGCACCACCCTCGAGCGCCTCAAGGGGACGGCCGAGGCCAACGACCACAACGAGGCGGGGCAGCTCGAGTCCCGGGAGGAGGCCCGGTGACGACCTCCTGCTTCACCGCCACCCCCGGCGTCGACGTGATCACGACGACCGCCGCCATCCCGGCTCTCGGCTC
>DATLEI010000013.1:0-11939 GCA_035525375.1 Acidimicrobiales bacterium
CGTGCACGCGTTCTTGTCCTACTGCCTCTCTACCCTGGGACTCAATGACCGAATTGTTGATTCTCGTGGTGGCTGTTGCGGTGGCCCTGGCCGCTGTCGCCGTTGTGGCGGTGGCGCGCCGTCCCTCCGGTGGCCTGCCCCCCGGGGCGATCGAGGCCGTCATCGCGGTTGCCAATGAGCGGGTCGGCGCCCACACGGATGCCGGCAACCGCGAGTTGGCCGACGTCCGGGCCACGCTCGAGAAGGTGCAGGGCCTCGTCCACGATCTGGAGAGGGACCGAGAGGCGAAGTTCGGCGACCTCACCGGTCAACTGCGCACTGCCGGCGAGCAGACGGCGGTGCTGGCGGCGACGACGCAACGGCTGGGTGAAGCCCTGGTTGGCAGCAAGAGCCGGGGGCAATGGGGTGAGCGCATGGCCGACGACGTCCTGCAGGCCGCCGGCTTCATCGAGCATGTCAACTATAGGAAGCAGAGGGCCATCGTTGGTGGTGGCGTGCCTGACTTCACGTTCTTGCTGCCCGGCGCCCAGGTGTGCCACATGGACGTGAAATTCCCCCTCGACAACTACCTCCGCCACCTGGATGCCGAGAGCCAGCTCGACCGTCAGCGCCACCTGAGACAGTTCCAGCACGACGTCCGTGAGCGGGTGAAGGAGCTGGCCGAGCGCCGCTATGACGGCCACGACGACTCGATCGACCTCGTGCTCCTGTTCATCCCCAACGAGCAGGTGTACTGCTTCATTCAGGAGCACGACCCCACGCTGCTCGACGATGCCCTCGCCCGGAAGATCGTGTTGTGCTCGCCCACCACTTTGTTCGCGGTGTTGGCGGTGATCCGACAAGCGTCTGACAGCTTCAGGTTGGAGCAGCGCTCGAAGGAGGTCGTCGCCCTTCTCGGCGGCTTTGCCAAACAGTGGGACGCGTTCACCGATCAGATGGACCGGGTGGGCCGGCGCGTCGACGGCCTTCAGAAGGACTACGAACTGCTGGTGGGCACCCGACGGCGCCAGCTCGACCGGCAGATCGACCGCATCGAAGACCTCCGCCGGCGCGAGAACCTCCCGGCACTCGAGGTGCCGTCCACTGTGCCGTCTACTGATCGGCTGGAGCTTGACGCCTGACGGAAGGGGTCGGGCGCGCCGCCGTAGTATCACCGTCCCGGCATGTGAGAGAGAGGTCCGAAATGGGCGAGCGCACTGAATACCCGCCAGGCACACCTTCGTGGGTTGACCTTGGAAGCCCCAACGCCGAGGAGGCCGCGGCCTTCTACGGCGGGCTCTTCGGATGGACTGCCGCCATGGACCCTCGTCCCGAGGCCGGGGGCTATGGCATGTTCACCCTTCAGGGCAAGAACGTGGCTGGGCTTGGTCCCCAGATGAATCCCGACCACCCGCCCTTCTGGAATGTGTACGTGACTGTCGATGACGCCGCGGAAACGCTCGCGAAGGCCTCCGCCGCGGGCGGCGAGGCGGTCATGGGTCCGATGCCGGTGTTCGACGCCGGCACTATGGGCATCATCAAGGATTCGGCGGGCTCATTCGTGTCGATCTGGCAGCCCGGCGCGCACATTGGTGCCGACCTGGTCAACGAGCCGGGCACGTTCGGTTGGAACGAGTTGGCCTCGCGCGACCTAGCAGCCGCCCGCGATTTCTACTCGGCGGTCTTCGGTTGGGGTATCTCCGAGGAGGCGAGCAGTGACACCGCTGCCATCTTCACTGTCGACGGCCGGGTGGTCTGCGGCGCGCACACGGCGGGTGAGCACGAGTTTCCGGCCTGGTCGGTGTGGTTCGGGGCCGACGACTGCGACGCCTCGGTGGCCAAGGCCACCGAACTCGGTGGGAAGGTCCTCATGCCACCGAACGACATGGACTTCGGCCGCGGCGCGGTTGTGGCCGATCCCCACGGCGCGGCCTTCGGCCTCGCCTCGGTCAAGCCCGAAGCCCTCGCTCCATAGTCACGCGTCCGGCGCCGCTAGCCGAACGCCGCGGTCATCTTGTCGGCCTGCTTTCGAGCGACTGCTTCTGTCACCTCGCTCGTGTTGACGGCCGCCGCAGGGCCGGCGGCAAGGATCACTCCGATCACGTCGCCTCTACGAATCATGACCAGATCGACCGCGACAGGAATGCGGTTGCCTGTGGCCTCGGCCCGTACCCCCAGGCTGTCGTCGCCGAGGACGGGAAGCGACAAGGGGTTGACGTCAAGGGTCGTTGTACTGCCGTCATTCTCGACCTGGGAGTAGGTCGTGCAGGCCTCGAACTCCTGGCGCGCCGTCGCCACGACTTCCGCGCCTCGTCCCGGAAACGTGCCGATCGCGATCCGAACAAAGGGACCGACCGCCCCACGGGCAAACGCGGTCCTCGCCTCGGTCGCCGGGTCGTCGGGGTTACCTGCCTCGCCGCAGGAATCGGACTCTGCGTCGGATTCAACGTCGTCGAGGTCGAACGGTTCGAACCCCGAAGGCATTTCGGAAACGGTCAGGAGTGCCGCTTGCAGCTGGTTCTCCGTCGGCGACTGGCCGTCGCTGCCCGTGACCTTTGTGTACAGGGTGTCGGTCGCCATCGAGCAACTGCTGGCCGCGGCGAGTGCTGCCAGGACGACCAGCGCGGCTACTGCGGATCGCTTCACGCGCGGGTTTCCGGCGCCCAATCTTCGTCGCTCTCGTCCGCAACTAGCGGCACGCCGTCGGCTTCGTCAACATCTTCGAAGTCCTCGGGATCAGGACGGTCGCCGACTTGAATGCCGGTGATCGAGCCGCCCGTGCGCGCCAGCAGCAGTTCCGAGATGAGGCGCACCGCCATACCAACGCCACCGACCAAGACGGCACTCATCAAGAAACTGGAGGTGCTCGCGAGGAGGTCCAGACGCTGGGTGAAGGTCATGTCCTCCTCACTACTGGACCCGAAGCGCCCTCCGCTATTGACGAGCCCTTGGGAGCTGGCCGTAATCCAGAGCCAGGCCAGGACGCCGATCGCCGAGAGGACCATCAGCACCAGGCCCAATATGCGACCGATCGTGGCCGTCGCGGCCAAGCCGGTGCGGTTGAGATCGGCGATGTCGTCGGCGGTTATCTGTGTCTCATCGGTGGTCACTCGCCAGAGCCTCGCGCGAACCGAGCGCTATTGCAGGGAGTCTTGATCCCGCAAAGGGAGCGGCAGGCGTACCTCGTGGACCAAGTGCAAACGCCGGGTTGCCCGGGTCAGAGCGACATAGAGCGCCCGCATACCGTTGCGGCGTTCGGCCACGATCGCAGCTGGTTCGACGACCACGACGACATCGAACTCGAGCCCCTTGGCGCCTTCGACCGAGTACACGGCCAGGGGTTCCTCCAGTGCGCGCGAGCCGGCGTCGGGCGCGCCGAGCGCCGCACGTAGGTCGGCGACCACCGCCTCGGGCGCGATCACCGCGACCCGGCCGCTACCGACGTCACCCAGCTCGGCGCGCGCCGCCGCGGCCGCCGCGTCGACCAGGCCACCTGGCGAGGCACCGGTCACCACAGGCGCTTCGCCGGTCGACCGAACCGACCGGGGCGCCGTGAGCCCTGGCGTCGCAGCCGCTAGCACGCGCGCCGCCAGATCCATGACCTCCGACGGTGTGCGGTAGTTCACCGACAGCTCGACGATCCGCGTGCTCTGCCGGCCCGGGAGCTGGGACAGGAGATCGTCCCACTGGCGCACCGCGTGGTCGCCGCTCGCCTGTCCGAGGTCGCCGAGGATGGTCATTGATTCGCTGGGCACGCGCCGTCCGATCATGCGGGCCTGCATGGGCGAGAGATCTTGGGCCTCGTCGATGAGCACGTGGCCAAAGGTACGAGTGCCGAGGTCGGAGTCGGCCTCGCCGTTGTCGGCCTGCGCCCACTGCGCCAGGTGGTCGCGCAGGTCGGCACGCATGAAGGGGTCGACGGCGCCGACGTCGGCCATGGTGCGCTCGATCATCGCCTCCTCGTCAGCTGTCGGGCCGTCGGCGCGCCGGGCCCGGCGCGCCGGGATCGGTCCCAGGTGCAACGCGGCCTCGTCGAGGAGGGCGATGTCGTCCTCGGTCCAGGCCACGTCGGCGGGTCGGCGCTGACGAGGACGTTCCAAGGCCATCCGTTCCTCAGGCTTCAGTACGCCACTCGCCGCCAGTCGGAGTAGCGCGGGCGCACCGAACAGGTCGTTGAGCAGGGCCACCGGCGTCAGCAACGGCCACATCCGCTCGATGGCTATGGCGTAGGGCCGCTCGTTCTGCAGCTGGTACTCGAGCTCGGCGCGCTGGGTGTCGTCGAGAGTGTCGTCCTGACCCACGCGCTGGCGCTGCCACCACTGGTCGATCAGGAACCGGGTGATCTGACGCTCGAAGGCGGCGCGCCGTTCGTTGTGGGTGCCGCGCCGGCGCTTCACCCGGGCCACGATCTCCTCGGTCGCGCCGGGCGTCAGGGTCAGGGAGTGCGCCCCCAACGAGATCGAGGCGGGTTGGGCCAGGGGGCGCTGGCGCTGGCGCACGGCGCGCGCCAGGAGCTTCGCCATGCGCACGTCGCCCTTGACCCGTATTGCTTCGGGGCGGTCGCGCCCGGTGACGGTGACGGCCGGCAGCAGGGTGGCGGGTGTGGCGAATGACACCGTCTGCTCACCAAGCGAAGGCAGGACCTGCTCGATGTAGCGCAGGAACAGGCGGTTGGGCCCGATGAGCAGGACGCCCGATCGCTCGAGGGGGAAGCGGTGTGTGTAGAGGAGGTATGCGGCCCGGTGCAGCGCCACCGCCGTCTTCCCGGTTCCGGGTCCACCCTGCACGACGAGGACCCCGCGCAAGGGGGCACGGATGATCTCGTCCTGCTCCCGCTGGATGGTCGCCACGATGTCGCCCATCCGTCCGGTGCGGGCGCGCCGCAGGGACGCGAGGATGGCCGCTTCGCCGACGAGGACCAGGTCATCGTCGACCTCGTCACCCTCGCCGAGGAGGTCGTCCTCGATACCGGTCAACCTTCGACCCCGCATCAAGAAGTGGCGCCGGCGCGTCAGTCCCATCGGGGTTCGGGGGGTCGCCCGGTAGAACGGTTCTGCGGCCGGCGCGCGCCAGTCGACGACGAGGGGTTCGTTGCTCTCGTCCGCGATCGCCAGAAGCCCGACGTAGAGATGCTCGCCGCTGTCGTGGTCGATGCGTCCGAACACGAGGCCCGCATCGGCATCGCGCAGGGCGGCCAGCCGGCGCTCGGTCACCTGCACCCGCACGTCACGCTCGAAGCGCGCCGAATGGGTACCGCCCTGGCCGTACTGCAACACGTCGGCGGACACGGCGCGCGCATGGGCGCGCATGGCCTCGAGGCGCGCATAGGCCCGGTCAATGGCGCCTTGTTCGGCCGCAAGTTCGGGGTGCGTCGTCAGGTCCGCTGGGTCCTTGTTCTGGTGATGTCCGGCGTCTCGGTACCCCGGAGGGGGACGGACCAGCCTACGAGTTCCTGCCGTCCGTTCCGACGTGCCACCGGTCGCAGAGATCACACCGATAGACCGCGCCGGTGTGACCCCGCCGACGCAGTGCCTCGACCGCGTCACGACGGCTGAGGTACGCCCGCTTGGGCACGCCCTTGGAGGTGACGTGGCTCCTGAACGGATGAGCCCGCTCGCTCATCGGGCCGCTCCCTTCGGGAGCCGTCCCGCCGAGCGGGACGCTGTGCTTATTGATTCGCTCGCAAGCTCGCTCACAGGTCGTGGGGCTACTACGCAGCTGAAGCCACCTCGGCCGTGCAGAAAGCACACCGGCGCGCCAGGGCAGGGATGGCACTGAGGCACTCGGGGCAGTCCCTCGTGACGCTCTCCACGTCGGGTTCGGTCTTGCGGCGCGCCATCAGCTTGTTGAGTGGCCGCACGACGAGGAAGAAGACAGCCGCGGCGATGCTGACGAAAGAGATCAGGGTGTTCAGAAAGTGGCCGTAGCGGAAGACGCTGCCGTTTACGGTGAACGATTCGTTGGCGAAATCGACCCCTCCAGGAACCGCGATCAGGGGTGTGATGAGGTCGGCGACCAGCGCGGTCACCACCGCGCCGAAGGCGGCGCCGATTACCACGGCAACCGCCAGTTCGACCACGTTGCCGCGGAGCAGGAATGCCTTGAAGTCCTTGAGCATCTGTCTCCCTCCTCAGGTGTTGTGGTTCTGGGCCTGGGCCGACAATACGGCGAGGTCTTCGGCCGCACCGGCGACACGAATCCCGCTCGCCCCGAGGCGGCGACGCTGACGGTGCTCCAAGCGTTTCGCTACGTGGCTCAGGCAGTAGTTGACGGCGATGTAGATGAGAGCAGCAACGACGAGCGCCTGAAGGATGTTGCCGTAGTACTTCCCTGTTTGGTCGCTGCGCCGGAGCAGTTCCTCATACGGAATGACGAAGCCCAGCGAGGTGTCCTTCAGCAGCGTGACCAACTGACTCACGATGGCCGGGACCATCCGGCGCGCGGCCTGGGGGATGATCACCAAGCGCATGGCGGGCCAGTAGCCAAGCCCGATGGCGAAGGCGGCCTCAGACTGACCGCGGTCGAGGGAGAGGATGCCGGCGCGGAAGATCTCGGCGAGGACGGCGCCGTTGTAGGCCACCAGGCCGAGCACGAGGGCCCAAAGGGGAGGCAAGCCAAGGCCGTACTTGGGGAGACCGATCGCGATGAAGAAGATCAGCAGGATGAGGGGAATGCCCCGAAAGAACTCGATGAACGCCACCGCCGGCCAGCGCACCAGCCGGTTGTCAGTGAGACGGGCCAGCGCGAGAAGGGCGCCGAGCACCATGGCCAGCACCATGGCCAGTGCCGCCGCTTTGGCCGTGTTGAGCAGTCCCACCCACAGAAAGTCCAGAACGTTGCTGTCGGTGAAGGGCTCCCAAAGGCGGCCCGCAAACTGTCCGGCATCCATCAGGCCCTTGATCATCCAACCCACGATCGCAGCGACCGCAACCCCGGCAACGAACGAAGCAACCCTCACCCGCCTCTTGCCCCGGGGACCGAGGGCATCGCCGAGCAGCGGCACGGCCGTAGGGCGGCCCCGCAATAGGCGAATCATCGTTTGATCGCCGTACGCCGTTCGAGTCTCGCCACGGCCCAGCCGGAGGGAAGAGCGAGGAGCAGGTAACCGACCGCCGACCCCAAGAAGGCGGCGATGGCATTGGTGGGATTGTCGTTGGCGACTTGATCGGCCACAAAGGTGAGGTCGATCACGCCGATGATGGACGCGATGGCCGAGTTCTTGATAAGGGCGATGAACACACTTCCCAGAGGTGCCGCGACGGCGCGCATTGCCTGCGGCAGCACGACGACGAAGAGGACCTGCGGAAATGTGAGCCCGAGACTGCGCGCTGCCTCCGCCTGACCGACCGCGACAGTGTTGATCCCCGAGCGGACGGTCTCGGCGACGAAGGTGCTTGTGTACGCGGACAGGACGATGACAGCGGAGACGAAGAAAGAGTCGAACTGGATACCCGCCTTCGGCAACCCAAAGAAGAACAGCGTTATCAATACCGCCAGCGGCGTGTTGCGGATGAGCTCGACGTAGACCGCTCCCGCGCCGCGCAATGGCGGGATCGGACTCACCCGGAACGACGCGATCATCGTTCCTATGACGAGCGCCGCGGCGAACGACAGCAGAGTGAGCGCGACGGTGGTGCGCATGCCCTCGAGGTAGACATCAAGGTTGTCCAGGACAACCTGCAAGGAGCCGCCTCTAGGTCAGCCGGTGGAGGTGGAAGTGGTCGCTGCGGCGGTTGTCGTCGGCGCCGCCGGAGTGGAACCGTAACGGTTGATCTTCGGCGGCGTCGGAGTGGGCAGGCCCAACGTGCCCAGCGTCGCCGCGAAGGCCTTTGCCCATTCCCCGCTGGCCTCGATCTTCTCGAGCTGGTCATTGATGAAGGTGCGGAAGGCGTCGTCGCCCTTCTTCATGCCGATTCCGTAGGGCTCGTCGCTGAAGGGGGCACCGACGAGCTTGAACTTGCCGCTGCTCTGCTGAACGAGTCCTGCGAGGATCGAGTCGTCGGTGGTCTCGGCATCGAACCGGCCGTCGGCCAGCGCCTCGGCGCACTGGGAGTACGTGTCGAAGAGAACGATCTCGGCCTGGGGTGCCTTGGCCTTCACATTGGGCTCGGACGTTGAGCCCTTGGCGGTGCAGACCTTCTTGCCGTTGAGGTCGGTGACGCTCTTGATCGCGTTGTCGCTGGCCTTCACCATGATGTCCTGCTTGGCGACGAAGTAGGGACCGGCGAAGTCGACTACCTGCTTGCGGGCGTCGTTGATTGTGTAGGTCGCGACGACCATATCGACCTTGTCCGGGCCATCCTCGGAGATGAACCGCTCACGGTTTTTCGATATCGCCTCTTTGAACTCGATCTTCGACGTGACGCTTTCCGGCGTGCCCCCGAATATGCCGACGGCGATCAGCTTGGCGGTCTCCACGTCGAACCCTTCAACCTCGTTCGTCGTGGGGTTCTTCTGGCCAAAACCGGGCTGATCGTACTTGACGCCGACGATCATCTTGCCCCTGGCCTGGATATTCGCCATGGTGCTGCCGGGCGCGAAGGCCGGCGCAACCGTCGTGGCTGTACCGGGTGTGGTCGTTGCTGTTGTCGAGTCCTTCTTGTCGTCACCGCATCCGGCGGCGAGCAGTACGAACAGAACGGCCAGGGCCACGATTGTCCACGTCCGGCGTCGTCGCATGCGCACTCCTTGTGTCGTAATGAGCGAGGCTCCTAATGAGCCAGGATCTTGGAAAGGAAGTCGCGGGCTCGGTCGCTTTTGGGGCTGTCGAAAAA
This sequence comes from Acidimicrobiales bacterium, assembly GCA_035525375.1. GTDB lineage: Bacteria > Actinomycetota > Acidimicrobiia > Acidimicrobiales > AC-14 > JALZBN01. Next base: position 8,754 of record DATLEI010000013.1, read on the forward strand.
CTGGTCAGGGGGAGCGAGCTCGACGATCTGCCCTTGGTCCATGAACGCTACTCGGCGGGCAGCCGACCGGGCGAAGCCCATCTCGTGGCTGATCACCACCATGGTCGTCCCGTCGGCGGCCAACTCGACCATGACGTCGAGCACTTCTTTGATCATTTCTGGGTCCAGTGCCGAGGTCGGTTCGTCGAACAGCATGAGCTTCGGCTGCATGGCCAAGGCCCGCGCAATGGCAGCTCGCTGCTGCTGACCCCCCGAAAGTTCGAGCGGGTAGGCGTTCGCCTTCTCGGCGATGCCGACCCGTTCCAGCAGACTCATGCCGCGCGTGTGGGCATCGTCCTTGTCGATTTTCCGAACCTTGATGGGTCCAAGGGTGATGTTCTGCAGCACCGTCTTGTGGGCGAAGAGGTTGAACGATTGGAACACCATGCCGACATCGGCGCGCGCCTTGGCCAGTTCCTTGCCCTCGACTGGCAATGGCTTCCCGTCGAGGGAGATCTGGCCGGAGTCGATCGGCTCCAGGCGGTTGATCGTGCGGCACAACGTCGACTTGCCCGATCCCGACGGACCGATGATCACGAGTACCTCGCCACGCTCGACAGTGAGATCGACGTCACGGAGCGCATGGAGGTCACCAAACCATTTGTTGACCTTCTCCATGACGACGAGTGGTTCGCCGCTCATGGACGGAGGTTAACGAGATCGGGCTCCCGACCACCCAACTAGCTCACCGCTCATGCGTCGCTCGGCACCCAGGGGCGCCGTGTCACGGCCCCCCTGTAGTGGGCCGGTGTGGTCCGCGCCCGCCGTCGCCTTCTGAGTCTCCGATACCTGAATTTCTGTCACACCCCCTCGTCACACTGGGACTTGTCAATCGTTGCCGGGGGAAAGGGCAATTGTGGAGGGGGACCGTTTCAACCAATTAGTAGAGGTAATGGACGCGATGGCGGCCGGCGACCGAGCCGCGGTGTTCGTTCTCTACCGGGAGTTCGGAGGAATGATCGGTGCCGCCTTGCGCCGGGAGATCCGTGCCATGGGGATCGAGTTCGTCCGTCCCGAGGAGCTCGGCGATTTGGTCATCGATGCTTGCTTCGAGCTCAACGACTGCGCCGGCGCGTGGCGGCCCGACGGGGGGGCATTGCCCTGGACCTGGGCGGCGCGCCGTCTGCGCCAGGTCGTCATCCGCCACATCGGGGTGCTGGCCGATGAACTCGACCACGAGCGCCTCCTGCACGTGTCAGAGGCGCCGCCGGTATCGGGCGCCCAGGAACCGGAGGAGGTAGCCGTGCTCGCCGGCCTGGCCGCACTCGACGACAGCTGTGCCCTGCTCCAGAAGGCACTGGCGAAAGTGGCGAGCGCGCGCGACCGCGCTCTGCTCCTGGAGTTGAAGGTGCAAGCCAGCCTGGGCGACCCCTCGCCGGCACTCACGGTGGCCAACCGCAACGGAATGCGTCCCGACGCTGTTCGCCAGGCCGCCAAGCGCACCCTCGACCGCCTGCGCCGGCTCGCCCACACCGACGAGCACTTCGCCGGCCTGTCTTGTCTCGCCATTCTCCGATGATGCGACGGCTGGCGCCGGCGGTCACCGACGCCAAACGGAGCCATCCGGCCTCGTCCTGGCAACCCGACCACGACCACTTTCGCCGGCGCGTGGAGGAGCGCCTGCGCGACGACGGGTGTGCGCGCCCGGAGTTCGTGGCCGCAGTGCTCGAGGTCAGGGCGCGGCTCGGGTTGGACGTTGCCGGCTTCGCCGAGTTGTTACGTGTCGACCGCTCGGTGGTGGATGAGGCCGAGGCCGGGTGCCCGGCGCGCGCCGTCGTGTTGGCTCTGGCGCGCCTCGCGCCCGACATCGACTGGCCGGCCCTGATTCGTGGCCCGGCGCGCCCGGCGCTGCGCCGTGCGTCCGATCGTGCCACTTTGGAACAGCGGTAACGCCTGCCATTGGGCGCTCACGCCCGCAAAGTATGCGTTGCCGCTGTTCGAAAACATACGGTTCAGGGGCGGCGCAGCAACGCACTGGCCTACGGCGAGGCAGAATGCGCGCCGTGGAACAACGGCTCAGCCTGGTCACACTCGGGGTCAGTGATCTCGAGCGGGCGCTCGCCTTCTACGAGTCGCTCGGATGGAAGAGCTTCAACGGCACGTCGGATGGCGTGGTGTTCTTCCAGGCGGGCGGAATGATCGTTGCCCTGTGGCATCGCGACAAGCTTGCGGAGGACTCTGTGGTCGAGGACGCGGGTGGTTGGGGTGGCGTGACCCTCGCCTACAACACCCGCGACCGCGGCGAGGTCGACTCGGTGATCGAGGAGGCCCGAGTCGCCGGGGCGCAGATCGCCCGCGAGCCGGCGGAGACATTCTGGGGTGGCTATTCGGCCGTGTTCATCGATCCCGACGGCCACCCATGGGAGGTGGCCCACAACCCGGGATGGACGATCGGCGCGGACGGATCGGTTGCCATCCCATCCGCCGCCACTTGAGCACGCCCCTCGGCAGGTTTGATGGGCTCAACCGGCGGGAAGACCCAAGTCTATGTTCGTCTGGTCGAAGCGTTCGGGACAGCCATCGAGGACCAAGTTCTACTGGTGGCCGCTCCTCATCTCACTAGGTCTTTCCCTCGTAGTCACGGTGCTGCTCAACAAGCTTCTCTGACCGAGAGCGGGTACGCGCCGCACGACCGGGCCCGCGGGTGGCAGCCCGCCAGACGCATCGCTGGCGTCGGAGTTCGGCGAATCAGTGGCACCGCGGCCGGTTAGCGCTCCACTGACGCGCCGTCCGAGGCGGTTACATGCCAGCCTGGCAACTCGTTGCCATAGTGGGCTAGGGCGACGACGCAGCCACCGAAACCGGCGCCGGTGAGGCGAGCACCGATGACGCCCGGTGTCGACGTCAGGTTGGCGACGAGGTCGTCGAGTTCGGGCGTGCTCACATCGAAGTCATCGCGAAGGCTGGCGTGGCTGCCCGCCATGAGCGGACCCAACTCGTCGATTCGCCCGGCCGCCAGCGCGTCGCTGAACTCGAGCACCCGCCGGTTCTCGGTGATCACGTGGCGCGCTCGGCGGCGCAGCACCGCGTCGGCCAATCCTTCGAGGTCACCGATCGTTGCATCGCGCAGTGGTCCGATCTCGGCTTCGGCCGCGTCGCATTCGGCGCGCCGGTCGGCGTACGCGCTTCCCGCCAGCCGCCGCGAAA
>DATLEI010000026.1:0-22170 GCA_035525375.1 Acidimicrobiales bacterium
GGGCCACCGGCGCGTACACGAGGACGACCCAGAGGCCGAGGAACAGCGCCCACGCGGCGAACTTCAAGCGGTCAGCCGTGGCACCGGTGATGAGCGCCGGGGTGATGATCGCGAACATCATTTGAAACGCAACAAAGGCCAGGGGCGGGATGCTCAGCGCGAAGTCACCGGAGAATCCTGGCAGCCCGACGTCGACGTTCCCCAGATCCTTGAGCCCGGCGAAGCTGAGGTCGCCGATGAGGCCCCCGCCCGCGTCGGGCCCGAAGGCGAGGCTGAAGACGAGGACGGCCCACAGCACGCTGACGAGACCCATGCAGAAGAAGTTCTGCATCAACATCCCGAGCACGTTCTTGGATCGGACCATTCCTCCGTAGAAGAGGGCCAGAGCCGGTGTCATCACGAGCACCAGTGCTGCCGATACGAGCACCCACGCGGTGTTCCCGCTGTCCATCATGCCTCCCGCTTGATCAGATGCGCCGGACGACTCCGGAAGCTAGCTGACCGCATTCCTTCATGCCTCTGTGGCCTGCTTGATGAGGCCGGGATTGCGCTTGAAAACGACGACGATGCCCGCGACGAGCCCAAGGCCGACTCCCACCGAGACGGCAACGGCAGCTCGTGCGGCTACGGCAGGGAAGGCGTACGCCACCTGCGAGCGGCCGAGGACCGACGTGTCGCCGAGGGCGTACATGGTGATCACGAACGCTGATATTCCGGCGACGAGGAGCCCGAGCTCTTCCTTCCCTTGCAGCCGGCCGATCGCCCAAACGCCTCCTATCCACGCGAGCGTGGAGAGAAACCCGAGCCCAAGTACCTTGGCCACGGTGACGAGGATCGAGTCACCTGCGGCCAAGGCGCTGGCGAAGCTGTGGACGGCGTCGACTGCGGTGAGAACGGCGAGTGCCGCAGCCAGCGCCGTTCCCCAACTGCGCCGCCATCCCAAGGCGGCCGTGAGGACGAACAGGCCGAGGGCGGCGAGGAGCCAGGGCGCGGCACTCGGGCCCGGAACCCAGGTGATGCGGCCGGTGGCGACGACGGGCCTGTCGCCGGCGCGCATGGCGATTGTCCATTGCCCGACCGTGTGACGCTTGTCGGGCGCGGCGCGCACTGCGGGCGGGTTCGGGCCCTCCCACCGTGTGCGGGTATCGCTCCATCGGGCGGTGTCGCCGGATTTGATCGTGCCGGCGTTGCCCGCTCGAAGGTGGGGCTTCCCGTCATCGCCGAGCACGACGATGTCGCCGCCGGTGTCGTTCGTGAGCTCCACCTTCTCGCCGAGATCGAGGAGGCGCAGATCGAGGCCCGGCACCGACGGTGATACCGAGAGGATCTCGCTGCTGAAATTGGTGGGACTCGAACCACTGACCGTGTGTGCGGCCGCCGGCGCCGCGGTGAGCACGAGGGTTGCGGCCGCGACGATCATCGCGATCACGACGCCTCGGCATGCCCCCCCAGGTGTTCTAGCCACCGGAACGATGCTTCTTCGGCTTTTGCTTCGATTTCTTGCGCTGGCGCCCCCGTGCTTGCTGCGTGCGGGCGGCGCGCACCGCGGCGGTTTCTGATCGGCGCCGACGCCGGTGGAGCCGGCGCAGCAGAGCCGGACCGAATCCGAGGAGGAAGGCCAGGGCCACCGTGAGCACACCCACCACGACGATCCCGCCGATGCCGCTCGAGTCGCCATCGCCCTCGCCCGGGGGGTCGGTGAACGACGAGGTGGCCCCCAGGTAGAAACCCGCGTCGGTGAACGGTCCACCGACCGTACCGACTCCTCCGATTCCTTGACTCTCGAGTTTCTGCCAGTTCTGCCCGTCGGGGGAGAACAGCAGTCCCTGTGCCGGCTCCGGGACGGTGAGAATCACGTTCCCGGGCTTGGCGACGGCAGTGATCGCCTCGCCCGAAGGCTGGTACAGGAACTCGACCTTGTAGGCGTTGCCGTTGGATCGCAGCTCGTCGGGTGGCCTGGCGAGCTTGCCGGGATCGAATGGCGTCAGCCGGACGATCACCCTGTCATCAGGCGGGTGAGGCGGGAAGGCGCCTTCTGGAAGGTTCAGGAGGATCTGTCCGTCCGTGCTGCCGGCGCCGGCGAGCGGGCTCCCGTTCGGACCGAGCGATACCGCGCTGTCGTTGGCGTGGGGCTTCACGTTGCCCGCCGCAAACGCCTTGGGAGGGTTCACCCATTGGTAGGGCGTGTTCGGCCCTATCCCCTCGAAGAGTGGGCGGACATGGCTGTCGCTGGCCCGGATGGTCACGACCGCGACCAGCGCGTAGAGCGCGCCGGCTGCTGCTCCGACCGCGAGTCGCCGTCGGTTCGCGGGACTCACCCGCCGATCGGTGGAGCAACGATCGGCGGAGCAACGATTGGATGAGTGGCGTAGGCCGGCGGCCAGACGACCGCTCGCGTGCGCGGCGCGACCCATTCCCAGATGACGCTCTCGGCCCGGCGGTTGGCGCCGGCATTGGGCGCGCCGGGTTCGGCGATGTCGAGGCCGGCGCCGTTCGCCAGGGTGCCGGCCGGGAGCTTCACTCGGAAGGCGGCTGCGGCTACATCGTTCGCGTGGAGGCTTTTGGCCGCGGGCAGAACGTGCACGAGAAGGGCGTACGCGTTGGCGAAACCCGAGAGCGCCGGCGCGCTCATCGGCTCGTGCCACCTGTCGGTGTAGCGAGCGGTGACCCATGCCAGGGCATCGCGACCCTCGGCGGAGAGGGCATCGGCGCGCACGTCGGCGGCGTCGGGCTTGTCGGACGCGAACAGACCCACAGCGTCGTCGCCGAGGGCTTCGCCGAACGACGGCATGCAGTAGCTGGAGCTGGTGCCGATGTTGGCGAGCAGTGGAACGTTGGCGGCGCGCACGGCGCGGCGCAGGGCGACGCCATCGTCGAGGTATGCAGCCACGAAGAGTACGTCGGGCTTCGCCTCCGCAATCGTCTTGGCTACCGCGCCGAAGTCGGCGTTGCGGGCGTTGTACTCGAAGCTGCCGACGAGCGTGGCTGCGGGGTCGTTGCCCACCTCGGCGGCCGCGCCGTCACCTACTGACCGGCCGTAGGCATCGTCGACGTGCGCCACCGCGTAGCGCAGCGGGCGGGCCGGGAGATGGCCGGCCAACTGGTCACGGACGAACACGATCGCGGCCTGGCCCAGGTTTGCCCCCATCGGCGCCAGTCGGAAGAAGTTCTGCCCTCCATCGACGTCTCGACCGATGAGCCCGACGGCCCCCGTCTCCCAGAAGCTCATGCGTTCCTCGGTGGCCGCCTCGGCTGCGGCCGCAGAGATGGCGCTGCCGTGACTGCCGATGACGACGGATACGCCGTCGCGCCGCAGCTTGGCCATGGCACTGGGCACGGCCTCGGCGCGCGGCGCGTCTGCGGTGACCACCTTGATCCGCCTGCCGTCGACACCGCCGTGTCCGTTCGCCCACTCGACCGCCAGCTGGGCCCCCCTCGCTTCCTCGGTGCCGCCGACGCCCTGAGCCCCCGACCTCGGGTAGAGCGAACCGATGGCGATCGTCGGGCGAGTTTCGGTCGTCGAGCACCCGCTCGCCACGGCCACGACTGCCAGCACCAAAACGACAGTTCGGCGCAACTAGATCACCACCAGGATGTTGGCCACCACATGGGTGACGGCGGGCACTTTCCATGACCCGGATGCCCACCGCTGCCATGACAGCACCAGGCCGGCGGCGAGGTCGAGTGGGAGCACCCACCACCCGTAGATGGTCACATGCACGAGGGCGAAGAGCGCGGCCGAGCCGACGACGGCGAGGGCCGCCCCCCCCGGCACCAGCGTGCCGTAGACGAAACGGCGGAAAAACGCCTCCTCAGCGACCGCTGCAACCGAGTTGAGCAGGATGAGGCGGGCGATCGCCGACGCCGGCGTGTGGAAGGGTGCATCGCCACCACCGAGCACCCGCCCCACGGCAAATGTGGCGATGCCGAGCGCGAGCATCCAGGCAATCTGTTCGCGGCTCACTGACTTCGCGCCGGGCTCCGCCGGCCAGCACACACCGACAGCGAACAAGGCCACGAACAGAAGCATGAGCACCGTGACCGGATCGCTGACCGCCCCCAGCAACGGTGGCCGGGCGACGAGCAGCATGCACCCGGCGGCGGCGACAACGATTGCCAGCGGTCGGCGGGCGAGCGTGACCTCGTTCAATGGCCCGGCGCGCCCACGTCGAAGAGGACACCCGCGACAACCTTGTTGGCGAACGGCGCATGGTCGGTGGCGACGAACTCAGCCTGCAAGGAATGCTTCCCGGGCGCCAAGTTGGGAAGTTCCTGTTCGGTGCCGTAGGCCATCGAGACCAGCTGCCCGTCGAGGCTCACGTGGATATGGCCCTCGTCGGGCCGTAGCGGCCCGGTGGTCTGGGGCACGACCTTGGCCCCGATGAGGTCGAGCTTCACGGTGACGTTGGGGCCCGTCGTCTCGTTGGGCGTGGGCGCGAGGATCTGCAGGCGCGCCGGAGTCGACAGCCGTGGCGCGCCGCCCCCGCCTTCGGAGCTTCCCCCCCCACACCCCGCGACGACCAGAACAGCAAGAAAGGCGGCAAGTACGGGGCGCCTGGGCTGGCTCACCAGTCCTCACCCTTCTTTGCCGGGGTTGTCGTTCGCGATCGCAAACTGACGATCAGGGCGACGCCGGCGAGGAGGCCGCTGAGCAGGGCGACGATGAGCGCAGCGATGGCGAAGCTGTCGTCGGAGGACTTGGACGTCGCTGCCGCGGTCGTTGGAGTCGATGGAGTGGAAGGACTCACCGTGGTGGCCGGCGCCCCGGGCGCAGTCGTCGCAGGTGCCTGACCGTCCGCGACCGCGGTTACGACGACGTCATGGGAGTCGGAATTGCCGTTGGCGAATTCCGAGCCCACCTTGAATACCAGCGCGCCGGGCTGATCTGCCCCTTCGATCTCGAACCCCCATTGCTCAAACGTGTCGGGCGCCACCTTGCCACCTGACCAGGTGATCTCGGTATCGGACTTCTGCACGGTCCAACCTGCGGGCTGTCGAGTCGTCGTACCGAAGGGCGCGCCAGCAGGCGCCGTTACCGAGATGCGGATGAGGTCAACGCTCGCTTCATTGGCCGCGCTGAGGAGGAAGAACGCCGGCTTTCCTATCGAGACTGTCGACGGGGTGATCTCTTCATGCGCCAGTGCCGGAGACGCCAGGCACAGGATGGCAGCCGTCGCCGCCAACGACACTCCCAGAATCCGTCTCATGATGCGTTTCCCTTCTGTAAGCGAAACTCGAACGTGGTCGGCGCGCCAGCGCCGGTGGCAACGGTCAATTCGTACTCTCCGGGCGCGGGCAAGGTGACGTCGCCGACGAAATGGCCCGGCGATACCAGCCGCATCGCCACCGGGTCGAGGGCGGCGCCCGCCCGGCCGAAGGTGACAATCGTGTTCTGCACCTCAGCCGCGCCGAGGCCCTGGGCGTTGACGAAAGTGACGTGCACCTGGTTGGCGCCCACGGTTGTGGGATCGATGAACAGCTGCGCCGTGTACGCGCCGATCGCCTTCTCCTGGTTGACCGGTCCCTTGGCAGCAAGGGCGACGGAGCGCCCGGGCACGAGGGCGATGAGGGCTGCGCCGAGCGCGACGGCGACCAGCAGGAGTCCCAACTCCGCAGCGGCCGTGCGTTGAAACGACACGACACCCTGCTTGCCTCGGCGGTGGCGGGCGGCGAACAAGAGAGCGACGAGGAGGACGATGATCTTGACGAGCAGCACCCGTCCATAGGTGAGTTTCCAGAGATCGGAGACCGTGGCGAGGCCGGCGAAGGAGTTCACCACCCCGGTGAGGATCACCGCAGCGACGGCGACGATCGCGAGGCGGCTGAAGCGTGGAACCAGTTGCCGCAGGAGGCCGGACCGGTCACCCGGTTCGAGCTTCCGCCAAGCCGCGCCCCCCACGACGACAAGCGCGCCGAGGCCCCCGACCCATATGCCGACTGTGAGCAAGTGGATGGCTATCGACGCCATTGCCAGACCGGGCCGGGGTCCGGTCCGAGCATGGCCATTGAACGCGGCGGCCACGCACAGGCCGGCGACGGGAATCGCGAGCAGGGCGATCCACACCGGGAGGCTCCAGCCCAGTAGCCGTCGGCCTCGCGCCAGCGCGACGACGGGCACCAGGGCCAGAAGCGTCAGCACCATCTGCGCCATCCAGACGCGCCCGAACGTTGTGCGCAGCACTTCGCCCAGGATCTCGGGGCGCGCCGCTGACCAGAGGGATAGGCCCGACAGCGTTGCCGCCTGGAAGACCAGCGTCAGCGCGCCGCTTACCAGGAGCACCAACCACGCCAGCGGCACGGCGCGCCGGAACAGGGCGCGGTAGGTGTCGGCCGCCGGCGAGTCTGCGAGATCGGTGGCGCGCACGGCCGGCGTCCAGACCCAACGACGCCCGACGACGAGTCCAATGATCGCAAACAGGGCTGCGAACCACGCGAAGCGCATGATGCCGAAGCCCCATCCCACGACTCGCCCGGAGCCCTGGTCGCGTTGCACCGCCACCGCCGAGATCGTCGACGGCGCGCCGACATAGAAGTCGAAACCGCCCGACACCCGGTGACCATCGCTCGACGCCACGCGCCAGGTCACGGTGTAGGTGCCGTCCTTCAGGCTGCTGAGGGGCAGCACGACCTCCCGGTCACCGCTGGCACGATGAATCCTGCCCGAGTCGACGCGGTGGCCGTCGACGTCGAACAGGCGCACGGCGCCGAACGCCACCTCCACCGGTTCGGAGAACTGAAGGCGGATCGCCGAAGGCGGCTCGGCGACTGTCGTTTGTGGAGAGGGATCGGTTCGGAGGAGGACGGCGTGAGCTGCTGCGGGCTGTGCCGTGCCGGCGATCACCGCGAACGCCAACGCAACCGAAACCGCTACCCGTCGGAAGGCGGGCAGGCGGCGCGCCGTTAGGCTTCCACGCCGACGGAGCGGTTGTCGTCGCCGTCGACCGGTGGCGGATCCCGCCGGGAACGCCGGGCCAGGCTCTGCAACTCCGCGGCGGTAAGCGTCTCCTGTTCGAACAGCTTGTCGGCGATGAGTGACAGGTCGTCGGCGTTGTCATGGAGGATCGTGCGCGCCGCCTGTTCAGCACGCTGTAGCAACTCGCGCACTTCTTGGCGACCAGGCTGGTCGTCACTCGATGACCGGCGCTTGTCGTCGTTGGATTCACCGGCAAGCTCGAATCGGCCGGTCATGGCCAGGCGCTCGACCATCCGCCGGGCCAGGTTCGCGGCGTGCTCGAGGTCGTCCTCGGAACGGGTGCTGGGCTGGCCGAAGGCATTCATCTCTGCGGCCCGGCCGCCGAGAAGGACGATGAGCTGAGCCATCAGCTCACGCTTGGTCACCACCTCGCGGTCGTCGGCCGACGACCACGGCGAGCGCTCGAACGCGCCAGCCCGGCTCACGATCGACACCCTCGACGGTGGCTTCACACCCCGTAGCAGCACGGACAGGAGGGCGTGGCCGGCCTCGTGCATCGAGACGAGTTGCTTCTCCTCGTCGGTCATGAGCTTCGCCGACTTGGTGCCCGACAACACTCGGGAGGTGGCCTCCTCGACGTCTTCGGGGGCTACCCGTTCGCGGTGCCGGCGCGCCGCTAGCAGACACGACTCGTTGACGAGGTTGGCGAGCTCGGCGGGGGTCAAGCCGGCTGTGTGCCCGGCGACCTCTTCCCAGTCGACGCGGCGCGAGAACAGTCGGTGGGCGGCGTGCAGTCGCAGAATCTTCGCCCGGCCACCGCGGTCGGGGCGGTCGACCTGGATGCGCCGGTCGAAGCGCCCGGGGCGAAGCAGGGCGGGGTCGATCAACTCCGGTCGGTTCGTCGCCGCGAGGATCAGAACACCGGACGCGCCGAGGAACCCGTCGAGCTCGACGAGGAGCGCGTTGAGGGTGTGGTCGAACTCCCGCTCGCCGGTTGTGTCGGCCGCACGCTCGCGTCCGATGGCGTCGAGCTCGTCGATGAAGAGGATGCACGGCGCATCGCGCTTGGCCGCGTCGAAGAGCTGACGCACCCGGGCCGCACCGAGCCCGACGAACTTCTCGACGAAGCTGGTGGCTGATACGAAATAGAACGGCACGCCGGTCTCACCGGCGAGTGCTCGCGCCATGAGGGTCTTGCCGCAGCCCGGAAGGCCATATAACAGGATGCCGCGTGGCAGCTCGGCCCCGAGCGTCTGGAAGCGGTGTGGATCGCTCAGGTACTCGGTGACCTCGCGCAGCTCGGCGATGGCCTCGTCGAGCCCGGCCACGTCGGCGAACGTGACCGACTGTTGGGTGGACTCGACACCATTGATCTTGGTCCCATCGACCTTCGTCACCCTGAACGGGGTTTCGGGGCTCCCACTGGCTGTGGCTGCGTGCGCCGAGTTGGCGCTCGAGGGCTTGGGATCCGAACGACGGAGGCGGGACATCACTCTCCGAGGATTGGTCATGCGTAGGGCAACGATAGTCGCCCCGATGATCACTATTGCGCTACCTATGACTTCCGGCCTAGTCAGGATGTCCACAGGCACGCCCTTCGCAACGGATCGATCAGAACTGGACGGCGGCAGCCTGGGTCGGCGTTTCGGGTGCTGGTGTGCTGGAGCCTCGGGCTTTTGCGGGCCCGGCGTTCACTATGGCGACTGTGGTGCCCGTGCTCACACGCCCGAAGACGTCGAGCTCGTCTGACTCGTGCATCCGGATGCAACCGTGCGACGCGCTGTAGCCGATGGAGGCGTCGTCAGACGTCGCGTGGATCAGGATTCCCGACGCGTTGAGCGCCAGGGCGTGGGTGCCCAGGGGATTTCCGGGGCCACCGGGGATGGTCGGGGGCATGCTCTTCGACCACGAGCTGTTCGGGTTGGTCCAGACCGGATTCACCAGCTTCTGGATGATGCGCCAGTTGCCCGTCGGGGTGGGGAACTCGGCCGTGCCGGTGGCGACGGGCCACGACTTGGTGATGGCTCCGTTCTCGTACAGGCTGAGCGTGTTCTCGCCCGCACGTACGAGGAGCACCTTCGAATAGGCGTCCGCGCCGACTTCGGGCTGCACTTCCTGAGTGACGAGGCGCACGGTGTCCTGGCGCAGGCGTACCGCGTCCAAGAGCGCGTTACGTGACGCCTCGACGTCGAGCTGACGGCCGACCTTGGCCTCCGAGAAGGTGACCCATCCTGTTGACGTGCTGATGCTCGCATTCTGGGGTTCGAGCGTCACCGACTCGCCTGCCCGCTCGAGAATCGCTCCGAGTTCGCCGTCGCCCCATTTCGGAGTGGCCGACGTCTTCGTTGGGCCGTGACTGAAGAGCTGGCGCCAAATCCGTTCCGGAAGGTTGCCCTCCTTTGACCGATTCATCGCCTTGTCCACGACTGAAGGCACATCCACCTGAAGGCCTAGGTTCCACGCTGTGGTCTCGGCTTCGAACTCCTCGCTCTGCACCTTGATCGGATGGTGCAGTGGCGCCTCGACCTGCTCCCTCACCCGAGCGACGGCCAGGTCAAAGCTGAGCCCGCCAACGGGTACGCCGTTGATCATCGTCCCGGGCAAAAGCCTTTGCGACGCTGCCTGGTCGTAATTGACGGCCCATACGGCACTTGCCGACGTGAGGATGACGGCACACACGAGAACGACGATGAAGACGGGATGATGGCGCCCGAACCAAAAGAAGCGCTTCACGCCGCCGCCCCATTCCCCGTCGCCATACACGAGAGATTATCCCAGTACAAGCATCTCGCGTCAGGGAGATTCAGGCGCCGGCGCGGCCGCGGTTCGAGATCCGGGAAGCAGGCGCCGAAGCATTACAAGCTCCTCTACTCCGAGCGCCCGGGCTGTGCCCAGGTAGGCGGCGGTGCCCAATGCGCCCGCCAGCACGAGCTGAGCGAACGCTTGGACATTTCCAGTCGATACGAGGTCGCCGAGCGTCTCCCGGACCGCAAGCATCACGACGGTCGCCACGGCCGTTGCTGCGACGATCTTGCCGAGCTCCGTGACTGTATGACCGAGTTCCAAGCCGCCAATACGACGAGCCAAGAGCACTCCGGCCAACGTGGCGGCCACGACATAGGAAAGGGAATGGGCGAGGGCCAGGCCCTGCACCTCCATCCCCGAGAACAGGAGCAGCGCGAAGAGGATGTAGGCGCCGTTGGCGACCACGTTGATACCGACAGGCGTCCGAGCATCCTGGCGGGCGTAGAACGCACGGAGAAACAGGAGAAAGGCCGAGAAGGGGAGCAGCCCGACGGAGAACATGTCCAGAACTTCCGAGACCAGCAAGGTGCTGGTAGCGCCCATGACGCCATGCTGTAGGAGGCTCTGCACGAGTGGCCGGGAGAGGACGAGATAGCCGGCGGTCGCGGGGACGAGTACCACCGCCATGGCGCGGATCCCACCGCTCAACCAAACGCGGAACGCGGCGTCATCCCGGTCGACGTGGCTGGCCGCAAGGGTCGGGACGAGTGCGGTCATTATCGACACGGCCACGATCCCGTAGGGGAGCTGAAAGAACGCGAACGCGGTGAAGAACGCAGTGGGCCCGCCTTGGACGCCATTGGCGAGGTAGAGGGCGATCCCGAATCCGATCTCGTTCAGGGCGACGTAGGCCAGGGTCCAGACCGAGAGACGAGCCAGCTTTCGGACCGCTGGATGCCGCAGGTCGGGCCGGAATCGGATGCGTCCTGGAAGGCGCCAGACGAAGACCCAGATGGCAATGGCCATGACCGCCACACCGGCTGTCGTCCCTAGGCCGAGCAAAAGCTTGTCGCCCAGGCTGTCACCCACGCTGGCATTCGTCGGGGTGCCGTCGACGACCGCGGCGAAGAGGAGGCACGTGGCAATGAGCACCAGGTTGTTGAGCACTGGCGCGAACATCGGTACCGCGAAGCGGTCGTGGGCGTTGAGGAGGGCGGTCGACACCGCGCCCAACCCATAGAGGGCGATCTGTGGCGCGAAGACCCTGAGAAGAAAGGTCGCTGTTTCTTGCTGGTGAGTCGCCTCTACGCCAGCCAGGCGCAAGGTGAACAGGCGGACAATCCAGGGCGCCGCAATCGCCGCGACCATGCTGAGGGCGACGAGCACGAGAAGGGACATCGTCGCCAGGGCCGAGATCGACTCCCATGCATCTTCGTGGCGGCGCGTCTTCAGCTCCTGTACGACGACAGGGATGAAGACCGAGGTCAACACGCCGCCAAGCACGAGCTCGTAGATGACGTTCGGCATCGTGTTGGCGATGTTGTAGGAGTCGGCCAGGCGTGACTCGGTGACGCCGAGAGCGAAGGCGAGGGCGATGACCCGGCCGAGCCCGGTGATGCGGGAGAGGGCGGTGCCCGTGGCCATCACGACCGTCGAGCGCCCGAGGCGGACGGCCCTCCGCTCCCCGTTACTCATTTGGGCGCAGGCTACAAGCTGTCCGGTTCACATCTGCGCCCTCTGGGGTAGGCAGCAAGGCGATGAGGCTCACTCTCTCCATCTGCCTGCCGCGAGACAGTGTCAGCATTCCGGTCAGTCGTCACATCATCCGTGACACCCTGAAGCAGATCGGCGTCACCGAGGAGTGCCTGGCCGACATCGCCGTCGCCCAGAGCGAAGCCTGCACGAATGTCGTCGAACACTCTGGTCCGGGCGAGGAGTACGAGATCAGTGTCCAGATTGTGGACGACTACTGCATCATCACCGTCACGGACAGCGGGCAGGGCTTCGACACGTCCCAACCCAGCGCGGAGCCGGTCGTGCTGGGTGAAGGCGGGCGAGGTATCGACCTGATGAAGGCGCTCGTCGACAACGTCCATTTCGTGACTCAACCCGGGAGCGGCACATCGGTGTTCCTGAAGAAGGGTCTGCACTTCCGAGATGACCCGGTTGTCAGGCGCCTCGCACGCGGCTGAGGTCCCTGACCGGCGTTACTGAACTACGAAGGTGCCGGTCATCCCGCGTGCCTATGGCGCGCCCGAAACCGTGATCTCTTGGCGGATCCCCTTGCCGGTCTGGCCGGGCTTACAAGCGATCTGGTACTTCCCGGCTGAAAGGTCGGCCGAGAAAGTGACCGACGTGCCGGGCCCGATGTTCTCCTTCTCCGCAATGACCTCGTCGCCCTCGCCGTAGACGTAGACCTCGGTCACCTTGTCGCCCTGGTTGTTGACCTTGAATGACTGCCGGCCGGACGCGAGGTCAGTTCGGTCGACCCTGCATTCCGTGTCAGTGGCGACGATGCCGACGGCGTTGGCGGTGTCGCTCGTCGAACAGGCCACCGCAGCGGCGAGCGCCACAGCAGCGACTAGGCCAACTCTTCCAACCCGCATTCCATCTCCCATTCGTCGTCCGTATGGGTGACCTTACATCGTTCGTAAGGAGCACCTAAAAGCCTTTGGCCGGACCCGTCGCGTAACTTGGGGGAACCGGTTCAAGCCCTGTGCCGGTGACTCACGGGAGCGGCACGCAATGGCCAGGCGTATCCTTGTCATCGACGACGATGCCCAAATCCGGGCAGTGGCCTCGGCCACCCTCAGCCTCGTGGGCATGTGGGAGGTTTCGACCGCAAGCTCCGGGGAGGAGGGGATCGCTCAAGCGGCGGCGGGGCGGCCTGACGCGATCCTCCTTGACGTGATGATGCCGGACATGGACGGCCGCACCACCCTGCGACGGCTCCGGGCGTCGCCGACCACCGCGGAGATCCCGGTGATCATGCTCACCGCCACCCTCGGCCCCGACGGGACGGCTCCTATTTTCGACCAGCCCGTCGCCGGCGTACTCGGGAAGCCGTTCGACATAATGGGTCTTGCCGGCGATGTAGCTGCTGTATTGGGATGGGACACCTGAGCGATCACGACCTTCCCGCGACCCAAACCGGAGTCGAACAGAAGGCCGGCGCGGCCATGTCCGGGCTATGGGAGCGCTTCAAGGGCACCTTCAGCGAGCAGGTGTCCGTGCTCGAAGGGACGGCGATGGACGTCCTGTCTGGTGAGCTCAGCCCGGAACTGCGGGAACGAGCACTGCGGGAAGCTCACAAACTGGCAGGGTCCCTGGGAACGTTCGGCATGCCGAGGGGCTCAGAGCTCGCTCGCGACATCGAGGCCTGGTTCCAATCAGAGCCGAGCACCGAGGCTGACGATGTTCTACGCCTGTCCGACGCGGTTGTCAGTCTTCGCCGGTGCCTCGAGGCCGGCCCGAGCCCCGGCCCGGACGTCGTACGAGCACCGAGCGGCGGTGGCGGTCCGTTCCTTCTTCTCGTCGATCGCGACCCGGCCGTGGCCGAGGGGCTGCGGCGGGAGGCATCGAGACGTGACATGGATTTGGTCGCGGTGGACGGTGTCGATCCGGCACGACAGCTGCTGACCGCACGCCGACCCGAGGTCATGCTGGTGGATCTGGCCGGGCCGGAAGCCGACCGCACGTTGGATCTGATGCGTGAGCTCCAGGTCGGGTCGCCGTCCATTCCCATCATCGTGCTCACCCGCGCTCACACTTTCACCGATCGAGTGGAGGCGGCCCGGCTCGGGGGTCGGCGGTTCCTCGAGAAGCCGATCTCCCCAGCCGATGTCCTCCTCGCGGTTGGAGAGGTGATGAACCTGGCCCGGGCTGGAAAGGCAACCGTGCTGGCCGTCGATGACGACCCGATCATGCTCGCTGCGCTGTGTGCATTGCTCGAATCCGAGGAGCGACGGATTGTGACCCTCGACGAGCCGTCGCAGTTCTGGCAGACACTCGAGGACACCTCACCCGACATGGTGGTGCTCGACGTGGACATGCCAGAGGTGAACGGCATCGAGATGTGTCAGGTGATGCGTGCGGACCCGCAGTGGTCTCGGCTCCCGGTGCTCTTCCTCACCGGCCGAACCGACCCCGCGGCCGTGGAGGAGATCTTCGCCGCGGGCGCAGACGACTATGTGGCCAAGCCCCTGGTCGGTCCAGAGCTGACGACGAGGATCGCCAATCGACTGGAGCGGTCGGCGCTTCTGCGGCGGATGGCGGAGACCGATGTCCTCACCGGGGTCGCCAACCAGCGGGCCTCCCACGACGCGCTACACGGACTTCTCGGCGCAGCCGAGCGTTACGGGCAGCCGGTGGCGCTGGGCGTGATCGATGTGGATCGGATGAAGTCGGTGAACGATGAGTTCGGTTACGCGGCCGGAGATGATGTCCTCGCCCAGCTCGGCCAGCTGCTCCTTCGCCGGTTTCCCGGTGATGACTCTGTCGGACGGTGGGCCGGCCAGGAGTTCTTCCTCGGCATGGTCGGGATGACCCGCACCGATGGAGTCGAGCGCCTGGCCGAGGTACTGGAGGAGTTTCGCGCCCACCGGTTCTCCGACGGCCAGAGCGGATCCTTTGCCGTGTCGTTCAGCGCCGGCGTGGCGCAGTACCCCGAGGATGGCCGCGACGTGCGGGCGCTGTACCGGCGCGCCGACAGCGCGGTCCGCCTGGCCAAGACGGTTGGAGGCGATCGGGTCGTGCCGGTCGGGTGGTCGACGGGCGTCGACTCGACGACGGACGTGGTTCTTGTAGACGACGACGATGCCCTGGCCGGAATCCTCCTCCACGGGCTGTCCACTCGTGCCTATCGGGCGGAGCGCTTCGCCGACGGAGAGGACGCCGCCACCGCATTGCAGGGGCCCACGCCGAAGGTGTCGGCACGGGTGGTGCTGCTCGACTGGGGCCTCCCCAGCCTCGACGGGCTAGGCGTGTTGCGCCGGTTGGCCGAGACGGGGGTGCTGGGTTGGACCCGCGTCATCATGCTGACAGTGCGCGACTCCGAGAGCGAAGTGCTCATGTCCCTCGACCTGGGCGCCTTCGACCACGTGGCCAAGCCCTTCAGCGTGCCCGTCTTGATGAAGAGGGTCCACCGTGCCATGCAGTGGTGAGCAAGCCGTTCTCGCCGTCGTCGGGACCCATCTTCTCAGCCAGCTCGTAGCCTTGGCCGGGGGTGTTTTCCTGGTCGGGCTCGTACTGTTCCTCTGTCACGGCGCGTGGTCAGGTGCTGCGACGCGCCGCAACGCCGCTCGCATAGCCGAGAGTCAGGCCGAGCTGCAGTTGGCCCTGGATGAAGAGGGAAGCCATGCAGACCACCGCCGGCTGGCCGCGCTGCCCCGGCGGTTGCGCATCTACGTGCTGGCCGCCGTCGCCCCCAGCCTGGCCGGCGCACACCGACAGCGCCTCACCGCGCTCGCTGCAGAGCTCGGGGTGCTCGCCTGGGCCGACGCCAAATGTCGCAGCCATCTTTGGTGGAGGCGCCTGCACGGGGTCAGGGTGTGCACCCTCCTTGGTGGCGGCGCGACCTCGGTGCCCCCACTCCTGGGTGATCGGCGTCCCGAGGTCCGGGCCCAGGCCGCCCAGTGGGTGGTGGACCACCATGAGGAGCAGTTCATCGACCTTCTGCTGCGGAGGCTCGACCTGGACGATGACTCTTCGCGTTTCGCGGTCCAGGATTCGCTGATCCGGATAGGGCAGCCTCTCCTCGACCGCCTGGCGTTGCACCTGTCGGTGCGGTCCGGACCGTCGTTGGCACCCGCGCTCGAGGTGGCGGTGGCGCTCGCCGACCCGGTGCTCCTTCCGGCCGCCCTTTCGTTGTGTCACGAGGATGCCCGCGAGATACGAGCCTTGGCCGCAGAGCTGGCCGGAGCCATCGGCGGGAGCGCTGCGGTGGAGGTGCTCGTGGAACTTTTGGAGGACGACGCGCCCGAAGTCCGCGCCGCGGCAGCTCGGGCCCTCGGCCGAGTCCAGCACTGGCCGTCGGCCGCGGCATTGGCCCGACTGCTCGGCGATCAATCCTGGGACGTCCGTATGCAGGCGGCGGTCGCGTTGCGGTCGCTCGGATCTCCCGGCATCCTCTCCCTCCGCCGAGCCCTGTCGGCCAGCGACGTCTTCGCCGCCGACGCCGCCCGCCACATGCTCGACCTGCCGGAGAGCGCCATGCGAACCCTGTGATGAGGGTCCTCTATGCGGTTCTCGAGCGCACGGAATCGGTCATCCTCGTGTACTTCCTCGTTGTGAACAGCTTCTACGCGCTGCTCATGGCAAGCGCGGTGTGGGAGCTGCGCAGCTATCGACTTCGCTCCTGGCTCGAGGACCAGTCTCGGTTGCTGGGCTCCCCGGTTGCCCCTCGGATCAGCATGCTCGCTCCGGCTTACAACGAGGGCCCGACCGTCGCCGAGAGCGTGCGATCGCTGCTGACGTTGCGTTATCCGAACCTTGAGGTGTTACTGGTCAACGACGGTTCGACCGACGACACCATGGCCGTGCTCCAACGGGAATTCGGACTCGTGCCCGTCCACCAGATGTATCGCCGGGTGGTCGAGCACAAGCCGGTAATCGCGCTCTACAGCTCGCCCGACAACCCCGGCCTCGTGGTCGTCGACAAGGAAAACGGCGGCAAGGCCGACGCCCTCAATGCCGGGATGAACATCGCGTCGGGCGACCTGGTCTGCGCCATCGACGCCGACACCCTCATCGAGGCCGATGCCCTGCTACGGATGGTAGGCCCGTTCCTCACCGCCGATGACGTGGTGGCCACCGGCGGCACCATCCGGGTGGCCAACGGCGCCAGCGTCCGCGGCGGCAGGGTACTGGAGGCCCAAGTGCCTCACGAGCCACTCGCCGGCATCCAGGTGACGGAGTATTTGCGTGCCTTCCTCGTCGGCCGCCTGGGGTGGAACCGCCTGGGCGGGAACCTCATCATCTCCGGCGCGTTCGGGCTGTTCCGACGCGACGCCGTCCTGGCAGCCGGTGGCTACCTCGAGGGCACCGTGGGCGAGGACATGGAGCTGGTGGTGCGCCTTCGGCGTCGGGGGCTAGCTCACGACCTGCCCCATCGTATTCTCTTCGTGGCCGATCCGGTGGCGTGGACCGAGGTCCCAGCGTCGATGAGGGTCCTGGGCCGCCAGCGCGACCGCTGGCACCGGGGCCTCTGCGACGTCCTTTGGCGAAACCGGGGCCTCTTCCTCAACCCCCGTTACCGCAGCCTGGGCCTCGTTGTCTTCCCTTACTACGTCGTAGTGGAACTGCTTGCGCCGGTAGTGGAGGCCGTCGGCCTGGTCGGGCTCACCCTTGGCATCGCCACCGGCGCGATCGACTGGAACTTCGCCGCCCTCTTCTTCCTCGCGGCCTACGGTTTCGCCCTGGTGCTCGACGCCCTGACCCTGCTCATGGAAGAGCTGAGCTACCGCCGCTACCACCGGATGCGTGATCGCCTATGGCTGCTCCTGTGGGCGGCGCTGGGCAGCGTGGGCTACCGCCAAGCCACGGTGTACTGGCGCCTGCGCGGCATCACGAAATACCTCCGGAAAAGGACCGACTGGGGCACGATGACCCGCACCGGGTTCCAGACCTCCGAGCCTTCAGAGGCTGCGCCGCCCGTCTGAACCTCTATCACCGTGCGACGCTTCGAGACGCAGCGCCCCCGCCGCCCGCTCCAACTCCTCGGGACCTCGCCGGTCGCGAGAAATGGGCCAGTCCCGCCTCGTGCTGTGCCCGGTAGGCGGGAGGAATGACGGTTTCTGAAGCGTCCCAGCGCCTCGGCCTGGGTCCAGCCAGAGAGATCCTGGGCCTGTCCACTCCAGCCGGTGATCCTGCCGGCGGCGTCCATCGACACGAAGGCATCTGTGGCTGCCTCGAGGATCCTTCGGGTCTGCGCTTCACGCTCCACCAAGTCGCGCTGTGCCGCCTGGCGCTGGCGCCTCGCGTGCGCCAGCACGACGGTGCCGGTCGTGAGGACAAGGGCGAGGCCACCGGCCACGGTGAGCACGGTCGTCCGCAGGGCTCTGACGCCCGAAAGCGCCTCCCGGGCGGGGACCTCGGCGGTGACCGTCCACCCGACGGCATCGACCGGAGCGTAAGCCGACAACGTGTCACCCATCGCCCCGGTGAACCGGGTGGCCCCAGAGTGCCCGCGCAGCGCGGCGGCTATGCGGGGGTCGTCTACCGCCGACATGAGGCCGTCGGCATCCACCGCCCCCGTGGTTCCGACGAGCACCGATCCGCGCTGGTCGGTGATGACCAGACGTATCCCCTGAGCCCGGGCGAGCTGGGCGGTGAATTCCCGGAGGGCGTCGAGGCGGTACACCACAGCCAGGATCCCGAGCGGCCTGCCGGCCTGGTCGCCGCTGGTGGCTCTCACCATGACGGCAGTGGCCACCACGAGCGGCTCACCCACGATGGCAGTCTTGAAGGCCTCCGAAATGTACGGCCGGTCGCTGACCGTGACCCCGCGGCACCAGTCTCTGAAGCTGAAGTCCACCCCGACGATCGCGGGGGTGGCCGGCTCGACCTGGGTTAGCCGGCAGCTCATATCGGTCAGGAACGCCCCGCTCGGCCCCGGCTGAGACGCGAGCTGGGCTAGCTGCTGAACGATGGTGTCGTTCTGAAAGGTTCCCCGGTCTCCGTCACCCAGCGCGTTGACCAGGATTGGGCGGGTGGCGTAGGAGGCGGTCAGCTCTGCCACGGCCTGCATCTGCTTCTGGACGACCACTGCGCTGACCACTGAGGTGGTACGGACCCGGGCGTCAACCTCCCGGACCACGGCTCGGTCGGCCAAGTGGATGGTCAAGTAGGTGAGCACCGCCAACGGCACCATGCAGAGGAGGAGGGACATGCCAACCAGCCGGACAGTCGAGAACCAGCGGCTCGACCTCGGATTGTCCTCGATTGCACCCGCCGGGGATGCGCCTGTTACCGCCCCGCGGAGCCAGGAGCGTGCGATTGTCACCAACCAGATGGTACCGGCGACCGCACCACGGCCCGGGCTCGCCCACCCCGCCGTACATCTGCTCACCCCTGCCGGGGGGCGGGCACCCAGGTGAACGTACATCCACCACCCCGGGCACGGGCCCGGAAAGTATGTCGATCGTGGAGAAATTGCGGAAGGCGATCAGGACGGTGGCTGGCGATCCACCGTTCCCGCCGCCGTGACCCCTCCGCCCGTGGTGGGCGGCGCGGTCCCAGCCGGCGGCCGTCGACGGCGGCGGATGGTCGGCGCGCCCCTTCTCGTGGCCGTCGCAGTCTTGGTGCTGGCAGAGGGAACGATGCGGGTTGGGAGGTCGTATCTCGCCACCCCCTCGGTGTGGCCCGCCCCGGAGATGCAGAAGAAGTACGACCAGATCGTGGCCCGGGCCGCATCGGGGCAGCGCACCGAGGTGGTGCTGGTCGGTGACTCCTTAATGGACGTGGCCGGCGACCCCGCCGGCCTCAAGGCCGTGGGCGCCGGCGGTGGCATCTACAACGCGTCGGTGGCAGGCGAGACGCTGCCGACCATCGCGGAGTGGACTACCAAGGTGGTCGTGCCCCGCCTTCACCCCAAGGTAGTGGTGGTGGGGCTGTCCAGCAACGAGCTCAACCCCTCCGTGCTGACCCTCCCAAGCGTGGCTGCGTACGATGCGTCTCGGGCGGTGCGAGCGGCCGAGGGCACCGCCAGCTTGGCTGATCGGGGCGACGCCCTCCTGCGCCGGTGGTCGATGCTGTACCGGTACCGGGCGTCGTTGCGTCCCTCGTTTGGGCCCCCCGTTTTTGACCCCCCGCTGTCCCGCGACGGCCACGACCTGGCTTTTGCCAGCCTGAAATACCTTCAAGACGGCGGGGTGAAACGCTCCCGCCTGGTCATCTCGAGCGTGATCGCAGGCCTCAAGGGCTTCGCCGTGGGCCCCAAGAACGTCGCCATCCTCCAGGCGATGTTGACCACCCTGCACGGCCAGGGCATACGGGTGCTGCTGGTGGCCATGCCCGCCACCGCCGACCTGGTGTCGTTCCACCCCGATGGGGCGGCCGACTACCGGCGGGCGATGGCCAGCTTCGCGGCGATTGCCCGCCGCAGCGGGGCCCGCTTCGAAGACGCTGGCGTCTGGCCCGTCACCGAGTTCGCCGATCCGGTGCACCTCAACGGTGTCGGGACGGTCCGCTTCTCGAGCTACCTCGCGCCGCTGTTGCGCCAGACCTAGCTCAGGGGGGCCTCGTGACCTTCAACTCGCTCGAGTACGCGGCCTTCCTCCCCCTCGTGTTCGTCGTCTACTGGCTGCTGCCTCGGCGACCCCAGAACATGGTGTTGCTGATCGCCTCCTATGTGTTCTACGGGGCCTTCGACTGGCGCTTCCTCGGCCTACTGATGCTGTCGACAGTGACGGACTACACCGTGGGCCGTTTGCTCGCGGCCACCGCTAACCGACAGCGCAGCGCCATCTTCGCTATCAGTCTGGTGGTCAACCTCGGCATCCTGGGGTTCTTCAAGTACTTCAACTTCTTCATACGCGATGGGAGCCGTTTCCTGGGCGAGCTCGGGATCCACTTGGCCCCCCCGGTCGTGCAGATCCTGCTTCCTATCGGAATATCTTTCTTTACTTTCCATGGCATGTCGTATACCTTCGACATCTACCGAAGGCACATCGAACCGACGCACAGCCTGCTCGATTTCGCGGTGTTCGTGGCCTTCTTCCCCCAACTGGTCGCCGGGCCGATCGGCCGGGCAGATGTGCAGCTGCCCCAGTTCGCGCGCGACCGGGTGCGCCCCAATTGGGCTCAGACCCGCCGGGCCCTATTCCTGATCCTCCTTGGGCTGTTCAAGAAGGTGGCTGTTGCCGACGCGTTGGCCAGCCAGGTCAACAACGCCTTCTCGACGCCTGCGACCACCAGCTTCCTCGGCCTACTGGTTGGGATGTGGGCTTTCGCCTTCCAGATCTACGGGGACTTCTCCGGTTACTCCGACATCGCCCGGGGATCGGCGTTCCTGCTCGGTATTGACCTACCCGAGAACTTCAACCAGCCCTATTTCTCACGCAGCGTCACCGAGTTCTGGCGGCGCTGGCACATATCTCTTTCGACCTGGCTACGCGATTACGTGTACATCCCCCTCGGGGGCAACCGGGGTGGCGAGTTGGCGACGTATCGCAACCTGTTGCTGACCATGCTGATCGGCGGCCTGTGGCACGGCGCGGCCACGACGTTCGTGGTCTGGGGTGGGCTGCACGGCCTGTACCTGATCGGGGAGCGGCGATTCACGTCGGCCCATTCCGAGGACTACCGGCGCCCGTGGCTGCTGCGGCGCGACCTGTGGCGCACGCTCCTCACCTTCCAGCTGGTGTGCGTAGCGTGGGTCTTCTTCCGGGCCCCCTCGACCACTGCCGCCTTGCGCTACCTGATTGGCATTGCCGACTTGCAAGGCGGGGTGACCGATCGCAAGGCCATCGTTCTCTTGGCCCTGGCTGGCGCCGCCATCGTGTTCATCGACCTTGTGCAGCGCCGGGCCGGCGACCACGCCGCGCTGGTTGACCTGAGCCCCGCCCTGCGGGGCGTTGTGTACGGCCTCATGGTCGTGGCCATCGTCATCTGGAGCGGCGGCACCTCGGTCCCGTTCATCTACTTCCAGTTCTGAGCTGCCGTTTGCGCTGGGCCACCGGGACTTGACTCATTGGACCGGATAGGCCAGACAGGACATACGTGCCCATTGGACGGGTGCGTTTGAGAGCGAGCGATGCGAGCGGGCGACGGGAATCGAACCCGCGTAACCAGCTTGGAAGGCTGGTCCGAGGGCGTTGCGCCACAAGGGCAGATTGGGAAAAGAGCAGCTCAGAGGCCATTTCGGCTGACCGAGACTGACTGTTCAGGACCGCCATGGGCCACTCGTTGTGGCCCGTTTGTGGCCCGACTTTCCGGACGTGAGTAATTGGTGCCCCGTATTGGTGCCGGTGCTCCTGGGGGTGGCGCCGTCCGCGCCGTACCCGCAGCTATATCCGCGCTTCGAACGGATGCGGCTGCTCTCCAAGAGGTTGGCCGGGAGGAGCTGCCACTGCTCACCGGCATGTCTGGGGACCCCCTGGTGGGCAACGAGATGAAGCGAAGCGCAAACCCGCAGCGCCCCCTAATGGAACGAGGTCGGCCCCACCGAGTGAGACTCAATTGATCCGATAAGGCGGATCTTCTCTATCCGCCGGTCAGCCGGCGAAGTAGGCGTTTCGAACCGCCGGGGGCAGCGATAGCGGGACGTCGCCGGCGGCCCCCCAGGCGATGCCTTGGCCGTTCTCGAGATTCCAGACGCCATTGGATGGGCGGAAGACGGTCAGATCCGCGATGCCGTCGCCGTCGTAGTCGGCGGGTACCGGGATGTCGCCGTCAGCGCCGTAGGCAACGGCGTCCGGGGTCTGGTTCCTCAGGTACCACACGCCGTTGGACGGACGGAACACCGCGATGTCCGCGTCGGCATCGCCGTCGTAGTCGGCGGCGACGGGAACGTC
>DATLEI010000035.1:0-3554 GCA_035525375.1 Acidimicrobiales bacterium
CGGGGGTGGAGAGCTGGTTGCGGAGTCGTGGCCGGCAGTGCAGCCGGCAAGTGCCAGCGCGAGCGTCAGGATCACCACACGGACCGGGAGCCGTTGCGCTTCGCACTTGCCCATGGCCCCTCCGCACCTAATGCAAGGCCCGGTGTGTCGGGGCAGGCCCTGCCTGGCCCGAAGGTACGACGCAACAGCTGAACGTGGGGTTCGCTTGGCATTCGAGGTTGTGGCAGCGGATGCGCGGCCGGGATAACAGCGCGTTACCTCTTTCGACCCCCGATCGCACGTAGCGATGGCAGGCTTCCCAGCATGAAGCCACGATGGGCGCGCCTGGTGGCCTGGGCGTATTTCCTGGACAGCCGACGTACCTGGCTGATCTGGGGGTGCCTCTCGGCCGTCGCTGCCACCCTCCTATTCCTCCCTGGTCCGTGGTCATGGATCACGACGACGCCCATCGCCCTGTTCGGGTGCTTGCTGCTGGACGCCCGTGCCCGACGTGATCGCGATGAGACGCGGAGACGAACGCAGCACGGCTAACCGCGCGCTATCACCGGCAGGGGTGCTGGCGCTGCGCCCAAAGCGGCCCCGGGCAGCGGTGGCGGTCGTACGCTCCACGCGTGGGCCTGATGGAGAAGCTATGGAAGCTCGATGACCAGGCCTACGAGAGCCGGTGGGGTTGGCTGATGCCGGGTGGCCTGGGTTGGAAGTTGGGCCGCCGGGACACCACAGAGCGGGAACGCCTCTGGCCCTATCTGGTTGGGCTCACCGACGGGTGGTTCTACAACGCGGCTCGCGAGAGGTCGGTCCGGGAGCGGGCTGAGAGGGCGGAGTAGGCGCGGTAGTGATCGCACGCTTCAGCGTGAAAGCGCAGGTGTACGCGTGGGCTTCTCACTAGGCCAACGGAAGGCCGTGCTGAGGCACGCGACAGCCTCCGCGGGAGCCGTGGTCAGCTTGTGTTTCCCGCTCGCAGCGTGCGGCTCGGCTGGGCCGTCGGTCTCGAGTTCCCGCGCCCAGGCTGCTCTGCGAGAAGTGCAAGCGTGTCACGAGGTCGTTGACTTGTCTCGTGGTCTCCCATCATCCCCACTCCCCGCCATTCCGGGAAGCGGCACCTTCGTTTGTCACTCTGTAGGTGGCGAGACGGTCGCGATTCTGTATGTGTTTCCAAGCTCGGAGGACTTGAAGGACGCCAGACGCGGCCTGGCGCCAACTCTCCTCAGATACACGAGTGTGGGCAGCAACGTCCTGTTCACAACGGACGATGCCGGCGCGGACAGCACGATCAGACGAAGCCTGGCCCTCGAGAGATGACGATAAGGATGGCCAAGCCGCAACTCGCAGGCGACCGCAAGTGTGGATCAAGCGACCGTGCTTTCGCGTCTCGCTGAGGGTCACGGCGCTTAAAGCGAGTTCCCCACGGGGCGCGCGTACGGACGAGCCGCCCATGCGAGCGCGATAGGGGCCGTCGGCGGCGACGTCGGACCCTGCGGGATGGTCATCGGGAAAGGCCGACCGAGCGAATGTAAGCGGCGCTTTCGACCGTCGAGCCGTCGAGCGCGAGAGGCGCGTCACTGGTCCTCGCCCAGCCTCAGCCCCGGCTGTGCCAGAGCCTCCGCAACAAGGCAGCGACGACTGCGGCAGCAACAAGGGCGAGCGCCCAGGGCGTCAGCTGCTCCACCGTGCCGCGTTGCTCGGCGCCCGCCGTGGGAACCAACGGGACGGGCGTCGGGGTGGGAGGCGGGCTCGCAGTGGGCGTGACCCTCGCCGGTGGGGCAGAGGGAGTGCGCGTGGCGGTTACGGCCACTTTCGCCTTGGGTGAGGCCGTTGGGCTGGTCCTTGGCGAGGCCGTCGGACGCGGCTTTGCGCAGGTCTTGGCGAAGGCGAGCCCCGCGCCGGTGCCACCCACCACGGCGACGGTCTCCTGCTGGGCGTCCACGCCCGCGTACAGGCCGAGGGTCGCGGGACAGGCCGGCGCCGAAGGAACGGTCCATGTGATCCGCGAGGTGCAGTCAGTGCGGAGCGGCCGCCTTCCGATGACCTTGGATTCCGCTGTGAAGACGACCTTGAAGTCGGACCCGCAATGGCCTGGCGTCCCGTTGATGCTGTAGCGGAGGGTCACCGACGTCCCAGTCGATCCCTTCCCGGGGCTCGCGGTCAGGGTGTGGGACGCCCCGGCGGACGCCGTCCCGGATGGGATCAGGGTCATCGGCATCAACAGAAGAGCCAATGCCAGGCCGTGCGTTGGGCGCATGGCCGACATCCAACCACCGAGCTTGGCTAGGCCGACCTCACGGTCGTCGACCACCTGCCGCAGCCGCAGGCCATGCGGCGCTACCCACCGCCAGCTTCACGCTGCGTCTACACGCACCCAGCTGTCCTCGTTACCCGCTCCGCCGCAGGTCAGAGGTCTAGGAGCTCTAGATGTCGTAGTAGAGGGCGAACTCGTAGGGGTGGGGGCGCAGGCGGAGGGCGTCGATCTCGGTCGTCCGCTTGTACTCGATCCAGGTCGAGATGAGGTCCTCGGTGAAGACCCCGCCCTCGAGCAGGTAGTCGTGGTCCGCCTCGAGCGCGTCGAGCACCTCGCCGAGCGATCCCGGCACCTGGGGCACCGAGGCCAGCTCGTCCGGCGGCAGCTCGTAGAGGTCCTTGTCGACCGGGGTGGCGGGCTCGATCTTGTTCTTGATCCCGTCGAGGCCGGCCATGAGCATCGCCGAGAACGCGAGGTACGGGTTCGACGACGGGTCGGGGCAGCGGAACTCCAGGCGCTTGGCCTTCGGGTTCGAGCCCGTGATCGGGATGCGGATGCAGGCCGAGCGGTTCCGCTGGCTGTAGACCAGGTTGACCGGCGCCTCGAAGCCCGGGACCAGGCGGTGGTAGCTGTTCACCGTGGGGTTCGTGAAGGCCAGCAGCGACGGGGCGTGGTGCAGGAGCCCGCCGATGTAGTAGCGCGCGGTGTCCGACAGACCGGCGTACCCGACCTCGTCGTAGAACAGCGGCGCGCCGTTGCTCCAGAGGGACTGGTGGCAGTGCATGCCCGAGCCGTTGTCGCCGGCGATCGGCTTCGGCATGAAGGTGACCGTCTTGCCGGCCGCGTGGGCGGTGTTCTTGATGATGTACTTGAAGAGCATGAGGTTGTCGGCGCTCTCGAGGAGCGTGCCGAACTTGTAGTTGATCTCGGCCTGGCCGGCGGAGCCCACCTCGTGGTGGCCGCGCTCGACCTGCATGCCGGCCTGCTCGAGCTTGACGGCCATCTCGTCGCGCAGGTCCGCGTAGTGGTCCGTGGGGGAGACGGGGAAGTACCCGCCCTTGTACCGCGGCTTGTAGCCGAGGTTGCCGCCCGGCACGTCCTTGCCGGTGTTCCACGCCGCGGCCTCGGCGTCGATGTAGTAGTAGCTCGACTCGGGTGTGCTGTCGTAGCGGATCGAGTCGAAGATGTAGAACTCCGCCTCGGCGCCGAAGAACGCGGTGTCCGCGATGCCGGAGCCCTTGAGGTAGGCCTCGGCCTTCTTCGCGATGTTGCGCGGGTCGCGGCTGTAGGCCTCACCGGTCAGCGGGTCGTGGAT
>DATLEI010000054.1:0-18062 GCA_035525375.1 Acidimicrobiales bacterium
TCATCAAGCGCGCCGAACGCGACGGCCGCACCTCAGAAGACGTGGCGATCGAGTTCGAGGCCGCATGGTGGGACGCCCTCGACAAGCTCGGCGTGCTGCGA
Organism: Acidimicrobiales bacterium; assembly: GCA_035525375.1. Classification (GTDB taxonomy): domain Bacteria; phylum Actinomycetota; class Acidimicrobiia; order Acidimicrobiales; family AC-14; genus JALZBN01. The sequence continues at coordinate 102 of DATLEI010000054.1, forward strand.
CCCCATGAAGCTCCTCATGCGACTGAGTACGTCGAGGGAATGGTCGAGCTCGTCCAGCGGCTCATCGAGACAGGACACGCCTATCGCACGTCTGACGGCGCAGGCCCGAGCGGCCGGGAGCGGGGGGTCTACCTCGATGTCGGCACGGTGGAGGGCTACGGACTGCTGGCCCGCCAACCGCTCGACAGCCTCCGCGCCGGAGCACGGATCGAGATCGATGACGAGAAGCGTTCGCCGCTCGACTTCGCCCTCTGGAAGCTGGCCAAGCCCGGGGAGCCGTCGTGGCCGTCGCCTTGGGGAGACGGGCGACCGGGATGGCACACCGAATGCGTGGTGATGTCACTCGATCTGCTCGGCGAAGGCTTCGACCTGCACACGGGTGGGCTCGACCTGATGTTTCCGCACCACGAGAACGAACGCGCGCAGGCGGTCGCCCTGGGCCGCGACTTCGCTCATCACTGGGTGCACCACGCGTTTGTCGAGGTGGCGGGCGAGAAGATGTCGAAGTCACTGAACAACTTCACCAGCCTCACCGATCTGCTGGCGTCGACCGACCCGCGCGCCTACCGCCTCCTGGTGCTGCAGTCGCACTACCGAAAGCCGCTAGACGTGACCCGGGCGGCCACAGCCGCTGCCGAGCGGGCGCTGGCCACGCTCGACGCCTTCGGACGGCGCGCCGCGGAACTGCCTGCGGCCGGGTCGGACGAGGCCGCGCTCGCTCGGTTCCGACAGCGGATGGAAGACGATCTCGACACGCCGGCGGTTGTGGCCGACCTGGCCGAGCTCCGCCATGAGGCGAACACGCTGATGGATTCAGCAGATGCCACAGCTGCGGCCCCGCTGGCGGCCGCCTTCCGAGAGATCGTTGGCGCGCTGGGCTTGGCCGTCGCGAGCGAGACCTCGCAGATCGACTCCGCCACCGCCGACCTCGTGGCCCGGCGCGACACGGCGCGCGCCGCTCGCGACTTCCCCGCCGCCGATGCGATCCGCTCTCAGTTGGAAGCGGCCGGGTGGATAGTTGAGGACACGCCGAGCGGCACACGCGTCCACCGGTGACGGACACGCGGCTTCCCTGCGGAGCGAGCGAGCCAAATAAGCACAGGGTGCCCACACTCGTGGGCGGCCGCTGAAAGCGGCCCCCATGAGTGGTAGCGTCGACCTTGAGGGAATTGGCTTTTTCTGTACGGCAACACCGCACGGGTCGGGCAGTCCCCTCTTTGAACATTGCTCACAAGAAGGGGGATCGCCACCGTGGCGACCGGTACCGTTAAGTGGTTCAACGCAGACAAGGGCTTCGGGTTCATCTCGCAGTCAGACGGCGCAGATGTGTTCGTACACTTCAGCGCCATTCAGACCCCGGGCTACCGCAGCCTCGACGAAGGCCAAGCGGTCGAGTTCGAGGTTCAGCAGGGGCCGAAGGGATTGCAGGCGGCCAACGTCCGCCCCGTCTAGAAACCTCTAGACCGAGCACGGCGGAAGGAACAGCTACGCCGACTTGACGCGTCGGCGGCGAGCACGTTCGCTTGCCGGGTGCGACGACACTTCCGACGCGAGGCACGACCAGGGAACCGCGCCCCGCTCCCCGCGGGGTTCGGCACCATTTGGTCGACCGTCGCGCTCGACCTCGTCGGTTTCGGCATCATCCTGCCGATCCTTCCGCAGTACGCGGAAGAGTTCGGCGCGAGCCCGGCCGTGGTCGGCGCGCTGTTTGCCTCGTTTTCAGTCGCGCAGCTCCTTTGCGCGCCGCTGTGGGGCTCGGTGTCCGACAAGGTCGGGCGAAAGCCCGTCCTCATACTGTCCCTCGTCGGGACAGCTCTGGGAAGCCTGCTAACGGGTCTGGCCGGGTCGCTTCCTCTGCTCTTCGCGGGGCGAATCCTCGACGGCGCGTCCGGCGCGAGCGTGTCAGTGGCTCAGGCTGCTGTCGCCGACCTGGCGCCGCGAGATCAACGAGCGCGCCTGTTCGGACTCTTGAGCGCGGCTTTCGGCGTCGGCTTCGTCGCCGGGCCTGCCCTCGGCGCGCTCGCCGCGCTCGGCGGGACCCGACTCCCCTTCCTCGTCGCCGCCGGCCTGGCCGGTGCCAATGCGATCGCCGCGATCTTCCGCCTTCCGGAAACCAAGGGCCACGTCGCCGAGCCGGAGGAACCGGTCGTGGCGGTTGACAAGCGCCCCCGAGGACTCGTCGAACTCGTTGCCGTCGCCTTCGTCTCGCTGCTTGCATTCAGTGCCTTCGAGGCCACGTTCTCGCTCTTTGGCGAGCGCCGCTTCGACCTCGGCCCAGCGTCGATAGGAGCAGTTTTCACAGCCATCGGTATCGTTCTGGTACTCGTCCAGACGTCACTGGTGCACCCAACTGTCAAACGGCTGGGCGAGATCCGCACACTCCAATTTGCACTGGCCGCGAATGCCGCTGGCCTCATGCTGCTTGCCGCGGCCCACTCGTGGTGGGCGCTCGTTCCTGCACTGCTGGCCTTGGTCGTGGGGCAAGGCCTGGCGATGCCGTCACTGACCTCGGCGTTCTCCGTCCGGGTCAGCGTCGCCCGGCGCGGCGGCGCGCTCGGCATCCAGCAGTCGGCAACCGGGCTGGCGCGGGTGGTCGGGCCCGTCGCGGGAGGCTTGGCCTTCCAGCACATCGGCATCCCCGCTCCCTACGTGGGCGGCGCACTTCTAATGGTGCTCTGTGCTGCCGTCGTATCCACCGGCTCGCTGCGGGATGAAAAGGCTCTCACCTGACAAACGGTTAGTGGAAGCTCCCGCCGCCGCGCTCCTCGCGCTCGGCTGCCTTCACTCCGTATCCGATGACGATGGCTGGGGCCAGGACCAGCGACCCCACGGCAATGCTCGCGACGACGACGGTCACGTACGGCGCCGAGAAGCCCGCTATTGCGCCCGCGACGAATGCGACGACGGCCACCAGAAAGAGTGAGTAGCCGACGCGCTTACCCATCGCCGCAAACCGTGCTGCGCTCGCGCGCCGGGCCTCAACCGGGTCGGACAGCGGAGCATCGCTCACGAGGGTGCTGACCCCCACGTTGCCATCAGGCTGGCCAAGCTGGCATCAAGCCGCTCCAACGAGAAGTCTCGCCGTGCGACATCGAAGTTGTTGTCGAGCAACGACGCGTCCGGTGCCTGGAGCCAATCGTCCAGAGCCTCCGCATCGTCGGCCGCGAACCACTGAAATCCGTGAGCAGCGATCTCGGATGCGACTGGGTAGTTGCCGATTGCCAGGGGCCGGCGATGGATGGCCGACTCCACCGTGGCGTTACCGAATCCCTCCCAGGTCGACGGCAACGTGACCGCGTCGGAGGCCGCGTACGCGTCCGCAACCGTCACTTCCGCAGGTAAACCCCGAATGACTGGCGCGGTCGTGGCCCCGAGCAGCCGGTCGAGCTCGTCCCCGAAGCCATCCTCGGCCGGACCCAACAGCCAGTAAGTGCCACCGATGGCCTCGGCGAGTCGCAAAGCCGCCGGTACGTTCTTCCTCGGTATCGCCCTCGTGGGGTGCACGACGACCCGCTCGCCGTCAGCCACCTCGATGATGCGGCGCGTGCCGTCTCGGTCGCCCAGGCTCGCATGCACGTCGAAGCAGTTGGAGATGGTCACGGCCTCGATGCCTCGCTCCGCCAGCTCCTCCCGGCTCACATCGTTGATGGTGACGTGACGCCACCTGTCGTCCGTCGGAGGAAAGTCAGGAATTTCGCGGTCTCGCGGTCGCTGCCATGGGAGGTCGTGGTGATGAAGGATGGCCGGGCGCCCGACAAGCACCTTCGCCACGATGTCGGCAGCCGGGCGGTTCAGCGGCAGAGAGCACAAGTTCTCCACCACGACCAAGTCGGCGTCTTCGAGTACAGCCTCGACCGCGCCGACATCGGGTGGAATTGCATCCGCCATCGCCAGACCGGGCACGATGCGGTCAGCCGTTCCCTCCCCGGCGACAGTGACCACGTGAGCACCCAGGCGGTCGAACGCGCCGGCCCACTTGGCGGCCTCGACGGACACGCCATCAGGGCCGTTCAGCCGGAACGAGATGACGGCGACCGTCAGTGATGACAAGCACTCATCGTACGGCGCGCCAAACCTGGCTCGGTTACACGTTGGCGGGCAGAAGCCTCGACACGTTTTCGAAGAAGACGAACAAAACGACGAGGAAAAACGGGGTGGCGATGGCGTAGGCCGGCCACTTTTTCCACGACTGGCCGACGGCCCACGCTGCCAGCCAGATCAATCCCGCGAGCAGGCCCCACAGGAGGGCCGGCCCGTTGCTGCTGCTGACGCCCGACAGGCCCGCTGTGTTCAGGGTCGGCGCGGGGACTGCCGGCGCGGGGGCGGGTGGCGGGTCCTTGGTCGGGCCGGCCAGGCGAGCAACAACAATGAGGCGCTGGGCGGCACTGAACTTGGGATTACAGGTCGTCAACGTGAGCCGGTTGTCCTCCGTGGGTTCCAGCACCGACACTTCGCTCGGACTCACGATGTCGGTGTGATCGACCTCGTAGCGAAACTTGCCTTCTGTCGTGGTGACGTTGATCGGGTCACCGGGGTTCAGCTCGTCGAGCGAGCTGAACGGCGCGCCGTAGGTCGTCCGATGGCCGGCGATGGCGGCGTTGCCGGCCTGGCCCGGCAGCGGCGTCCCGGGGTAGTGGCCCGGGGCCTTCTTCAGGTCCTCGGTTCCGACCCCCTCGACGATGGCCTTGGTCACGCCGATCTTCGGGATCTCGATGAGGCCGATAGCGTCTCCCGGGTCAGCAACGGTGACAGGCGGGGCCTCGGGCGCCTCGCTCCCTGGAATGGTTGGAGGCGCGGCCTGGAGCTGCTTCTCGAACTGCTTCTTGAGGGCCTTCTGATCGCGAGCCTCGGCAATCCCGGTACCCCACAGCTCGTACGCCACGAAGAGGAAGATCAGGACGCCGAGCGCGATCAGCGTCTTGCCGACGCCCCGTACAACTTTTCTCAGGTCCACGGCAGCACAGGGTAGGCGCGCTTGGACCGTCCTCCCTGGGCACCGGTAGCTTGGTAACGGTCGCCATGGCCCTCGTCGTCTGCTTTCGCTCCGCGGTGTCGCTCATCGGCCGGTTTCCCGCTCTAGCCGGCATTGACCTAGACGTGGGAGCCGGCGAGGTGGTGCTGTTGCGCGGCCCGAATGGCGCCGGAAAGACAACCCTTCTCCGAGCGTGCGCCGGGCTGACGCCGATTACCGCCGGCGACGCCCGAGTGCTCGATAGCGACCTTCGCAAGGACCGGCGGTCGGTGCGCCGGCGCGTAGGACTCCTGGGTCATGCGTCGTTCCTGTACGAGGACCTCACTGTCGAAGAGAACCTTCGGTTTGCCGCCCGCACTGCGGGGAAGTCCTCCGACGACGTTCGATCGGGAATGTCGATCCTCGGCCTCGATGGCCGGCTTCGCGACGTCCCCGTCGGGCGTTTGTCGGCAGGCCAGCGGCGCCGAGTGGCGATCGCCGGCGTCGTCGTCCGTCAGCCCGAGCTGTGGCTACTCGACGAACCGCATGCCGGACTCGACGAACGCACGCGCGACGTCGTCGACGGTCTCATCACGCAAGCTGCGGCACAGGGCTCCACCGTTTTAATGGCATCGCACGAGTTGGAGCGAGCCGCGCCGCTTGCCTCCCGTCACGTCGCCATGGGCGGGGGCCGCGCCGACGGCCGCATCCCCGACGCAGTACCGCACGCCGTCGGTGTGGCATGAGGGCTTTCGGTGATGCCGTGTTGGTGGCGGGCAAGGACCTCCGCATCGAACGGCGATCGAGGGTCGCGACCAATCAGGTTCTGCCCTTCGCCATACTCGTCCTCATTCTCTTTGCCTTCGCTCTTGACCCCGACCGCGGGGTGCTCAGTCGTGTCGGCCCCGGGCTCTTTTGGGTCACGGTTCTCTTCTCGGCGCTGCTCGCAATCCAGCGGTCGTTTGCTATCGAGGCCGACGACGACGCCCGAGACGCGCTGCGACTCTCCGGGCTCGACGGCGCCGGGATCTTTCTCGGTAAGGCCGGCGCGATCGCCATCGAGCTTGCGCTGTTGGAGGTCGTGTTGGGTGTCGGGGTAGCGGTGCTCTACAACATCCCTATTCGTGGCGCAGCGTTGCTGACGGCGACGTGCGTGCTCACGACCGTCGGTATCGCCGCAGCCGGCACCATCTACGGCGTCATCGCTGCTGGGCTGCGAGTGCGCGACACCCTCCTGCCGCTCCTGGCACTGCCAGTTTTGGCTCCGGTTCTCTTGGCTGCTACCCGGGCTTCAGATGCAGCACTGGCGGCGGCGCCAGCCGACGGGTGGCCCTGGGTCCGCCTCCTGGCCGTCTTCACCACCATCTATGTCGCCTTCGGAGTCATCGCCTTCGGGCCTCTGCTGGAGGAGGCATGAGGACTCGCGTGTCGCTCGTTTTGGGATGGACGACCATCCTGGCCCTGGGCCTCACTGTCTGGCTCGCGCTGTTCGTCAGCCCCGCCGATGTGAACCAGAAGGACGCTGTCCGGCTGCTCTATCTGCATGTTCCGACTGCGTGGATCGCCATGTACGTGTCCTTCGGCGTCACTACCGTCGCCAGCGTTCTGTGGCTCTGGAAGCGAACGCGGTCGCCCAAGTGGGATCTCCTAGCCGGCGCGTCCGCGGAGATCGGCGTGCTCTTCATCGGCCTGACCCTCATCATCGGATCGATTTGGGGCAAGACGACGTGGGGGGTGTGGTGGACCTGGGATGCGCGCCTCACATTGACCGCCGTCCTCCTCGTGCTCTACCTGGGGTATCTGGCGGTCCGTAGGGCGCCGGCGGCCACCGAGGTGCGCGCGAAACGAGCTGCGTTTGTGGCCCTGGCCGCGGCGGTCGACATTCCCATCGTCCACTTTGCGGTCGAGTGGTGGCGCACGCTCCACCAGCCCGCGAGCATCCTGGACGACAGGCGTTTACTCGATCCTCAGATCCACGGGTCGATGGGCACCACGCTGTGGGTCGGCGTGCTGGCCTTTACTTTGCTGTATTCCTGGCTACTTCTGAAGCGCTATCGCCTCGCGCAGATGGAACAGCAGATTGAGGACGCCCGCCTCGACGAGGCCATCGCCGAGCGGCGGGCGGAGGCCGAAGAGGCCGGATTGCCGGTGCCAACGTGATCGCAGTCACTCACTTCGGGTATCTGGTAGCGGGGTACTCCATCACGTTCGGCGCGATCGGGGGTTACGCCGCGTGGCTCGTGTTGCGCCAGCGTGCTCTGGGTCGAGCGGCCACCGACAAGCGTTCCCCGGACGAGCCCTCCGGCACCACCTCTTGACGTCGACAAAGAGCCGGATGTGGGTCGCCGGAGCCGCGATCCTGCTCGCCCTGGGATTCCTGGTCGTACGGGGGCTCGGTGATGCCACTGTGTACTTCCGTACCGCGGATGAAGCCGTCGCCCAGCGTGATGCGCTCGGCGATCGTCGGTTCCGGATTGAGGGCGACGTAGTCCCCGGTACCGTGCGCGAGTTCAGTGGCACAGTCGACTTCCGCATTGCCAGCAACGGTGTCGAAGTGCCGGTAGTGCACCACGGCGATCCGCCAGAGCTGTTCAAGCCGGGGACGCCGGTTGTCCTCGAGGGCCGGTTCGAGGGTGAGCAGTTTGCCAGCGACCGCATCATGGTCAAGCACACGGAGACGTACATCGCCGAAAACCCGGATCGGGTGACGACCCTCCCCCCCGGCCCGAGCGGCCGAGAGCGGGAAGCAGACCAGCCGTGAGATCCGCCCTCGGCACCGGCGCGGTCGCCCTCGGGCTCGCGGCATCGGTGCTCGGGATCCTCACCATTCTCATCGGTCTGCGCCGTCGCGATCCCCGCCTGTTCCGGGCCGGTCAGCGGTACGCGTGGGCGATCTTGGGCGCGGGCGTCATCGGAGCACTTGCGATGGAGTGGGCCTTGCTGAGCCACGACTTCTCCATCGCCTACGTGGCCAGGAACGGGAGTCGCGAGACCCCGCTGCTCTACACGATCACCGGGATGTGGTCTGCGCTCGAGGGATCGATTCTTCTCTGGGCGCTGATCCTGGCGGGCTACATCGCAGCTATGGCGCGCCGGTTCCGCGACCGGGCTACCGATCCGATGGTTGCATGGGCAACCATCACTGCGTTTGCCGTTGCGGCCTTCTTCTTCGGCCTGATGGCGGGTCCGGCGAACCCGTTCCAGCTGGTTGACGGTGCGATACCACTTAACGGCCCGGGACCGAACCCCCTGCTCCAGAACCACCCCCTTGTCGCGTTCCATCCTCCGATCCTGTATCTCGGATTTGTCGGTTTCACGATCCCGTTCGCATTCGCTATCGCCGCGCTGGTGACGGGCCGCCTAGGCGAAGGGTGGCTGGTCGAGACTCGCGGCTGGACGCTGTTCGCGTGGGGGTTCTTGACGGTTGGCATAGTGCTCGGCGCGTGGTGGTCCTACGAGGTGCTCGGGTGGGGCGGCTACTGGGCGTGGGACCCGGTCGAGAACGCGTCATTCATCCCCTGGCTCACCGCGACGGCCTACATCCATTCGGTGATGGTGCAACAGCGGCGGGGGATGCTGCGCGTCTGGAACCTCTCGCTTCTGCTGGCCACGTTCTCGCTCACGATCCTCGGGACGTTCCTCACCCGGTCGGGAGTGCTCGACTCGGTGCACGCCTTCACCGAGTCGGCGATCGGCCCCTCCATACTCGCCTTCTTCGCCGTGATCGTCGCCGTATCCGTCGGCCTGGTGGCGTGGCGGGGTGACGAGCTCCGATCGCCAGGGTCGATCGACTCGCCCATCTCGCGAGAGGGCGCGTTCCTGGCCAACAATGTGGCTTTCGCCGCCTTCTGTTTCGTCGTGCTCCTCGGCACTGTCTTTCCGCTCATCGCCGAGGCCACTTCTGGTGATCGCCTTTCCATCGGCGCGCCGTACTTCAACCGGATGACGATGCCGGTCGGGTTCACCCTTCTCTTCCTGATGGCCGTCGCGCCCGCGCTGCCGTGGAGGAAAGCGTCGGGCGAGCTGCTCCGAAAGCGGCTCCTTTGGCCAGCGTGGACAGCCACCATCACTGTCGTTGTCTGCGTGCTGGCGGGATACCGGGGCCTCGCGCCCTTGGTTGCCTTCGGCCTCGGTGCGTTTGCCGCTGGCGCCGCGATGCGGCAGCTGATCCTTTCGGCGCGCGCCGCCCGGCGCCAGGGAGAAGGCCCCTGGCGCGGCTTTCTCGGTCGGGCTAACGGCGGGATGGTCGTTCACCTCGGCGTTGTCGTAATCGCAGTGGCGTTCGCGGCCAGCCAGTCGTATGGGCACCGGCGCGAGTTCCGGCTCGAGCCAGGCCGTTCCGCGCAGCTGGCGGGCCACACGGTCACGTTCCTCGGTACGTCGGCAGAGCGCCACGGCAACAAGACCACGGTGAGGGCGAAGGTCCGAATCGACGGCGGTCAGATCTATGAGCCGTCCTTGCACCAGTTCCCGTTCGCGACCCAAGCCATCGGCTCGCCGTCGGTGAGGTCCCGCGCCTTCGACGACGTCTACCTCACCCTGGTGACCGCGCCGGAGCCCGGCCAGACAGCAGCCGTCATCGGCGTCAACGTCCAGCCGCTGGTGGCCTGGCTCTGGATTGGCGGCGCCATCATGGGCCTCGGCACGCTCCTCGCGGCGTGGCCAGAGCATCGTCGCCGAGCGACGCCCGCGCCGGTGTCGTCACCCGCGGCGGGAGCCGACGAGAGCCCGGCGCGCCAAGAGCGGGCAGCGGTCGCTCGATGAAGGCGACCAAGCTCGCCCCGTGGCTCGTCATGGTCGTCCTTTTGGTCGTGTCACTGGGCGTGGCCGGCAGAGGTCGATCAGGGCCGCCCACCGACGCCCAGAGGGTGGATCACATCACTTCGGAGATCCGGTGCCCGACTTGTCGTGGACTCTCGGCGGCCGAATCTGACGCGCCGCCGGCGCGTGCGATCCGCGACGAGGTGCTGCGACGGGTCCAGGCCGGAGAGACCGACGGTGAGATTCGGGGCTACCTGGTGAGCCGCTACGGAAAAGACGTCCTCCTCAAGCCTGAGGCCAAGGGAGTAGCGGGACTCGTTTGGGCACTACCGGTCGTCGCCGTCGTCTGTGCCATCGGCGGGCTCGTGCTGGTGTTCCGCCGCTGGCGGCCGTCTCGCTCCGCCGGTGAGGCTTCCGAAGACGACGAGGCCATCGTTGAGAGAGCATTGCGGGCATGAGCGCTGTTGAGGGGGACGAGCGACAAGACCTCGAGCAGCGGCGGCAATTCCTCCTCGAGTCTCTTCGAGACCTCGAGCGCGAGCATGAAGCAGGCGACATCACCGACGACGATTACGACTCGCTGCGCGCCGACTACACCGCCCGCGCCGCCGCTGTCCTTCGCGCCCTCGAACCCGCCACCAGTCGCGACGCGCCAAGCCACGCCATCGACGGTGGCGACGCCATAGACGTTGGCGACAGTGCCAGCAGCGACGAAGGTGCGCCGCAGAAGACCGACGGGCGCCAGTCGCGCCGCAACCGGCGGCGGCCCGTCGCCACGATCGCAGTGATCGTCCTCATTGCAGCGGCCGCAGGCTACGGAGTGTGGCGCTGGGGCGGGGCACGGGTCGACGGGCCCAGCCTCACGTCCGGCACGCCGGCTGAGCGCCTCGTACGCGCCCACCAGCGCGACACCGCGGGCAAGGCAGGCGACGCCATCAGACTCTACGACTCAGTGCTCGAGGTCGAACCCGCCAATGTGGAGGCCCTCACCTACAAGGGTTGGCTGCTGGCGCGCGCCGGGCTCGGGAAAGAAGCTCTCGAGTCCCTCGATAGGGCGATCGCGATCGCCCCTGAGTACCCCGACCCCCATTTCTTCCGAGGGGTCGTCATTTACCGGGACCAAGGCGATCCCGCGGCGGCAATACCGGAGTTCGAGACATTCCTCGCCCGCAACCCACCGCCCGATGCCGTCGCCGCAGTGCAGTCCGTCCTCGACCAGGCCCGCCAGGATCTGGCTCAGAAGACCAGCTCGCCGTCGACTGCCCCGGGGCCCGAGACGCCGCCCGTGCCGGGCTAGTCTCCCCCCTGTGGATGCCCCTGACCCGACCGTCTCCGCAGTCGTCCAGATGACGAACAATCAAGAACGGGAGGCCGCCGGCGCGCCTGTCCTGCACGACAACCAGGCGACCGCTCAGGTGAAGGGCTGGTTCACCAAGGCCGGCTTCGAAGTGCACGCACCGTTCATCTCCAGCTTCTCGATCGGCGGCAAGCAGACTCTTTTCGAGGAAACGTTTGGAGCCAAACTGCTGATCGCCGAAGGACTGACCAGTTCCGTCACCCTCGAAGGCGGCGACCGCGACCTCGACGTCACTCGCCTTCCCGACGAGATCCGACTGCTCATCAAGACGATCTCGTTCATCCCGCCGCCCGACTTCGCAACCCTTTCGGGCTAGCACCTCACATGGCTCGCCGAATCCTCCTAATTGATGACGAGAGGGTCAGCCGCCTCCTGACGCAGACCATCCTCGAGAAGCTCGGTTTCGAGGTCGACATTCTCGATGATGGCCGCGGCGCCGCCCAGGCCTCGATCGCGAGTGAGTTCGCAGCAATAATCATGGATTGCCAGATGCCTCATGTCGACGGTTTCGAGGCAACTGCGGAGATTCGCGACCGCCAGGCCGAGGCCCACGCCGCCCGCACGCCGATAATCGGCCTCAGCGCACGTACCATGCCCGGTGACGAGGAAGTGGCCCTCGCCAAGGGCATGGACGCCTACATCATGAAACCGGTGAGTGGCGAGAAGCTGCAAACTGCTCTTGAGCAGGTGCTCGACCCTCAATAGCGCAGGACGCGCTTCGACGGGTCTAGCCGAGCGGTCGTTCGGCGAGGAGTACCCAGCACGGACCGCCTTCGGGAGGTGGGCACGACGACACCTTGAAGCCGGAGCTCTCGAGTAACGCGCCGAGTTCGTCATGGCTCACCGTGTTGTAACCGCGCTCGCGGAAACCGAAGTCCTCCTGTAACGACTGGGGCATCATTGCCACCGCGCACAGACCACCGGGACGGAGGACCCGGTGCAGCTCAGACAACCCGGCGCGCACATCGGACCAGAAGTAGACGGTCTGACAGGTCAGTATCCGGTCAAAGCTCCCCCCCTCGAAGGGAATGGCCTCGACTCTGCCGGGCTCGAGCACGAGGCGGCCCGCCTCAACCTCGTGGAAGTACATCCGATGGGCCCGTCGCACCATCTCCCGAGAGGGATCGATTCCACACACCTGACCGCCGCGGACTCTGTCCAAGAACAGGCGCAGGCTGATGGCACCCCCGAAGCCCACGTCGAGCAGCCGGTGGTCGGGTCGCACATCGAGGGCGTCGATCGCGCGGGCGATCAGCGCCGCGTTGCGGCGGTTGAGCGTATGGGCCGCGAACGGAGCCAGCGGCCCATGGGGCAACCGCATTTGGTCGGCCAGGACGTCGGTGATGCTCATCGTCATCGGCACCTTTCCTCGGCGCGGCCAATGAGGGCTCTCGCGCGGTCATGTACATCTCGGTGGTCCGGTCTAGGCACGAGATACCACCGCTTCTGCGAGTGAGCGCTCGAGGCCGGAATCGAACGGGCTCCCCACGTCGAGGAACAGCATGGGGATCACAGCTTCAGCCTTGAACGCGACGAGAAAGTCCTGATGGACGGGCACCTTGAGGCCGTTCAAATTGAGCACTGCCGAGATCCGCCATGCGTAGGTCTGCTGGCCCAACGGCGCGAGGTCGAGGGATGCCAGGTCGATCTTCTCCCGCACGGCTCCTTCGGGTGCGCTGCGGTCGACGTCGGCGCTGAACGTCTGCAGGAGACACTGAGCCGCGCCGGGACCGGCGAGGGCATCGGAGATCGATCGGTTTGCGGCCTCCGACCGGTACTGCACCATCGTCCGGGCTGCCTGCGCGAGTCCGTGGGTATAGCCGGCGGACACCGCCCACGCCATCGGCTGCTCGAGGCCGCCCAAACCGAGGCACCCGGTCACCTCCTGCCATATCAGGTCGAGATGAAGAGATTCCTCGGCGGGCTGCGTGACCCAGTCCGCCGGAACATCGCTCGCCTGCAGGACCGATGCCTCCGCCTCAGCGGCGGTGACCGTGCGCGCCGGAGCCGGAGCCGCCGGCGCAGGAGGGGTGGGTGCCGGCGCCGGGGGAACCGTCGTGTCCCCACCGACGGGCGGCAGGGTTGTGGTCGTCACCGGGACCGTGGTCGTTGTTTCCAACGGGGGCACGGTGGTGACCGCGGCCACCTTCTGGCCCTCGTTGCCGCCGCCTCCGCAGCCAGCGAGCGCCACGGTGATGACGGCCACCAGTCCGGCGCATCGGAGCCGCGCCGCGGTGGTCATCGTCGCCGGCGCGGTGTAGCGGCCCGGCGTCTGGCCGCAGTAGCGGTCATCAGCCACCCGGCAAAGACCAGCACCAGTGCCAGGCGCGCCAGGCTCCCGGTGTCGGTGCCCGTCTTGGCCAAGCTGCCGGCGGCGGCCGACCCCGAGCCCTGGCCACCCGACGTTGCTGTGCCTCCACCACTGGTCCCACTGCCCCCAACGTCGGCCACCGGCGTTGGGGTGGCCGCGGGGGTGAGCGCCGCGACCGATGTGCCCGTGGTGGAACAACGAGACTGGCCGAGGATCACGTCGCCCTTGGCCGTGGGGCCGAGCAGGTACATGTGCAGGGCATTGACGGTGATGGAGCCGGCGGCGCGCTGTTGCTCGTTGAGCACGACCTTGAAGCTGTCGGTGGTGGTGCCGACGGGCAGGGTGGCGTTGATTGCGGTGTTCGGCGCGGGGTTGGCCGGGAGGTCGACGATCGTGTCATCCGCCTTCGAGTCGGCGTCGGCTCCGCCCGAGGTCGTGAGCTTGCCGCCGGTGACCGTCGTCGAGGCGTTCTCCGCCGCACCGGTGGCACCGCAGGTGCTGGCCAAGCCTTGGGCGATGAAGGGCGAGCCTGACGTGGCGTTGAGGTTCTGCAGCGCAGCCGAGCTGGTCACGCCCGCCTCCTGGGTGCCCTGGGTACTGACGTCGATCTTGTCGGAGCCAAACGGCGACGAGGGACCGAGGATCACGCTCACTGACGGGACGGTGGCGGTCACAGGAGTGGCAGAGCCGCCCGCCGGCAGCTCGACCTTGGGGTCCGGTCCCCTGCTCTCGGAGGGCTGGTTGAACAGGGCGATGGTGACGAAGTAGCCGTAGGAGCCACCGCTCAACTGGCGCCCGGGGCCCGGGGGCACAGTCGTCGTGGTTGCCCCAACCGTGGTCGAAGTGGTGCTCGACGTGGTGCTGGACGTGGTGCTCGATGTCGTGCTCGACGTGGTACTGGAGGTGGAGGTTGGCGTCGTGGAGACGACTCCGCACTCGGCCTTGCCGATGAACAGGTCTCCTACGAGGGGGCCGTCGAGGAAGCGCTCGTGGAGGGCATAGACAGTGAGCGAGCCGTCGCCGTTAACCACCTGCTCGTTGAACACGTACTCGAAGTTGGCGGTGGTGTTGCCGATGTGGATGTGACCCTGGACCTTCGTGTTGGGAGCAGGGTTGGCCGCGACCGGCACCGACACTGGCGCGTGGTCGGCGATGGTGTTGGCGGGGTTGTCGTCGCCACTGTCGGTCTGCACCATCCCACCGGTGACGGTTGTCGAACCGGTGACGCTGGTCTCGGACGCGCTGCAGGTGCTGGCCATGGCGGTGGCGGTGAACGGCGCGCCGTTCGCCTGGTCGATGTTGGCGATGTTGGTGCTGGCCGTGGCCGTCCCGCCGGGACCGATGGATCCAGCGGTGCTCACCTGGATCTGTCCCGAAGTGAGCAACGACGCCGGGGGTGCTTCGACGACTGCCGAGGGGACGGTGGCGCTCAGCGGGCTGGCCGCGCCGGTGGACGGCAGGGTGACGGTCGGCGCCGGCGCGATGGTCGTGGGCGTGTTGAACAAGCTCACACTGGCCGAGTAACCGAACGCACTGCCTTTGACCGTCGCTACGTCGGCGCCGGCCGGGGGGACCAGGACGCCGACGCCAGCGACGGAGACTATGAGCGGGAGGGCTGCGATAAGCCACCCGGCTCTGAGGTATCTAGGCATCACGGCTGGGACCGCCGGGCCCTCGCCCTGTTGACGGACCGCTGGCGGGCAGCAAAGGCAAGGCCGACTCCGACCAGGAGCAGAAGAAGTGCGGTTCCCACCTGAGACATGATCAAGGCGCCGGTGCGGGCCAGCGGGCTGCGCGTAACGGCTCCTCCAGCAGATGGCGAGCTAGCGGTGCCTCCGCTCGTGCCACCCGAATCACCGACGGTCGGCGACGCGCCGGCCGGCTGTGGTGCCAGGGGTACGGCGGCGGCGGGACCGGGGGCAGGCGGCGGAACCACAGGGGGAAGAACCAGTAGCGAAGCAGTGGTGAACGAACAGGCCGTATTCGACTGCGGCCGGGCGCCGGGCTCGAACGTCGTCGTGTACGTGTAGGTCGTCGCCGGGTCGAGACCGGTGACCGGAGCACTGAAGGGGCCAACCCCCGGAACGGCGATGGGCGAACCCACCGCCGTTCCCTCCCGAGAAAGGATGAAGCTGGCCCCGGTGACACCGGGGTCGGTCGTGGCCGCGTGAAGGGCAGCCGTGTCAGTGGTGATATCAGTGGGCGCCACGCACTCGTAGGTGAACGGATCTGCGGGTGACACGCCGGGGACGATTGTCGCCACGGCGCTCACCTGCCCCAGCGACGCGCCAACGGGGTTGCTGAGGGTGAGGGTGAACGTCTCGTCCGGCTCGACCACGCTGTCGGCGAGGACTTCCACGAGAACCGAGATCGTTGTCTGGCCCGGGTCGAATACCAGCGTTCCTGAGCTTGCGAGGTAATCGGCGCCTGCCGCCGCTGTGCCGCCCGTCGTGGCGTAGTTCACGCTGACGGCGGAGGTGGAGGGATCGTCCAACGACACCGTGAAGGTGGCCGGAGTACTACCGCCGACCGGCTCGGTCACGGTGACGTCGCCCGTGACCCTGACCACGGGAACGATGGGCTGGACGACGAGCGTGGTTGTCGTAGTCGTGACGGGTGCGGCGGTCGTGCTCGTCGTCGCCGGCACAGCCGTCGTACTCGTGGTCACCGGCGCGGCGGTCGTGGACGTGGTCACGGGAACCTGCGTGGTGCTCGTGGTCACAGGCACGGCCGTCGTCGACGTGGTTACCGGCACCTGTGTCGTGGACGTGGTCACCGGCGCGGCCGTCGTGGTCGTGACCGGAGCCTGTGTCGTGGACGTCGTAGCGGGAGTCGCAGTGAAGTCGCAGTGCGCCTGGCCGACGATCACCTGGCCGGTGGCGTTGGGGCCGAGCAGGAATATGTGCATGGCGTTGACGGTGATGGAGCCAGCGGTCACGACCTGTTCGTTGAACACGACCCTGAAAGAGTCCGGCGTGTTCTCCACGGGGCCGGAGAACTCCAAGCCCGCACTCGGCGTAAGGGGCACGACGACGATATTCTCGCCCGGCTCACCGCTCCTGGTGTCGTCAGGATCGGCGAACACGATGCGTCCGCCGGTCACCGTCGTCGAGCCGGTGATCCCGGCTTCGGCGGCGTTGCAGGTGGCGCTGACCGATGTCGCCGTCAATCCGGCGAGCGCCGGGCTGGCCACGCTGGCGGTGCTGGTCGACGAACCTCCGGGGCCGATGGTGCCCTGCGTGCTGACATTTAGTGCTCCCGACTGGAAGATGATGAAACCGTTCGGCGCTATGAAGGACGAGGGAGCGGTGGCCGTGACCGGCAGAGTGGCTCCACTGGCGGGGAGCGTTACCGAGGGGGTGGGGACCAGATCGGCGTGGTTTGGCCCGAAGTCGACGAATCCGCTCGCGCCGTAGGCGCTGCCGCTCACCGTGGCCACATCGGCCGATGATTGGCCCGCGACGGCGGCGAATGCCCCCAAAGTGAGGGCAACGAGTACGACGATGCGTAACCGGTGGTGGAGGGCCGGATTCCTGGACGGCTGCTGAGTCTCGAGCATGTGTCGAGCGTGACAGCCAAGAAGGGCGAAACATAGGGCCAAAAGCGCGCGATTAAGCCAATTCTTCGCGCGCTTCTAGGTAGGAAAGCCCTATTCGCCCTCGGGAGCGCGAAGGTCCTTCGGTTGGCGCCTTGACGTCCGTCCCTGGGCCCCAAGCTGGCCGGCGCGTCGGGGACCCAGTGCGAAATCGAGCTCCTGTCATGACGCCACACCCTCGACCGACCTCTGCGTGAGGATACGTTGGCTGTGTGGCGCGCGGCCCCCGATCCGTCGCAGGTGCGGCTCCCATCGCGCGCCGGGGCGTGGCGGTGGCAGCCATCGTGTTGGCCACCTTCGTCCCCACCCCGGCGGCGGGAGCCGACGTCGTCTTGGTGAACGGCGGCGCGTTCGGCTTCTCCGCCAGTCTCAGCCTCTTCGGCGGGCCTGCCATCCCAAAAGGACCCGCGCCGGTCGTCACGCTCCCGCCGACCGGAACCGAGCGACCCCTGACGGCTTCGGAGCCATCCGGGCACGCTGTGTTTGGGCCGGTCGACATGGTTGATTCAGGTCCCCTGAAGGTCTCTACCGCAGGGACCCTCGGACCGGGCGGGAGGGTGACTAGTTCGTCGTCAGTGGACGGCAATTACAAGCCAGACCGGGGCCCTCTCCGGTTCGAGCTGGCCGAGAGCGCGTGCACCGCCTCCGAGGAGGGCGTGACCGGCGTCACGACCATGACTCGTGCGTTCGTGCAGACGAAGCTTGACCCCAAGACGGAGGCGCCGCTGGCGACCGTGCCGATCCTGCCGACCCCGGCACCCAACTACACCGTCGAGGGCACACTCGACAACATCGGCGATCGCTTCAAGTTCGTCTTCAACGAGCAGATCCTCGCTGAGGACGGGTCGATCACGGTGAACGCGATCCATATGTACGCCCTCGGCCCCATTGCCGTCGGTGAACTCGTGCAGGCGCAGTCGCGCTGCGGTGCGGTCGGCCCCAATGGTCCGAGGACCCCGACGGTGTTGGCCGCTCCCCCGATGCCG
>DATLEI010000061.1:0-9126 GCA_035525375.1 Acidimicrobiales bacterium
CGCGGCGCGCCAAAGGAAGCGGGAAGGCAATCGCATAGGTGGATACAACTTCGACGCGTGTCTGGACATTCCTGCCAAACATGCCTTCCTGGACGATTAGAGCTCGAAAGTCGTAGTTGAAGGGTGTGGCGGGCCCCCGCCGCCAATTGTGATCGACGGCCCGGGCCCAGTGCCTGGGCCGTCTCTCGTGTCGAGGATTGCCGTCGACTTCGCCATGGTGAGGCCAGCCCAATCACATCACCGAGATGGCTTGCGTGCGCTGGCTCGGCCCTTCGTCACCGACTTCACGTGCCCGCGACGAGATGCGCGTCTCCGAGTACCCCGACCGACCGCTCACGACGGCCGTCATCGATTCACTCGTTACGGCTGTCCGACCAGGAGCGTCTTCACGCAGCGCCGAGTTTGACTGGCCAGCGGCCTGGCCGGCGTGCAGACGGGAGGTGGGGCCGAACCAGCGGCAGGCCCGGCTCGCCGACGAACGCCTTCAGGATCAGCCAGTGATCAGCATTTTCTCGCGGGAGGTAGTTGGAGTTCGCGATCAGCACGCTGTCTTGCTGGAAGCGGATGCCGATCGGGACGTCGAACCGCTTGTCGGAGATCCTTCGCAACTCGCGCCCGTTGGGTCCGATCACCGCGACTGCGTTGTGCGCGTTCAGCGTGACGTACATGTTGCCGGACTTTGCGAACGCGAGGTCGCATCCGGAAGGGAAAGGTACGCGTTTCTGTGCGCGGTTCACTCTGAAATCGTGGAACACCTTCGCCCCGGCGCACGACGGCGCCCGCCCCGGCGCGGGACGAGGTAGTCGGTAGACCCGTGAACCGCCGAAGTTGGCGGGGTCGTGCACCGCGAGTTGTACGACGTAAAGGCGGTGATCCGGACCGAAAGCGATCCCGTTGAGACCGGCGATCTGCATCGACAGGAACTTCGGGCACCGCAGCCAAATAGTCGGGATGCGATCGGGACCGATCCGCCAGATTGCGCCAAGACTCGCGTCGGTCACGAACAGGTTCCCGTCGGAATCGAAGGCAAGGTTCTGCCACATCGAGGCCGCCCAGCCGAGGGTCGCGTAGGGCTCCGGCACGCTGGCGTATACCGCCGGTTCGCTGAGCCCGGTCTCGGTGGGGGTGAACCGCAAGATCCGGCTGTTCATGTCGACGACGTAGATCCGCCCGTCGCCGTCCTCGGCTATGTCGTGCAAGCCCATCTGGGGCATGGTCGGCACCGCGACCGAGGCGGTAGGCCGTCCGCCTTCCGGGTCGTACCGGAAGATTGTCTCCGGGCGAGTGTTCGGGTCGAAAGGGCTTCCGGCGGACGTGGCCACGTAGACCGCGTTCTCGGTGGCGAGCACCCCGAAGGGGTGACCCGGAGTAGGGACGTTGGCGAAGACGGTGGTGTGTCCGAACGCCAACGGTGTCGCTACGCCGTGCGCCGGGGCGAGGAGCGACCCGATTGCGGCTGCGACAAGGCTGAGTAGGACGCCGCGGGCGGGACCACGCCGACACGCTGGCAAGAGGCGGATGACGATTCGCATGGGGTCTCCCTCGTTGGGACCCGCAGCTCGCGGGTCGTGACGAGGAAGCGTTACGAAACGCCCAACGACGGTTAATCGAAGGCGACGCGGGTTACGGCGAGGCGGCCGGTGTCGCCGGCTCAAGACTCAGCGTGAACGTCGTGCCGCTGCCAACATCGCTCGAAAATGTGAGCGTTGCGCCTTGGGCGTCGACCAGCCGCTTGGTCAGTGCCAGCCCGAGCCCCGTGGAGGGTTGTCCGCCCTGCGGACGGTTGGCGCGCACGCGGTAGAAGGGCTCGAAGATGCGCTCGCGGTCCCCGTCGGGGATGCCGATCCCCGTGTCGCTGACCGAGACGTGGACGCGCCCGTTCCGCTCTTCAGCGGAGACTTCGACGCGGCCTCCGGCGGGGGTGTACTTAACGGCGTTGTCGACCAAGTTGAGGATGACCTCCCGGAGGCGACGGGGGTCGGCCGTGACCGGCGGCAGGCCTCTGGCCACGCTCACCTTCAGCGTTAGGTCGCCCGCCCGCGCCAAGCCGTCGAGCGTGCGTCGAAGCTCTTTGATGGTGTCGGCGAGCTTCACTGGCGCCAGTTCGACCTCGAGTCGCCCTGCTTCGGCCCGCGCTAGCTCGAGCAGCTCGTTAATCAGCACCAGCAGCTGCTCGCTCGAAGCAATGATCGTCCTGGCCGTCTCTTCCGGCTTCTGCTCGAAACGGGGGTCGGCCAGCATCATGGCCTGGCTGCGGATCACCGCGAGGGGGGTGCGCAGGTCGTGGCTCACGGCGGCCAGGAACTCGGTGCGCTCCGCGAGCAGCCTTCGGATCTCCTCGGTACGCAGGTTCACGCGCAACTCGAGGTTGTCATAGAGCGCCTCGAGCTGGTCCGCCATCTGGTTCACTCCCTGGGCTACCTCGCCGAGCTCGTCGTCGCTGACCACGGGTACCCGCGCCGACAGATCACCCATCCCGAGTGCCCGGTTCGTGGCCACCAGCGGACGAAGCTGCGCCAGGATCAGTCGGGAGAGCAAGGCGCCGACGGCCACCACGCCCAGCATCACGGCCACGACGATGAGCGCCAACCGTGTCGAAGTTCCCCGTACCGACGCGTAGACCGCATCGGTCGGAGCGGTGGCCGCGAGTATCCCGACTCGCCGGCCCTGCACGTCGAGCGGCGCGTAGAGGGTGGCGACCCTTTTCCCGTCCACCCGGCGTGTGTGCCGGACGAGATCACTGCCCCGAAGCTTCGGCGCCACCGGGCCGGCCGGACGGCCCGCTTGGGCCAGCAGGTGACCGGCGGGACCGAAGATCGCGGTGCCCCCGGTGTTTGGCGCGGCACCGCCGGCGGCCTTCGCCGCGGCCTCTGCCGCCAGGGCCTCGACCGGCATGCCGACGATGGCGACCCCGCGAGCTTCGCAGCCGGGCGGCGTCAAGCAGATCGGGGCGGCGATAGCCAGCAGTGTCCGACCTCCGTCGTCGAGGAAGCCAGCATGGCGACCCGTCGCGGGGTCGGCCAGGGCCGCCGCCACCAGGGGGCTGTCGAGCCAGTGGCGACCGGCACTCGACGACGGAGCGCCCGCCGGCGTCGCGTGGCGCAACTCGACGACACCGACGCCCTTGGCGTCGGTGGCCACGATGAGGCCGGCGTCGCGCTTCAGCGCGAGTACCGATCCGAGCAGGCTCTCGACCGCGCGGCGGTCCCCGGAGCGAAGCGCCAAGGGCATCCCCTGAACGTTGGCAGCGAAGTTCACGGACTCAGCCAGGTACAGCTCGCGGTCGTGCACCAGAGACCGGGCCTCGAAGAGACGCCGCGCCAGCTCCTGGTCGAGCGAAACCTGGGCGCGGTCCGAAAGGTCGCGCACGATGAAGAACGCCCCTGCCGATCCGAAGGTGACAATCAAGGCGAGGAAGGGCAACAGCAACTTCCAGAACAGCGACAGATCGCGGACTCGCCGGCGAGCCACCCTGTCAGGACCAGCCCGAGTTCGCGCCCGGGCGGGGCATTTCGCGGACGAAGACATCGGAGCTCGCGTTGTCGTCGTTTGCCACCAAGTTGTCGGCGGTCGAGTGGAAAGCCACGTAGGTGCCGTCGGCTGAGATGGTCGGGGAGCCACTGTCCCCGCGCTCGGCTTCAGCACCGTCGGAAGACACAGAAACCCGGATCGTGGAGGCGTTGTGCGCGTCGTGCATGAACACGTCGGTCTTCGTGTTGGAGTCCCCGGGCACCAGGTTGTCGGCGTCGGAACTGAACACCACGTAGCGACCATCCGCGGTTGCCGAATACGACAGCGAGCTCAGCCCGACGTTGGGTCGACCGGCAACCAGGATGGGTGCCACATACGTGAAAAGCGTTTGGCGGTAGTCAGTCGATCCCACCGAGTCGTTCGCCGCCACTCCGGTCGACGACACGGTCATCAGCGTGGTTGTCCTCAACCAGAGGTCGCGCCGATAGACGTTCTCCTTGCCGTTGGTCGGCCGGCTGACCAGATTGGTCGCGTCGGAGTTGAAGTACACGAATCGGCCGTCGTCGCTAATGGTGCGAAGGCCGAAGCCGGTGACACTGCGCGAGTCCTGGTTGGCCTCGATCCCCGCCGACGACACGTTGACGCGCTCGGTCGTGCCGGCGAGCTCGTCGCGCATGAACACGTCGGTCGCCCGGTTGGTGTCGTTCGCCACCAGGTTGGGCGCGCTCGACTTGAATACGACGCGCCGGCCGTCGCGCGAGATCGAATACAGGTCCGCGCCCTGATCACCCGAGGAGCTGGGGATACCGTCGCCCTCCCGCCCTGGTTGGGTACGGTCGGGCACGCTGACCCGGTGAGTGGTGCGGCGCACCATGTCGCGGACGAACACGTCGCGGACCAGGTTGGTGTCGCCCGGCACGAGGTTGGTCGCCCATGACACGAAGGCCACGTAGCGGCCGTCGGCTGACATTTCGCCGCGCGCGCTCGAGCCGTCGGTGGTTGTCCCGCAGCCATCGCAAGGCACCGACACCCGCTCGATCTCGCCGGTGCGGTTATCACGTCGAAAGAGCTCGAAATGGTACGGCGAAGAAGGCTGGTTCGGGTTCGAGCCGGGAGCCTGGGTCTTGGCGGTGGTGAAGAAGGTGCGGTAACGACCGTCGTCGGAGATGGCGGCCGGAATAACCAGACTGCCAACGTCGGTCTCGCTCGCGGCCACGCTCTGGGCGGGATAGACGTTGGTCGTGACGTGCCGGCGCCGGTCACGAACGTAAGCCCCCACCTTCCCGCAGGGTGCGACGCCACTCGGCGCGCACGGAGTGGTTCGCGGGCCCGGGTCGAAGGTGCTGGATCCGGAGACGAACATGACCTCGGACCCGTCGCCAGAGAGCACGCCAATCAACGAGTCGCCTTCGCCCGCACGCCCGTCCGAGCCGACCGAGGCCCTCGTAGTGACGCCCCGCTGCTGCAGGCTGAACACCAGGTGCCCGCCGAGCGAACCGTCGATCTGGAAGTAATAGGTGGCATCGGCCTCGGCGGTGAACGCAACCATGGCATTGCCGCGTGCGTCACTGTTGCACGGAGCCACCGGTGTGAGAGTCGACACTGACGATCCCCGATAGACGGTGAGGGCGGACGCGTACGACGTGCCCAAGGTGTCGGCGAGCAAGCTCAACCGGCGGGGCGTTGTGAAGGTGTACCAGGCCGTCTTCCCGCCGAGCGGGGATGCGCAGGAAGCGGGTTCCCCTCGTTCCGCGGTCGCCCCGGCCGTGGAGGTCTCGGCACGAAATGGAACCGACGGTACCCGGTAGGCGTCGGCGAACCGGTCGTTGGTAAACCTGTGGCTGATCAGATGCGCAGTGCCCCCCACCTGCGCGGAGCGTGGTGTCGCGCCGCCTCCGGCGCGTGATCTGACGTCGGCGCTCGGAGGTCCTGGACCGCGGCCGAGGAAGCGGTCGACGAAGCCAGCGTCAAGAGGAGCGAAACCGCCGGCGGGACCGGCGGAGAAGTCGAGGTGACCCGGCGACGGCAGTGGCGACAGCGAACCGAAGCCCGAGATGCGCAGCCCGAAATCGACGGCCAGTGCCACCAGCGCCATCGACAGCAAGGTGATGACGGACACGGCGGCACGTGCCTCCCACCCCGTCGTCTTCATCCTGCCATCAGCCACAAGTGTGCCTCACCATGCTTATTGTCGGTGCTGTGCCACCTGGTGCGAGGGGGAGAACTCGTGCCGGGACAATCGGTCGCCCTCGAGCCGTTAATAGGAGGGCAACGATCGTTGCGCCGCTCTGATCGCGCTGGGGTCGGACCCGCAAACCCGCACTCCAGATAGAGTCGTCGCGGGTGCCGTCGCACGCCATGAACGAACTCCCCGACACGTTCGCTCGAGAGGGCGAGTACTGGACCATCGCCTACCGAGGCAAGACGTTCCGGCTCAAGGACTCGAAAGGGTTGTGGTATCTGGCCGAACTGCTGCGCCATCCCGGAGTTGAGATCCACGTCCTCGAACTTGTGGCTGCGGCTGCGGGCACGACCGGGGCAGATCACGGCGGTCGTCGACGGGCCACCGCCCGCAGCGAAGGGCTCAGTGTGGGAGGACTGGGCGACGCTGGCGAGGTCATCGACGCACAAGCCAAGGCCGCCTACCGCAAGCGCTTGCGCGAGCTGGCCGATGAGCTCGACGAAGCCGTCTCGTTCAACGACTCGGAGCGTTCGTACCGAGCGCAGCAGGAAATCGATGCCCTCCAACAGCAGCTCCTCGGCGCCTTCGGCCTGGGCGGCCGAGCACGCAAAACGGCGTCGCCCGCCGAGCGGGCGCGGGTCAACGTCCGCAACAGCATCTCGACCGCGTTGAAGGCCATGGCCTCACACGGACCCGAGCTGGCCGACCACTTGACCATGGCGGTGCGGACCGGCACGTTCTGCTGTTACGTAAACGCCGACCGCACCTGGGTTACCGACCGTGGCCAACTCGACGTAGCCGCGCCCGGTTCCGACTCACCCGGCGCAGCGACGGGGGCCGTGACACTGATGCTGGTCGACGACCATCCCATGTGGCGCCAGACGCTGCGGACGGTGCTCGAAGGCAGCGGGGTGGGCGTGGTCGTGGCCGAGGCATCCGACGGCGGCGAGGCCATCGAGTTCGCCACCCGAACAACGCCCGACGCCGTGGTGATGGACATGAACCTCCCGACCGTGAACGGCGTAGAGGCCACGCGCCGGATCCTTGCGGTCTTGCCTCAAACGAAGGTGCTCATGCTGTCGTCAACAGACGAGCGAGCCGAGGTCATTGCAGCCGTCCAGGCCGGTGCGAGCGGGTATCTGCTGAAGACCGCCGAACCCGATGACGTGGCGGCGGCTGTCACCCGCATTTACGGAGGAGAGCTCGTCTTCCCACCGGCCTTGGCCAAGGTCGTGCTGGAGGAGTTCCGCCGCATGGGCAAGCGCACGCCGCGCCGAGCCAGTGCGCGCCGTGCCACCTGAACGCCGGGTCGTTGCTCGGCGGGCAACAACCGAGACGCACAATCGTTGCGTGGTTCCTGACGCCTCTCTCCCGAACACGACCGGTGTGCTCCCACACCGGGCCGGAAGAAGGAGAGAAACATGTTTGGGTCAAAGCGAACGATCCGTAGGACCTGGAGGCGTATCTCGGCTGCGGCGGCCATCGCCGCCGCGCTAGTTGTTGCGGCGCCAGCAGACGCGGCGCCGACGCGGGCGGGCACGGCCCAGGCGAACAATGCCCGCACGACTACTTGGGTCGCCGGGGCGTGGCAAGCGACGCCATCGCTTGTTCCTACCGGGCTCGGTGACCTGCAGGCTTGCAAGGACATCCCGTTCATGGCGTTCGCGTCGCTCAAGGGCGCATTCGCCGGTACGTGGACCGAACAATCGATGAAGGTGGAGTTCTGCGATACGAGTCAGATGCCCAATCACCTGTACTACCGCGTGTCAGGCGTTGGAACGCTCAAGGGGCTCTACCTTGGCGATCACACCCGGGGCTCGCTCACATGGGCCGGCGCGTGGGAGGGCGACGCGATCTCTGGTGAGAGCACCGGGCGATTCGATATCACTGATGGGCGGGGAGACCCTACGTTCAAATGTTCGAGCGGTCGCCTCACCTTCGCCGGCTTCACCAACTTCGTGACGTCCTTCGGCGGGTACAGCGGAGCGTGGGCCCACGGCTGCGGGAAGTGACCGTCGACAGCCCTGTTCAAACGTCAAAGGTCGCAGTGAACCCGAGTATCGGGCCCCCGCCACCAATTGAATACCGCAGTACTAAAGCTTGAACGGCCCCTCCAACGGAGGGGCCGTCGGCGTTTCGGCGCCGAAGTCGGCCTCTCGTCAATCATTTCGCGCAGGTTCACGCTGCCAGC
This sequence comes from Acidimicrobiales bacterium, assembly GCA_035525375.1. Lineage (GTDB taxonomy): Bacteria > Actinomycetota > Acidimicrobiia > Acidimicrobiales > AC-14 > JALZBN01. The sequence continues at coordinate 7,845 of DATLEI010000061.1, forward strand.
CGTGGCCGGGTCGGCACAGCCATCGACCCGCTGGGGGATCTAAAACAGGGAGCTTCTCCGCGTCCGGTGGACGTGCCGAGGCGCACTGATACTCAAGGACGAGACCGTCGCCCCTCGACTGGATGTCGACGCGTGCCAACTCGTACGGAGCTTCCACCAGCGCGGCGAACGACAACTGCAACACGTCACCTTCGTGCGCTACGCCACGGAGGTGGAGATGACCGCTGAGTACGACCACCGGCAAGTCGGTGGGAAGAGCAGCCACCGGCGGCGCAAGGTCCGACAGATGACCCGAATACAGCAAGTTTGCCGCCCGAGCCCGCCGTCGCAACGACAGCAGCGGGAAGTGGGTAAAGACGACGAGACCCGCAGGACCCGGCGCTGCGAGCGTGCGGGCGTCGACATCGAACGCGTACACCTCTCGCGTCGTGAGCGCTGTCACGATTTGCACCTGCAATCCGAGGCCCGACGATTCGAAGACCTTTGCGGCGTCGGTGCCGTCGCACCACGGTTCGAGTTCGTCGTCGAGGTTCACGCCCTCGACGAGCACGTCATGGTTTCCGCCGAGGAGAACCGACGGCCGGTCGCCGCGCGCCTCAGCGACCGCATCTATGCATCGCCGGATCGACTCGCGGTCGCCGAAGTGCGCAAGGTCGCCGAGGATCGCGAACACGTCGGCGTCATTGAATAGAGGATCGGCGAGAGCGGCGTCGAGACGATCGTCGGCGTCGGCGAGACGGTATGGGTTGTGCCACGAGGCGGTGCCGTCGCGCAGCACCGACAGGTGCGGATCCGCGATCACTGCAATGCGCATCAGTGACGGACGCTAACGCGAAGCGGCATTTCGATCTCGACCGCTTCCCTCAGCGAGCCGGCCGCGACTGCGGTCTTTCCGCTCCGCGTACGTCGCCGATGCGAAAGAACACCACCGCCCGATTCTCGTCAGTGGGATGAGCTCGCTGCGTGCTCAGACCTCGAAGGTCGCAGTTAACGCGCACATCGGGCCCCCGCCACCAATTTTTTACAGAAGTAGATAGGGCCCTCGGCATTTGCCGGGGCCCTTTTTTCTGGCTCGTAGCTCGTTTGGCATCAATTTGTCATCACACAGCTGCCGGAACGGCCTATCGGCTTCTTCCTGCTCGCCCGCTGAGGGCTTTGAGAATCGATCAAGGGGTGGAGTTATTCGGTCAGCTCTCACACACGCCGGACGCGTTCCATCGACTCGCCGAAGCAAAAGACTGAGGCCCTACGACAGCGCCCCGACGACCTCGGCGAGCACGTC
>DATLEI010000079.1:0-31451 GCA_035525375.1 Acidimicrobiales bacterium
GCGTCAGAAAAGCGGCGGGAGGGTTAGGGCTCGCTACGCGGCTGGTCGCCGGTGACCGAACCTTGCGTTGCGACTGGCTTGTGGCTCGACGCGCTCGGCGCCAGACCCTGCGCCTTGTGATCGCTCGCCCGTTCCAGCAATACCTCTTTGCGGGCATCGACGTCGGGTCCGAGAGTCGAGACGATTTCGGGCAACTCCTTCGCCATCCGCGGGAAGAGGTCGTTCTCCTCCTCCTCGACGTGGTGCTGCACTGAGGCCTTGAGCTCGGCAACTGCGTCGGCGAGACCGGGGTCGTCCGGACTCATTACCTCGATGCGAGTGATGATGTCTTTCGCCTCTTGGTGCTCGTGGCGGGCCTCCTCGGCCAGCGACTTCGAGACCTTGGCGGCGAATAACGGGTAGATCAGCTCCTCCTCCACCATGGAGTGCACCGCTAGCTCGCGGCAGATCTGTATCGCGGTCTCGTGGTCGCCCGACTGTTCGAACTGGGCGAATAGGTTCTCCACCTCACGGTGGTCCTGCAGCAGCGTCGCAAACGGGTCAGGCATCGAGGAACTCTCTTTCAGTCAGAAGTCAGGCGTACCGGGTGCCTTGTCCTGCCGATCCGTCGTAGTCGTGCTTTCGGCAGGCGTGGGCCTCGTACCCAGGTGCGTCCAGACTCTTGCCAGGGCTGTGTGCGACTAAACATCGTCCACAGGTCGGCCCAAGTGCATGCGCAGCGATCGATGGGCGAGTTGGCGCGCCAAGGCAACGTTCTGCTCGACCAGGACAACGGTCGTTCCACCGGCCGCCAGGCCCGCAAATGCTCGGAAGCATTCGGCTGCCCAACCAGTTGACAACCCCGCCGACGGCTCGTCGAGCAGCAGTACTCGAGGAAGAGTCGTGACCACTCGACCGATCGCCAGCAGCTGCTGCTCGCCCCCGGAGAGCGATGCCGCTGGGTCTGACAGTTTCGACCGCAAGACGGGAAAGAGGTCGAGCCATTCCTCGCGCTGCTCATGGCTTCCATCCGCATCAGCAGCAGGCGCGAGGTCGGTGACGGCGAGGTTCTCGGCGACCGTGAGCGAGGGAAAGATCCGCTTGGACTGAGGGAGCAGCCGCACCCCCAAGCGCGCCAGCCGGTCTGCGCCTAGACCATCGATGCGGCGGCCGTCTACAGAAATGGTGCCGGCGCGCGGGCGTAGCAATCCGGCGATGGCCCACAACAGGGTGGACTTGCCGGAGCCGTTCCCGCCGAGCAACGCGACGATCTCCCCGCTGGCAACGTCGAGGTCGGTGTTGCGGACGACGGAGGAACGTTCCCAGCCTGCCTCCACTCCCCGGATCTCGAGACGTGATTGCGAAGGCGGTTCGGCACTCATCGAGGGGACTGGAGGTGCGGGGCCAATGCCGGATGCGCTGCAACCTCTGCGAGCGTCCCCTCGGCGACGATCGTTCCCTCGCTGATGCCGAGCACGCGATTCGCCAGCCGATCGACAAGGCCCAGGTCGTGCTCGACCAGGAGCATGCCGACTCCGGCGTCGCGCCGGCGCGTGATCAACGTCACGAGTCCGTCGAGCTGATCGGGGTCGAGGCCCGCGCCGGGCTCGTCGAGCACCAGGTACTCGGGGCGCGCCGCGAACGCCCGCGCCAGTTCGACCCGTCGCCGTTGCCCGTGGGACAAGGCGACCACGGGCCGGTCGGCGAACTCCGCCATCTCCACCTCTTCGAGCGCAGACTGGGCCGTCGTGGCCAGGCCCCGTTCCCGCCGTCGAAAGCTCGGCGGTCGAAACCACGCCCCCACGAGGGAGGTGCGAACACGTCGCTGAGCCCCCACGAGGACATTGTCGAGGGCCGACAGACCCTCGAAGAGTCGCAGACCCTGGAAGGTGCGCACGATGCCGGCATCCGCAAAGCGACAGGAAGGCGCGCCGGTCAGGTCGCGGTCGTCAACCGTGACTCGCCCACCCGAGGGCGGCACCACGCCACTGGCGACGTTGACCAGGGTCGTCTTACCGGAGCCGTTGGGACCGACCAGTCCGACGACCTCTCCCGGCGCGACCGACAGTGACACGCCGCCCACGGCGTGTACCCCGGCAAAATCCTTGCTGACGTCGACCAAGGCCAAGCCGCTCATCGGGCACCCGCTTGTACGGCAGTGCGCAGGCGGCCCCGCATCGCGCCGAAGAGCCCGAGGCGCGCGGCAACAACGACGAGGATGAGCACGCCGGTCAGGCCTTCCGACACCGAGCCGTAGGGCACGAGTCGGTCGATGACGAGGGTGATCACGACGGCGACCACCACCGTTCGACCGATGCGCGCCTCGCCGGCGACAAGCACGACGAGGATGACGATGACCGTCTGGTTCAACCCGAACGACACCGACGACACGAACCGGTCCTGTACCGCATAGAGGGCGCCACCAAGTCCGGCCATTCCCGCGCCGACGGCGAACGCCAGCAAACGCAAACGGCCAGTACGGATGCCGAAGGCCTGCGCGGCCAGGTCGTCATCGCGCAGGGCCAGCCAGGCTCGTCCTAGGGGAGAGCGCCGCAGAGCGAGAACGGCTCCAAGGGTGATGAGCCCAAGCAACAGCGCCACGACGTACAAGCCTCGATGGTCCAGCGCCGCACCGAACACGGAGACGGGCGGGATGCCGGAGATGCCATCGGAGCCTTGCGTGAACGTCTCGGTATTCAAGTACAGCGACTGCAATATCTCACCGGCCCCCAATGTCGCAAGCGCCAGGACGTCGCCGCGCACCCGCAGTCCCGGCAGTCCCACGACCGTGCCGACGGCCGCGGCCAGCAACACCGCCGGCAGCAGGGAAGCCCAGAACGACCATCCATCGGTTGTCGTTAGATTGGCCACGGCGTACGCGCCGATCCCTTGTAACGGCGCCACCGCCACGGACAGTTGGCCCGAGAAGCCGTAGGTCACCTGGTAGCCGAGGGCAAGAATGACGGCGATGACGGCGGTCGTGCCAAGGCCGAAGCCGCGCCGGCCCCCGACGTAGACGGGTAGTGCGGCGGCGAGTGCAAGAGCGACAAACGGCCCCCACCGCCGCAGCCACCCCGAGTTAGCCCCCGAGGGGAACCTCTTTGACCGCCACTGGGCCAGTCTGCTCGTAGCTCGTCGTGAACTTCGGCAGACCGTCGGTGATGGTGAAGATGTACAGACGGCCGCCGATGCGCGAACCGTCGGGGGCAAACTTGAGCGACCCGACGCCAGTGTCGGCGATGTCGACCTTGCGGATGTACTCGGAGAGGTCGGCTCGCTTGCTCCCACCGAGCGCCAGCGCCTCGGCGACGGCGCGCACACCCTCATAGGAGAAGACCGCTGGATCGGGCACGACCGACTCATTGGTGGCCTTGGTATACGCATCCCGGAGTGCCTTGGTCGCAGGCGTGTCACGGCTGGCGTAACTCGGCGTGTTGCCGACGACCCCGTTGGCCAAAGGGCCTGAGGTCTTGATGAAGGTGTCGTTGTTGGTGATGCCGCCCGGGTCGTAGATGGGAACCTTCAGGCCCAACTCGTCGGCCTGCTGGAGGATGAGCGCGTCGAGGTTCGCCAGCCCGACTACCACGAGAGAGTCGGGGTTGGCATCTTTGATCTTGGCCAGCTGCGTGCGGAAGTCGGTGTCGGTGGAGGCGAAGGACTCCTTGGCCACCGGCGCGATGCCCTTCTCCTTGAGCCGGGTCACGACGAGGTCGGACACGCCGTCGCCGTACGTGCCGGTGAGGTTGATGATCGCCGGTTTCGTGTGACCGGCCTTCAGCAACTCGTCGGTCACAGAGAAGGAATACGCCGGGAAGGTCGGTGCCACGACGAAGACGCTCTTTTCGGCGGTGGCCGCCTCGAGGATCTTTGGGGAGGACCCGTAGGCGGACAGGAAGGGGAACCCGGCTTCGCTCGCCGGTGGTGCCATGGCGACGGAGACGTCCGAACTGCCGGAGCCCACAAAGGCGAGGATGTCCTTGTCGTCGATCATCGTGCGGATGTTGGCCGCGCCCCGTGCCGGCTGGCCGGTGTCGTCGAACTCTTTGAACACGATGGTCGCACCCTTCAAGGGGCCCCCCTTGATGCCACCGCTGTTGTTGATCTCGTCCGCCGCCAGCTGCGCGCCGGCGCGGATCTTGTCGCCCGTCGGCTTTGAGCTACCGGAAAACGGACCTCCGAGGGCGATGGTGACAGTTTTCGCTCCGCCCCCGGTCGTGGACGATGACGACGATTTGTCGTCGTCGCTGCACGCAGCTGCGCCGGAAAAGACGACGAGGGCCAACAGGGTGACAGTCAGTTTCTTCAATCTGAACAACCTTTCGTTGTGAGGGAAATCAGGCCTGACGTAGGCGTCCGGCCGCCAAGACGCCGCGAGGTGCCACCAACATGACGCCGATCAGGAGCAGGAAGGTGACCACGTCCTTCAGTCGGGTGGAGACGTATGCAGATACGAAGCTCTCCGCGGTTCCGAGCACGATTCCTCCGATCACCGCGCCGCGTACCCAGCTGATGCCACCGAGCACGGCGGCAACAAAGCCTTTCAACGTGGCTTGCCAGCCGAGAGAGATGAAGATCTGGCCAAAGAACGATGCGAAGAGGGCACCGGCCAGTCCGCCCACCGCGCCGGCGATGGCGTAGCTCGACGCCAGTGTGCGGGTGACCGGGATGCCGGCGAGCCGAGCCAGGACCTGGTCATCGGCCACGGCGCGCATTCGCTGTCCGGCTACACCGTTACGCAGGTACAACGCGAGCCCGATGGGCACAAGGATGCCGGCGGCGAGAATCCACCAGCCCGCGGCCGGCAACTGGTAGTCCCCAAATAGGTTGGTGGGGTCACCGGCAAACAACGATGGGAACTTCTCGCTCCCCGCCGGATTGATCTCCACTGCGATGTTGCGCACGATCAATGCCACTCCAAATGCGGGCAGGAAGCCGAGCCCGACGATTCCGGCCCGCTGGTGGTGCGCGACCGGCGCGTAGATCGCGAGGTAGACGGCCATTCCTATGGCGGCCGCGCTCGCGACGGTGGCGAGTACGGCAACTGATCGAACGTCGGTGAGGTGGACGGTGCCCAGCCCTACGTAGGTCGCAAGCATCAGCGAGTCACCGTGGGCGAGGTTGAGCTCGCCGGACGTCCGCAGGACGAGACCCATGCCCGTGGCGAAGAGTGCGTACAGCAAGCCGAGGGTGAGGCTGCTGACGCAAACAGTGAGAAAGAGCTCCATGGAGGCCGGGACAGTAACTCAGCGTGGATTGAAGTTTCCAAACCACTCGCTACTCTTGGCCGATGATCAGCACCCTCACCCGTGACGAGGCCGAGCGCCTCGCGACCGATCTGTCCGTTCTGGCCGAACCGCACCGCCTGCTTGTCCTGCGCCACCTTCGCAGGGGTGCGCGCAGTGCCGGGTTCCTAGCCGCGGCGGTCGGCATGCAGTCATCGCTTGCCAGCCACCACCTGACCGTGTTGCTGGAGGCCGGGCTGGTGAAGCGTCACCGGAAGGGTCACTTTCTCTGTTACACCGCCAACCGCTCGGCGGTGCGCGAGCTCCACAACCGGCTGGGCAAGTTGGCGGGAACGACGGGTGCGGTGGCCAGGGCGGCCGCCGAGATGTCGAACGACCCCTGCTGAGTGCCGAGCGCGCCGCACACGCCCAGCAGTCTCGTTGTCGAGCGATGGCTCGGCGCGGACGTCCGTTGCTATCCCGACCGCATCCCCACGATCGTAGAAGCCCTCGACGCGGCCGCCACCTCGTTTCCCGACCGGCTCGCCCTGGAGACTCCTGAAGGTGACGTCACCTACGGGGAATTGGCAGAGCTGGTCGAGGGAACGGCGGCGCAACTGGTTGCGGCGGGCCTCGTCCGTGGCGACCGCCTCGCGGTGTGCCTCAGAAACGGCCTCGACATCGTTGTGGCCATCTGGGCCTGCGCCCGCGCCGGTCTGGTCTTCGTCGGGCTCTCCACCCGGCTCCAGCCGCCCCAGTGGGCATACATGCTCCGTCACTCGGGAGCAACGCTGGTGTTCGGCCACCCCGAGTTCATGGACGGTCTGCGCGCCGCGGGCGCCGACGCCGGGCTTGCGCCGGGGGCCGTGCGCGATGTCGCCGACAACCTGACCGGCAGGCGATTGCCGTGGCGAGGCGATGCCGTGCCCTTCCCCGATCAGGACGACGTGTACGGCGTGATCTATACGTCGGGCACCACGGGGCGGCCCAAGGCCAGTCAGGTCGTGCATAGGTGCACGATGCACTCAGCGATCGCCTATGTGCGCACGTTCTCCCTCACGGCCGACGACCGGACGGCGGTCGTGTTTCCCCTCTACTACGCCACCGGCCACATCGCTCAGGTCACGCCGATGATGCTCGTGGGCGGCACATCAGTGACAGTGCACGAGGTTGTACCCCGCGAGTTCGTCCAGCTGATCGGCGCGCGCCGTATCACCTACCTGATGGTCGTTCCTTCGCTCTGGCCGCTATTGCTGCGCGTTCCCGAGTTCCGCTGGCCCGACCTCGCCCACGTCGAGATCGGGGCTTTTGGTGGGTCACCTGTCCCTATCTCAACCGTTGCCGCGCTCCGCACGCGTATGCCGCACCTCCGCCTCTACGACGCCTATGGCCTGACCGAGACGCATTCGCCGGCCACGATCCTCCTCGACTCGGAGTTCCGGCGGAAGTCGGGGTCAGTCGGCCGACCCCTCCCATGCGCCGACGTTCGCATCGTCGACGACAGTGGCGCCGATCTCGCCGTGGGCGAGGCCGGTGAACTGTGGATCAGGGGCCCGATGGTTACCTCGGGCTATTACGGCGATCCCGATGCGACCGCAGCGGCGATCACCGACGGGTGGCTCCACACAGGCGATCTCGCCCGCGTCGACGATGAGGGCTATGTGTTCATCCTCGATCGCACGAAGGACATGATTACCCGGGGCGGGTTCAAGGTGTACTCCGTCGAACTCGAGTACCTCCTCGTGAGCCACCCCGACATTGCCGAGGCGGCCGTCTTCGGAATCCCCGACCGCCTCGCGTACGAGTCGGTAGCGGCCTACGTGGTGCCGGCGATGACCCGCACTATCGATGCCGGCCTGGTCCAGGCATGGGTGGCCGCGCGGATGGCTGACTACGCCGTTCCGCGCCACGTGCGCGTCGTCGATACCATCCCTCGCAGTCGCACAGGCAAGGTTGAGAAGGCTGCGCTTCGGGACACACTTGTCGCGGAGCTCGCAGCCACCAAGGAGGCGTTGGCGACGTGAACGATCTCGAACCCAAGGTGCGCGGCATTGTCGCCGCGCAACTCGACGTCGACCCGCAACGGTTGTTGCCCGGCGCCCGGCTCGGCGAAGACCTGTGTGTCGACTCGCTCAGCGCGATCGAACTCACGATGGTGCTCGAGGACGAGTTCGACATCGCCCTGCCCGAAGAAGAGGTTGCCGAGGTGCGCACCTACGGCGACGTGGTCACCGTGGTTACTCACCACGTCGCCAAGCGCGCCTGACCGGGGCAGCTCCGTGAGAAACCTTACCTACCAGGTCAGGTTTTTCCCAGAGCCGTAGACTCGACGCACGAGTCTCCAACCGCCGGCCTGGCCGCAGTTGCTTCGCGAGGCGACGACCGCCCTCGTCGCCGGGCGGCTGAACGCGTGCGAACGATGCAACCGCGAGGCCGCTGCGTTGAGCCGGGCAGCTGGCGACCGGGCCGGTTTCCATGCCTGCACCGTGCAACTCGCATTGCTCCGCCGAGAGCAGGGCCGCCCTGCGGAGGCCGAGCTGGCGGCGCGCGAACTCGGACCGGGCGTCGGCGCCACCGCGGTGCGTGCCGCGATCCTCGTCGATCTGGGCCGTGACTCCGAAGCGTGGGCCGAGCTGACCACCTGGAGCACCGAGGAGGACGGCGCGCCTGCTGCGGCCACTGAGGACGACGACGACAACGATCGCGATCGGTTGGCAGAGACGGCGCTGTTCGGTGAGGTTGCCGCGGTACTCGCCGACAATGCCGTCGCCCGCTCGCTGTACGAGCGGCTGCTTCCATACGAAGACCGCTTCGCCTACGACTCCGCTGGCGGCGCGTGCCACGGTTCGATCTCGCGCCAACTGGGATTGCTGGCCCACCGCATCGATGAATGGGAGGTCGCTCGCGGCCACTTCGAGGCGGCGGTCACAGCGCATGCCGAGGCCGTCGCACCCATCCTTCTGGCCCATACCTACAGGCAGTATGCGGCGCTGTTGCGAGTGCGAGGAGGTCCCACCGATTGGGACCGCGCCGTGGAGCTCCTGGCCGCGGCTGAGGAGATCTACCGCCGGCTCGGCATCGGATGGTTGGCGAGCCAATGCCAATCGGTGCTGGCCCGATCCGACCTGACGGACGCGGCCGCGATTCCCGGCGCGCCGCGCGCCGTCAACGTCTTTCGTCGCCGCAGTGATGGTGACGGCTGGCTCGTGCGCTACAACGGTTCAGAGGCGAAGCTCGACGACGAACGGGGCCTGCAGGACCTAGCTCATCTACTGGTCCGTTCTGCGCAAAGCCTTCATGTGGCTGATCTGCTGCTTGGGTCGGCACGACAGGGCGTCGGCACGGCGGCAACCACCGGAGTCGCGTCACCGTGGCGGTCGGGGGGTGGGGCACGGCTTCATCCCTTGGCGGTTCTCGACGGCGCGGCACGGCAGGAGCACCGGGCCCGCCTGTCCGATCTGGGCGCCGAGGCAGACCGCGCTCGGCGGGGCAGGGAGCCGATTAGCGCCGCGCTCGCTGAGGGCGAACGCGACCTGATCGAGGCCTTGCTGGCCCAAGAAGGCGACTCGCTGGAACTGGCCCGCGAGGCGGTGTCAACCAGAATCCGCATCGGTGTCGATACCGTCGAGCGAGTCCATCCCGAACTCGGCCGCCATCTCCGCCGCTCGATTCGAACGGGCACGTTCTGCTCGTACGAGCCGCCCTCACGAACGACTTGGGAGACCTGATCGGAAGTATCGTGCCCGCGATGGCGAATCCAGAAGAAGAGATCGTCGTTGACAACGGCGCCCGCAAGCTGTCGCTTGACGAGCTGGGGCACACGCAGCCGGGGATGGGGCGTCTCATGCCTGAGGTTGGTTCTCGCGTCTGGAAGCTCTGGTATGCGGCCGAAGCGCGCAACTGGCCCTTGGCGCGCTACGAACTTGAAGAAGCGGTCAGCTTGATGGAACTCGGCGCGTTCGTGCGCCCGAAGTACGAGCGCACGATGTCACGCTTTCTGGCCGACGACCTCGCGCCGGTGAAACAGTCGATCGAGGATGGCGACTGGGCTGCATTCAAGGCGGCCTTCGATGGGATGATCGTCGCCGCAAACGCCTATCACGGCGTGTTCAACAAGGGCTTCATCCGCTGGCGCCTGCCTGACCATCCGCCCCCGGATCTCGACCTGTCACCCGAGTAGAACTCCTCCATACTCGCGACGCGGCCAGCAAGCGGCGCTGGTTGAGGCATCCTGTTACTGCATGGGGGCTGATTCTTCGGACAGCGGCACCGAGCTCGACGCTGACCAGCGACTCGGATACCTGCGCCTTCTGGAACGGGCGGCATCAGCCGCAAACAGCCTCGACTCGGTCGACGAGGCGGCCTTGGTCGTCGTCGAGGAGGTGTGTCGTTTCACCGGCTGGACCGAGGGAGCACTCCGCTATGGCGCTCGGGTCGACGGCGCGAGCACGGATCCCGACGCCGCCGACCTGCTTACGTTCCCCGTGTTCTCAGACGGCGGGGTGGCAGCCGTCCTCGAGTTCCGCTCGTCGGGCTCGACCGAGGTCAGCCCTGAGTTGCACGAGACCATGACCGGCGTCGGACGGCAGCTCGGTCGGCTGCTCGCAAGGCAGCAGGCTGCTGACAGGCTCCGCATCGAATTGCAGCAGACGCTCGCGGAGCGGGCGCTGCGCGATGAGCTGACAGGCCTACCAAACCGTCCCCTCTTGCTCGATCGCACTACTCAGGCTCTCGCCCGATGTGCGGCCCGAGGTTCGTCGGTTGCGGTGCTCTGCCTCGACCTCGACCAGTTCAAGTCCATCAACGACAGGTTCGGCCGCGAGACTGGCAACGATCTCCTCAAGGCCGTTGCCGACCGGTTGAACGGGATGGCCCGCCCCGGCGACACGCTGGCGCGCATCGCTGGTGACGAGTTCGCGTTGCTCTGGGAAGACCTCGGCGGTCCGGACGCGGTCCACCTCGCCGAGCAGGTGCAGGTCCTTTTCCAAAAACCGTTCGACATCGGCGCCGAGCGGTTCTTCGTAAACGTCAGTGCCGGAGTCGCCGTGGCCGCAGCCGCCGAGAGTGGCGCTGAGGGTCATGCCGAGATGCTGTTGCGGGAAGCGGACGCGGCGATGTACCGGGCCAAGAAGGGGGGCCGTAACCGATTCGAAGTGTTCGACGAAACCATGCTCGCGGCCACGGCGCGCCGCCAGACCAACGAACGTGACCTCCGTCACGCGATCGACGGGGATGAGTTGGTCGTCTATTACCAGCCGATCGTCACCCTGGCGACAGGGGCGTTGGCCGGGGTGGAGGCGCTGGTGCGCTGGAAGCATCCCGAGCGCGGCTTCCTGCCGCCCAGCGCATTCATTCCATTGGCCGAGGAGGCGGGTCTCATCGTCGATCTCGGTCGCTGGGTTCTGGCCACGGCCTGTGCTCAGGCGGCCTCGTGGGAATCGGCGCGACGGGGCGACTTCACCCTCAGCGTGAACGTGTCCGCCCACCAGTTCCAGGAGGATGATTGGGCCGACGAGGTCGCAGCAGCATTGGCCATCGCAGGGCTCGAGCCGCACCGGCTCGTGGTGGAGATCACCGAGAGCGTGCTGGCCCAGGAGATGGACACGGCGCGCCGACGCCTCGAGCAGCTCCGCTCGCTCGGCGTGCGGGTGGCGATCGACGACTTCGGAACCGGGTACTCCTCGCTTGGTTACCTACGGCACCTGCCCGTTGACATTCTCAAGATCGACAAGTCGTTCATCGACGGCGTGACGCTGGGCCCGCACGAGTCCGCACTGGCGCGAGCGGTCGTGAAGCTCACCAAGACGCTCGGCCTCACGGCTGTCGCCGAGGGCATCGAGCATGAGGCGCAGCTGATTCGGCTCCGGCGCCTCGGGTGCCAGTACGGGCAGGGGTTCTATCTCGGACGGCCTGAACCGGCTGAGACGATCGACGAATTATTGCGGGGCCGCAAAACCGACTCCGGCCTCTAGCAACCGGGCGATGCCTAGAGATGCTCTGCGGCCGCGGCCTGAACCGCGGTGACGATCTCATCCCAGTTGGCGCCCGCTTCACGAGTGATCGTTACGAAGTCGTTCACCCCGAACACCGACGCCACGCCCCCGGACGCGAAGACGGCCTCGACGAACTTGTTGCCCGCGGCCGCTTCCGCACTCGCGAAGTTGATCGTGCCCGGAAGTTTCACGTCGAGCGTGAACTTCATCGCGTTCGGATTGGGTGTGGGTGATGGCGAGGCTGACGCCATTTACCAGCCGGCGCTGGCGACGGTTCCGCCCCAGCCGCTGTTACCCCAGCCGCTGTTGGGCGCCACTTCGGATTTGCTGAGCCGGCGCGGTGAGCCGATGCCCGAGAGTTCCTCTTGGCGGCGGGCAAACGCGAGACGGCCCATCTCGTCGACCTCGTTCCGCAATTCCGTCTTGATCAGAGGGAACATCACTCGCTCTTCCCACTCGACGTGTCGGGACACGATGCGCTCCAGCTGCTCGACGGCGGGGCGCAGCTCCGGCGTCAGAGGCTCCATCTTGTAGATGGTGTCGATGATGGCGTTGGCCTTCTCGTGATCTTCCTCCGCGTCCCGGGCCAACTCTCCGTCGAGCTCCTCCAGGGCGGGGTAGACGATTTCCTCTTCGATGGTCGTATGGATGTCGAGCTCCTGGCATATCGCGATTGCGGTGTCCAGATCGTTCGGCATGCGCTTTGCTCTATCGAACAAGCGCTTGATGCGGCTGTGATCGTCAAACATGACCTTGATGATGGTGGCCACCTGATGCCTCCTGTCGTTCAAGCCTCTCTGGGCTAACCATCATGGCTGACGCGCGCTCAATGTGCACGGCCACTACCGAGCGAGGCTAAAATTGACCTAGACAATCATATTTGTGGTAATAGTCGTGGGTCACCACTATGGACGAAACAGGAGTGGGAATGTCGCTCAGCCGAAGTCGCAAACTCGTCGGGTTGTTCCTAGCCCTCGTCACAGTGGCCGCATGTGGCGGTAGCGGGGAGGACACCAAGAGCGCGAACGCCGGCAATGGCGCGCCGGCCCTGCCCGGGGCGCAACTGGGATTAGTGGCCTATTCGACGCCGCAGGAGGCGTACGACAAGATCACCGACGCCTTCAGCGCGACAAGCGAAGGATCGAAGATCACCTTCACCAAGTCGTACGGCGCTTCTGGCGAGCAGAGCCGCGCCGTCGAGTCTGGGTTGGCGGCCGACTACGTCGCGTTCTCCCTCGAGCCCGACATGACCCGGCTGGTCAAGAAAGACTTGGTGGCGCCCGAATGGAATGCGAACCCCTACAAGGGGATGGTGACCGACTCGGTCGTCGTGTTCGTGACCCGCAAGGGCAATCCCAAGAACATCAAGACGTGGGCCGACCTGACCAAGCCGGGTGTCGAAGTAGTCACCCCGAATCCGTTCACGTCGGGCGGGGCTCGGTGGAACGTGATGGCCGGATTCGGGCAGGCAGTGAACGCCGGTGGGGGTTCGGAGCAAGCCGGAGTCGACTACCTGAAGTCGCTCTTCAGGAACGTGTCAGTGCAGGACGATTCAGCTCGCAAATCGCTGCAGACGTTCACCTCGGGGAAGGGTGACGTGCTTCTCGCCTACGAGAACGAAGCCATCTTCGCCCAGCAGAAGAACCAGCCCATCGACTACGTGGTTCCCGAGTCGACGATTCTGATCGAGAACCCCGCCGCAGTAACGAGGACGACCAAGTCCCCGGCCCAGGCCGAAGCATTCCTGAAGTACCTCTATGAGCCTGCGGCCCAAAAGATTTTTGCCGAGAACGGCTACCGGCCGGTCGTGCCCGGAGTGACCGGGCCCTACAAGTTCCCGACGCCATCGGGCTTGTTCAAGATCGATGACTTCGGTGGCTGGACCGCGGTCTCCAAGAAGTTCTTCGACCCGGCCGGCAGCATCATGGCCGACATACAGCGGGGTAACGGAATCTCGGTTGGCTGATGCTCCTGCGGCACTGACCCGGCCCGGCCTGGGCCGGACGGTGCCGCTGCCGCGGGTCGACAAGGGCACCGCCCTTGGTGTCGGGGTCACGGTGCTCTGGCTCAGCTTGCTCGTGCTGATTCCTCTCGGCGCGGTTGCCTGGCGCGCCGGAGAGAACGGCATGGGCGACTTCTGGGACGCGGTCACCACACCGGAAGCGGCCGCCGCGATCAAGCTCACTGTGGCTGCGTCGGCAGTGGTGGCGATCGTAAACGTCGTGATGGGCACCTTGATTGCCTGGGTGCTCGTTCGCGACGACTTTCCGGGCAAGGGCTTCGTCGATGCCATGATCGATCTGCCCTTCGCCTTGCCGACGATCGTTGCCGGCCTCGTCCTTCTGGCGATCTACGGAGCCAACAGCCCGCTCGGCATCGAGCTCGCCTACACCCAAGCGGGCGTGGTCGTGGCCCTGCTGTTTGTGACGCTTCCCTTTGTTGTTCGCACCGTGCAACCGGTACTGCAAGAGCTCGACAAGGAGATGGAGGAGGCGGCGGCGTCGCTGGGTGCGAGCAACTTCGCCATCTTTCGGCGCGTCGTCCTGCCGAATCTGATCCCGGCGATCTTCGCTGGTACCGCGCTCGCCTTCGCTCGGGCTATTAGTGAGTTCGGGGCGACGGTCCTGATCTCGGGCAACCTGCCGTTCAAGACCCAGGTCGCCGCCGTTCACATCTTCGGGCAGATCGAAACCGACAACACGACCGGCGCGGCCGCAGTGGCCACGGTCCTGCTGTTCATTGCCTTGCTCGTCCTACTCGCGCTGGACCTATTGCAACGATGGGTGGCGCGCCGTGCGTAGGAACTGGAAGGCGCGATGGGTCCTGCGGCTCGTGGCGCTGATGTACTTGACATTTCTGCTCGTGATTCCTGTCGGGCTGGTGTTCTGGCGGACGTTCGAGAATGGTGTGCAACCGGCGATTGACGCTCTGACCAACGACTCGGTCCTGCACGCCTTCCGGGTCACGATCATCGTGGCGTTGTGGACGGTCTTGCTCAACACCGTCTTCGGGGTCACTGCCGCCATTCTTCTTGTCCGACACCGCTTCCCGGGCAAGCGCCTGCTGAGCGCCATCATCGACCTGCCTCTCGCGGTCTCGCCGGTTGTGGTCGGTCTGGCGTTGATCCTTGTCTATGGCCGGTTCTCGCCGGTCGGCGGATTCCTGCAGGACAACGGCTTCCAGGTGATTTTCGCCTTACCCGGCATGGTGCTCGCAACGGTGTTCGTATCGCTGCCACTCGTCGTGCGGGAGGTCGCGCCGGTACTCGAGGAGGTCGGCGTCGACCAGGAGCAGGCCGCATGGACACTGGGCGCCAGTCGCTTTCAGGCGTTCCGCCGGGTGACGTTGCCCGCGATCAAGTGGGCGCTGGGTTACGGCATCGTGCTGACGCTGGCGCGGGCCCTCGGCGAGTTCGGCGCCGTGGCCGTCGTCTCAGGACGCCTGGTCGACAAGACCCAGACCGTCACGCTCGTCGTTGACCAGAGCTTTCAAAACTTCGATCAGACAACGGCGTATACCGCTTCCATGGCCCTGGCCCTGATCGCGATCGTCATACTTGTCGTCATCAATCTGCTGCGCAGGAAGCAGCCCGCCTGATGGGCATCCGGGTGACCGACGTCACCAAGAGGTTCGGCGACTTTGTCGCGCTCGACAACGTCTCGATCGACATTCCGACCGGCTCGCTGACGGCCCTGCTCGGGCCGAGCGGCGGTGGGAAATCGACGCTCCTGCGGATCATCGCCGGCCTCGAACGGGCCGACAGCGGCACCGTCGAGATCGCGGGGGAGGACTCGACCTCCCTGCCACCGCAGCGACGCAACGTGGGTTTCGTCTTCCAGCACTACGCCGCGTTCAAGCACCTGAACGTCTTTCGCAATGTGGCCTTCGGCTTGGAGATTCGGAAGCGTCCGAAGGATGAGGTGCGTGAGCGCGTGCACGAGCTATTGCAACTTGTGCATCTCGAGCAGTTTGCCGATCGGCTTCCCTCGCAGCTCTCGGGTGGTCAGCGCCAGCGCATGGCCCTGGCGCGCGCCCTGGCCGTCGAGCCGGAGGTCATGCTCCTCGACGAGCCGTTCGGCGCGCTCGACGCCAAGGTGCGAAAGGAGTTGCGCGACTGGCTCCGGCGGCTTCATGACGAGGTTCATGTGACGACGGTGTTCGTAACCCATGACCAGGAGGAGGCCATGGAGGTCGCGGACGAGATTGCCGTCGTCAACGATGGCGTGATTGAGCAGGTGGGCAAGCCGGAGGACCTGTACGACCGACCAGCGAACGAGTTCGTCATGCGCTTCCTCGGGGCGGTGACGAATGTCGGCGGGCACCTCGTACGGCCGCACGACATCGAGGTGCTGCTCGAACCAGGAGCAGGAACGGTTGCCGCCAAGATCGAGCGACTGGTCCGGCTCGGCTTCGAGGTGCGGGTTGAGGCGGTGACAGCGCCGACCGGCGAGCCGGTGTCGGTGCAACTCACCCGGGCCCAGGCTGAAACGCTGCATCTCGAGCGCGGCAGCACCATCCATCTACGGGCGATCAGTCCCACGGACGTAACAGCCGGCTCGTCCGGGCAGAACCTGTCGGCCTGAGACGTGCGCGTCTCTGCCAAGGTCGACTACGCGGTTCGTGCCCTGGCCGAGCTGGCCGTCTCTGGTCCCGGCCCGGTCAAGGGCGAGGCCATCGCCGCCGCTCAAGACATCCCGCTCAACTTTCTCGAGAACATCCTGCGCGACCTCCGGCGCGCCGGGATGGTCGGATCGCAGCGTGGCGCGGTCGGTGGGTATCGACTGGTGGTGGGGCCGGAGACCTTGACAATCGCCGATGTCGTGCGCGCCGTTGAAGGCGCGCTCGCAGACGTTCGCGGCATACCCCCAGAAGAGGTCGACTACAGGGGCCCGGCGGAGGCGCTGAAGGACGTGTGGATAGCGACCCGCGCCACGTTGCGGTCGGTGCTCGAAGTAGTGACTATCGCCGACGTGGCCAGCGGGAAGCTGCCGGAAAACGTCGTCGCCCTCACTACGGCAACCGACGCCTGGGCCCGTCGGTAGCCGCGACCTCGGAGGGCCGGTCCATACTTCCCGGGTAATGGCGCTGAGCAACTTTGTCGACGGCCGGATCTTCGGCGAGCGCGCCGGCACCTCCCCTCGTGTCTTGGCCCTGCACGGGTGGGGACGCGATCACCGCGACTGGTCCGGCCCGCTGAAGGGGGTCGATGGCATCTGGCTCGACCTGCCTGGGTTCGGCGCGTCCCCTCCTCCACCGGACCCATGGGGTAGCTCTGACTACGCGAATGCAGTAGCGCCGGTGCTAGACGAGTTCACCGCGCCGGCCGTCATCGTTGGTCATTCGTTCGGTGGCCGGGTGGCGCTCCAGCTGGCTGCGCTCGCGCCGGAGAGGGTCGGGGCGCTGGTTCTGAGCGGTGTGCCGCTTGGGTCCCGGCGCGCCGCGGGGCGGCCGAAGGTTGGCTTCCGAGTCATCAAGGGGCTCAGACGAACCGGGTTGATCAACGAGGAACGGATGGAAGCGGCGAGGCAGCGGTACGGATCAGACGACTACCGGCGCGCCGAGGGCGTCATGCGCGCCGTGCTCGTGAAAACAGTCGCCGAGAACTACACCGACCTGCTGGAGCGGATCGCCTGCCCGGTCGAACTGCTGTGGGGAAGGGCCGACACCGCCGCGCCGGTCGATGGGGCGCGCGCCGCCGCGAGGATGCTCCGGCGCGCCAAGCTCACCGAGCTGGAGGGTGACCACTTCGCCTGCCTGAGCCAGCCCGAGGAATTGCGCGCCGCGGTCGAGCGCGCCCTAACGGCTGGTGGCGGATGACTGTCGTCGCCCTACTCCTCAGTGCCGCTGCCGCCGGGCTGGCAACCGTGCGCTGGGCCCGGGTGGCCCAGCGGGAGCACTACATTGCCGGCTCCGTAAGCCGCTTCGCTGTTCGCTGGTGGTTGCGCCGACCGCCGAATCCGGTGCTTGCCGCCACCGCTGTCGTCGCTCTGATTGTCGGTTTCTGGTCACGACCGCTGGCTCTACTAGCGCTTGCTGCCGTCGCCGCGGGTCCCGTCGGTCTGCGCCTTCGGGGACGTACGTCCCCCCTGCGGTGGACCCCGCGCCTTCGGCGACTCGTCGCTACCGCCGCCGTGTTCGAGGCCGGCGCGCTTGCGGCGACCGCACTCACGGGCACGTCGGAAATGACGGCGCCCCTTGTTGCCGCTCTCGTTCCAGTGATTGTCGATGCCGCCGTCCTGGCGATGGTGCCCGTGGAGCGGGCGCTGTCGCAGAAGTACGTGCGCCAAGCGGCGGACACTCTGCGGCGAGTATCGCCTCGGGTAGTCGCCATTACCGGGTCGTATGGCAAGACGAGCACCAAGGAGCACGTTCGTGACCTCGTGTCCGGAAGCTTCGAGGTGGTTGCCAGCCCGGCCAGCTTCAACAACCGTCTCGGCTTGGCAAAAGCGGTCAACGACGCTGTCGGCCCCGGTACCGAGGTCTTCGTTGCCGAGATGGGCACCTTCGCCCAGGGCGAGATCGCCGACCTGTGCACGTGGATCAAGCCGACCGTCAGCGTCCTCACCGCGGTGGGGCCCGTGCATCTCGAGCGCTTCGGTTCGTTGGACGCGATCGCCGAAGCCAAGTCGGAGATCTTCGCCGGCGCGTCACAGGTCGTGATCAACGCCGATGATCAGAGGGTGAGCGAGGTTGCGGCGAGGAAGCTCGAGCCTGCCGCGGTCCTGCGGTGCTCGGCATCAGATCCCACCGCTGCCGTATTCGTCGAGAGCCGTGATCGCGGTTTTGAGGTTCGCATCAACGGTGGGGCCATCGGTGTCGTCACCGCCGACGTCTTTCCGGTGAACGTGGCCTGCGCGGTTGGTGCGGCCCTCGCGCTCGGTGTGCCGGTCGATGCCATCGCGTCGCGGCTCAGCCGGCTGGGCGCCCCCGCTCATCGGGCCCAAGTGAGCGAGGCCGGGAGCGGGGTCACGATCATCGACGACACCTACAACTCGAACCCTGATGGCGCGGCTGCGGCCCTCCGCCTGCTGGACCGCATGGGAAGCGATGCCGCTCACAAAGTCGTTGTCACCCCTGGGATGATCGAGCTCGGCGCGCGCCAGACGGCCGAGAACGAGATATTTGGGGCCGCCGCCGGCCAAATCGCAACCCACCTCGTCGTCGTGGGGCACAGCAACAAGGCCGCTCTTCTCGCCGGCGCGCAGGGCACGGATGCCGAGGTCGTCGTGGTGGCTGACAGGGACGCGGCCTCGAAGTTTGTGCGCACAATCCTGTCCTCCGGCGACCTCGTCCTCTACGAGAACGACCTACCCGACCATCACCCGTAGGATTCGCCCCTACGTGAGCGGACCGAAGGGGAGCGAACCAATGAGTACAGCGTGCCGCTCAGCGGGGCGGCCGCCGAAGGCGGCAACCCGTTGATTTGTGTTGCCTTCGGGGGTCCATCGCCCGAGCACGACGTGAGCATCCTCACCGGCCTTCAGTCCGCCAGGTGCCTGCGCGCCGCCCGGCGCGACGTTGCTGCCTTCTACTGGGCCAAGAGCGGCGCGTGGTTCAGTGTTGCTGCCGATTCGGAGGCCACTGATTTCTTGGAGGGCGTCCCCCGCAAGGCCAAGCCTCTGGCGCTACGCGTCGGCCACGAGCCTGGCTTCTACGACGGCCGCAAGCGGATCGACGTCGAGGTCGTCGTGAACTGTTGTCATGGTGCTCCCGGCGAGGACGGAACGTTGCAGGGCGCACTCGACCTCGTCGGCGTGCCCTACACCGGGCCCGGCCTCAGCGATGGCGTGCTCGGGATGGACAAGCTGGCCTTCGGCGCGCTGGTCGCGTCCGCTGGCCTTCCGACCTTGCCCCGCTTTAGCGCCGGCGAGGACCCGCCGGCCGGATCGAAGCCACCGTTCATCGTCAAGCCCCGTTTCGGCGGCTCGTCGCTCGGCATCGAGATAGCCGAAGACCTCGAGACCGTTGCTGCCCTCGTCTCCAGCTCTCCCCATCTTCGCGGTGGCGCGGTCGTCGAGCCCTACCTTCCCGAGAGCCGGGACCTCAACATCGCCATCCGATCATGGCCGGAGATCCAGCTGTCGGCGATTGAGGAACCGATCCGCCAGGGCAAGGGCGAGATCCTCGATTACGACGCCAAATACAAGAGTGGTGGGCTGGAGGGCGCGGCGCGTGAGCTCCCGGCGAACATCCCCGACGCAGTCGCCAAGCAGATCCGTGCACTCGCGGGCCGGATCGCCACCCTCCTCCCGGTCAGGTCGGTTGCTCGCCTCGACTTCCTGCTCGACGGCGACACGCTCTGGGTCAACGAGATCAACATGATCCCCGGGGTGTTGGCTTCCTATCTGTGGATCGATCCGAAGGTGACGTTCGAGCAGCTCCTTTCGGATCTGATCGAGGAGGCGTTGCAAAAGCCGCGCCGGCAGTTCTCCGCCACCGGCGCGGACGGCACGGTCCTCCGCTCGGCCAAGTCGATCGCGGCCAAGCTCGGCTTCTGAGCCCCAGGTTCACCGGTACGGGGGCGACTGAGTTTGCTGCACTCAAAGTGTCGTGATCTGGCCCGTTTCGGCCGATTTCACAGCAGTTTGAGTGCACCGAACCGACTACGCCGAATCAGCCTGGCGAGCGTAGGACTCCGCCTGTTCGGCCATCGCCTTGAGGGTCGCCCAGTCGGGCTGTGCCTGGCGGACGTCGTCGGGCCACTCGGCGACAACTCCTTCCGCCCACTCGGCCCAGCGGTGCACTGCGGCGGTGAATTCGGTGAGGAATTGGCCGGCGAGGATTAGCCATGGCAACCGCTCGGGGAAAGGTCCCTTCCCTTCGAGATACCCGCGCGGAATCTCGACGCTGGTGGCAAATCGCTCCTCCGCCCATTCGCGAGCGCTTCGGATTGTCGTCAGCAGTTCGCTTTTGGTGCCGTGCTCGGCGAAGAAGATCTTCACCAGGTGCTCGAACTCGAGGAGCGGATCTGCACTCGGCGTCGGCACCCACGCGGCCAAGGCGCGCCGGCCCTTTGGAGTGATCGTGTACACGGTGCGCGGCCGGTTCCCCACCTTCTCCGACGTCGCCCGGGCGAGACCGTGGGCCACGAGCTTCTTCGGCTCCTCGTAGAGCTTGCTCTCGGCGCGGGGCCAGAAATGGCCCAGGGCGCGCCGCATCTGGCCCGCTAGCTCGTACGTTGTCCACGGCTTGATGGCGAGAAGACCGAGGATCGCATACGAGGTTGTTGTGAGTCCGGCCGGCATTGACATACTCCCCTTCGGAGGATACGGTTACTCCCAACGGGAGTATAACCATGGGAGGACGCGTGTTGACGATCGCAAATGCTGAGATGGCAGCTGCATGGGACGGCGAGGAGGGCGCGCACTGGGCCGAGAACGCTGACCGGTACGAGAGCGCTGGCCTACGCCAGTGGGCCCGCCTCGCCGACGCCGGACTCATCGCAGAGCATGATCAAGTGCTCGACATCGGGTGCGGTACCGGACGGTCGACGCGCGCCGCTGCTCAGTTGGCATCGTTGGGGTCGGCCCTCGGTGTCGACCTCTCCTCCCGGATGCTTGAGCAAGCCCGCGAGCGAAGCCTGGCCGAGGGGATACCCAACGCCCGCTTTGAACAGGCAGACGCTCAGGTCCACCCGTTTGATGAAGAGGCGTTTGACATCGCCATCAGCAGCTTCGGCGCAATGTTCTTCGCCGACCCTCACGCGGCGTTCTCCAACATCGCACGTGCGGTGCGTCCTGGTGGGCGACTGGCACTTCTGGCTTGGCGAGAGCTACCCAGGAACGAATGGGTGCGGACCTTCCTCGAAGCGGTGGCCGCCGGGCGAGAGCTGCCGGTCCCGCCACCTGACGCGCCGACCCCCTTCTCCCTCGCCGGCGTCGAGCGCACGACAGGCATTCTCGACGGTGCCGGGTTCGATTCCGTCAACTTCGAGCCGATCGACGAACCGGTCATGTTCGGCCGGGATGCCGATGACGCCTACGCCTTCATCAGCACCACCGGCGTGGTGAGGGGGATGACCGAATCACTTGACGAAGCCACTCGGGCGCAGGCGCTCGCGAACCTGCGGAAAGCGCTAGCTGCTCACGAGAGCGCCGACGGCGTGCTTCTGGGATCCTCGGCCTGGCTCATCACCGCCCGGCGGCGCTGACCGTCTCCACGCATGGGTCGCCGCAGGCCTGGCTGACCGCGGGATGAACGGTGGCGCGGACGCGCGCCGCGTCGCGCACAAAGAGCGCCGAGATGAGTCCCCCGGCGGCGCAGAGGCCGGCGCTGATGCGCAACGCCGTCGAGTAACCGGTGTCGAGGCTGGCGGCGAGTGACTCGTCCGTGGCAATGCCGGCGAGGGCGGGCAATACGGCTACAGCCAATAGCCCGGCCAGCCGGGCGACAGCGTTGTTCACGCCCGAGGCGATGCCGGCCTGGGTGTCAGCCACGCTACCGAGCACAGCTGCGGTCAGCGGCGCAACGGTCAGCGCCATCCCCAGGCCGAAGATCACCACCGCCGGAAGCACCGAGGTTGCATAACTGCCACCCGGTGATATCTGACCGAAGAGCGCGAGGCCGACCCCGGCAACGAGTGGCCCGACCGTCATCGGAAGCCGGGGCCCAACGCGTTGACCGAGCTGTCCGGCCGCTGGCGAAACGAGCAGCATCAGCACAGTGAAGGGCACGAGCGACGCGCCGGCCTCGAGCGGGTCGTAACCCAGTGACACCTGCAGCCGGAGGACGACGAGGAACAGGGCTCCGCCCAAGCCCGCATAGACGGCGAAGGTGGTCAGGTTGGCGCCGGTGAACTGACGGGACCGGAAGATGCCCAGGGGCAGCATGGGATGCGCTGTGACCCGCTCCCGTACGAGGAATCCCACAACTGCGGCAACGCCGACAGCGGCGGCGACAACGCTCGCCATCCCGTTTCTCTCGATGGCCGCATAGGCGATGCCCGCGAGCCCGACCGTCACGAGCGCGGCGCCGGGCACATCGAGCCCCCCCTGTTCCGGCGAGCTGGTCTCTGGAACGTGGCGCAGCGTGATCACGATCGCCGCCGCGGCCAGGGGCACGTTGATGAGGAAGATGAGCCGCCAGCTGGCGGCGCCGATCAGCCAGCCCCCGAGAAACGGACCCAGCGCGCCCGCAATGCCCGCCAGGCCCGACCACGCACCGATCGCTCGTCCCCGGTCGTCATGGTGGAACGTCGAGGAGATGATCGAGAGGCTGCCGGGTACCAGGAGGGCGCCGCCCACGCCCTGGAGGGCGCGCGCCCCGATGAGAAAGTTCGCCGTCGGCGCCAGCCCGCACAGCAGCGACGCCAGCGTGAACCCGGCAAGCCCGGCCACGAACATCCTTCGCCGGCCGTAACGGTCACCGAGGCTGCCACCGAGAAGCAGGAGGGCCGAGAGGGTCACGAGATAGGCATCGAGCGTCCACTGCAGCCCGGCCAACGAGGTATGCAGATCCTCGCTGATCGTCGGGAGGGCGACGTTGACGACCGTGCCGTCCAGAAACGCGATTCCTGAGCCGAGGACAGTGGCGAGCAGCACCCACCGAGCGGCTGGTGTGCCATAGCGGACCAAGCGCGCCGAGACTAACCACCCCAATGGTCAGGTGACGTGAAGGTCGATGTGCGAACATGTGTTCGTGACCAGCGAGGCGACGATCCTGCACGCGGACCTGGACGCCTTCTACGCGTCGGTGGAGCAGCGCGACAACCCTCGGTTGCGCGGGCGCCCTGTGATCGTGGGAGCCGGGGTCGTGCTTGCCGCGAGCTATGAGGCCAAGGCGTATGGCGTCCGCACCGCGATGGGCGGATCCCAGGCGCGCCGAGTTTGCCCCCAAGCAGTCGTGGTCCCGCCTCGCATGTCGGCCTACTCGGCGGCCAGCAAGGCGGTGTTCGAGGTCTTCAACGACACCACGCCGCTCGTCGAGGGGCTGTCGATCGACGAGGCCTTTCTCGATGTAGGCGGGCTCCGGCGCGTCTCAGGAAGCCCGCGCCAGATCGCCAGCAAGCTGCGCGACGACGTCCGCAAACGAGTTGGCCTGGCCATTACGGTCGGTGTCGCGCGGACGAAGTTCCTGGCCAAGGTGGCCAGCGGCGTTGCCAAGCCCGATGGTCTCCTCGTCGTGCCCCCCGAAGCCGAGCTTGGATTTCTTCATCCACTCGCGGTCGAACGGCTCTGGGGGGTCGGTGCCAAGACGGCCATGAAGCTGCACGAGCGCGGCATCACGAGGGTCGGCGACGTGGCCCGGCTCGACGAGGACACACTGATCTCGATCGTGGGCCGGGCGGCAGGACGGCAACTTCACGCTCTGGCCCACAACCGGGACCCCCGGCGCGTGCAGGTTGGGCGTCGCCGGGGCTCGATTGGTTCGCAACGTGCCGGCCACCAGGCGAGGACGGCGGAAGCGATCGACGCTACCCTCGTCTCGCTCGTCGACCGGGTGACGCGCCGGATGCGGAACGCACGCCGGGTCGGGCGCACCGTCGTCCTACGCCTGCGCTTCGACGACCTCACCCGCGCGACGCGCTCGCACACCCTTCCGAGCGCCACCGCGAACACACAAGCCGTCCTCACCATCGCCCGGGCGCTCCTTGTGACCGCGATGCCGGTCATCCGCCAGCAGGGTGTGACCTGCGTCGGCATTGCCGTCGGGAACTTGAGTGACGACGGCGCGGTGCAACTGGCGCTGCCCTTCGACGGCCGAAGTGGCACCGCCCTCGACGCCGCGCTCGACGGGGTTCACGACCGGTTCGGGTCCGGCGCGATCACCCGCGCCGTCGTGCTCGGCCGAGACCCCGGATTCTCGGTGCCGCTCCTCCCCGACTGACCTAGAACTTCGCGCCGGCCAGCTACCCGGGCACTTAGTCATCGGCGAGAAGCCGGTACATCTGCTTGCGGGTGTTGGCGATGATTTCGTTGGCTGCCTCCGCCTGCTGGGGGGAGCCCGCCATCATCACCTGCTTGTAGGCCAGGAAGAGGAGCTTCACGTTTCCTCGGAAGTCGGGACCATCGTCCTCCCACGGCGCGCCGCCCTCTGCCAGCCGGCGCTCGGCCTCGAGTCGACCCGCGTCCGTAATCTCATAGATTCGCTTGCCCTCCCGTTCCTCGGAACGGACCAGATCCTCGTCCTCGAGTTGCTGGAGCGTCGGGTAGACAGAGCCGGGACTCGGCCGCCAACGGCCGCCACTCTTCTCCTCTAGGGCCTGGATCACCTCGTAGCCATGCCCCGGCCCCTCGACCAGGACCGCCAGCATGGCGGTACGCACGTCTCCCCGGCGCGCTCGGCGGGGCCCATCCCGGATCCCCCGTCCTCGGCTTCGCTGGTTCAGGCCGTTAGGGTCGCGCGGACAGGCAAGGAAAGAGGAGGCACATGCCGAAGCGAGAGGGATACATCCCCGGCGTACCCTGCTGGGTCGACACCAGCCAGCCCGACCCCGAGGCTGCTCTGTCCTTCTACAGCGGCCTGTTCGGATGGGACTTCGAGGAAGTCATGACCCAGGGGTCGCCGATCAGGTACTTCATCGGCCGCATTGGCGACGGCGACGCGGCGGCGGTGGGATCCATTCCCGAAGGCGCGCCGCCGATGGCTATGTGGAACACCTACGTCTTGGTCCAGAGCGCCGACGAGGCGGCGGCGAAGGCACGCGAGGCGGGCGGCCGGGTGGCGATGGAACCCTTCGACGTCACGGACGCGGGGCGCATGGCCGTCATCGCGGACCCCGAAGGGGCCGTGTTCTGCGTCTGGCAAGCCAAGAACCACAAGGGCGCAACTGTGGTCAACGAGCACGGCTCGCTCAACTTCAATGGACTCGCCACCCGAGACCCCGAAGGTGCGAAGGCGTTCTATGGCGCCGTTTTCGGTTGGGAGACGTTGGCACTGCCTGCCGGTTCGATGTGGACGCTGCCCGGCTATGGCGACCACCTCGAGGAGAGCAGCCCTGGCCTACGCGAGCAAATGGCGGGCATGGGTGCCCCGGACGGCTTCATAGATGTCGTGGCCGCGATGAACCCGATCGCGGCCGGTGACTCGGAGACACCGCCGCATTGGAGCGTCACGTTCGCGGTCGACGATGCCGACGCCACGGCGGCAAAGGCCAGCGAGCTCGGTGCGGAGATCGTCGCCGGCCCGATCGATGCGCCATGGACGAGGATGGCGGTCATCAAGGACCCGCAGGGCGCGACGTTTATCGCCAGCCAGTTCGTCCCTGAGAACAGCACTCTCGAGGCCTAGCCGTAGGTTTGATCTGGCTGGCGGCGGAGACAACCCCTAGTAGTGGAACATTCAACGCCTGGCCCACACCGGGGACGCCTGCGTTCTCTGCCGTGGGGACGCATCGGGCTCGGGACGGCGGCGTTGCTCTTCATCATCGCCGTGGTCCCGCCGTTTCGGTCGGCGGCGGCGTCGGTGACCAGCAAGATCATCCTCACGGTCGCGACGCCTCTCGCGCCGGGTACGAAAGGCTTCGACGAGCTGTCCAAGGCCAGTCGGGTCATGGCCGCGGACGGTACCGAGATTGGCCAGTTGGGTGGTGAACAGCGTGAGCCTCTGAAGCTCGATCAGCTTCCGCCCCACGTGGCAAAGGCTGTTCTCGCCGCTGAGGACGCTGGATTCTACGACCACTCAGGCGTCGACCCCTCCGCGGTGTTCCGCGCCATGTTCAACATGGCCAAGGGTGGGGGCGTCAGCGGGGGGAGCACGATTACCCAGCAGCTGGCGAAGCTGAACTACACGGGCTCGCAGCGCACCATCCTGCGCAAATTCAAAGAGGTGTTGTACGCGTCGCAGCTGGAGCGCAAGTACTCCAAGGATGAGCTGCTCGAGCGCTACCTGAACCAGGTCTATCTGGGCTACGGCGCGTACGGCTTCGGCCTTGCGTCACAGGTGTACTTCGGTGTTGATGCCGCCGCGCTGACCCCAGCGCAGGCCGCCATGCTCGCCGGCAAGATCCAGGCCCCGAACGCCCTGGATCCCTACGCCAAAGCCGACGCGGTGAAGGATCGACGTGACCACGTGCTGCGCGAGATGAAAAAGCACGGTTGGCTTTCCGACACCGATCTGTCGACCGCACTCGCTACTCCGCTGGACGTAGCTCCCGACCCCGAAACACGATCCGCCTCGGCCGGGGGCCCGGGCCGAGCCGCCCATTTCGTCTCCCTGGTCGGGCGCGAAGCCGGCGGGATATCTGCTCTCGGGGACAACCCGGAAACCCGGACGAAGCAGGCGTTCACCGGCGGCTACACGTTCGAGACCACGCTGGACGTCGAGGCCGAGGATGCCGCCGTCGAAGCCGCCCGGCGCCAGTTGGGTGAGGAGGGCGACCCCACGACTGCCATCGTCTCCGTCAAGCCGGGCGACGGCGCCATCCGAGTGCTCTTCGGCGGCCTCGATCCGAAGGTGCAATTCGACCCTGCCACGCAGGGAAAGCGCCAGCCGGGCTCGTCGTTCAAGCCCTACGTCTACCTGGCCATGCTCGATCAGCGGATCGACCCCAGGACCGAATACGACTCCGGCTCACCCAAGACCCTCCAGTGTCGCGGCGCGCCGTGGTCGGTGGGGAACTACGAGGGCGAGGGAGGCGGTGCATCCTCGGTCGACAACGCCATGACGCACTCGATCAACACCGTGTTCGCCCAGGTGATGGTCAAGGTTGGCCCGACCGCTGTCCAAAAGGCGGCGGAGAAGGTCGGCATTCCCCATGACAGCGTCACGCCTGCGGAATGCGCCATCGCCCTCGGTGGGCTGCGGCACGGCGTGAGCCCGCTGGATCAGGCCGCCGGGTTCGCCACCTTTGCGGCCAAGGGCGTGGCTGCCAAGCCCTACGCCATCACCCGCATCAAGGACCGCGACGGCAAGGTCATCTACACCCACAGGGTTGATCGTGACCAGGCGGTCGATCAAACGAAGGTCGGCGTACTCAACGCATCCCTGGTCGATGTCGTTGAGAACGGCACCGGGAAGGCGGCGTCCATCGGCCGACCGGTGGCGGGTAAGACGGGAACGACGGAGAACTATGGCAATGCCTGGTTCGTTGGTTTCACTCCTCAGTTGGCCACCGCGGTTTGGGTCGGCCACCTCGAAGGCGATGTCCCGATGGAGAACGTGCATGGCACCAAGGTCACGGGCGGAAGCTTTCCGGCGCGCATCTTCAGCCAGTACATGAAGGCGGCCACGGCTGACGATCCGGTGGAGCAGATCTTCACTGCGTCGCCCGACGCCCTCAACCTTCGGCCACCGGCCCCTCCGCCACCCCCGCCAGCGCAAAACACAACTACGTCGTCATCGACCTCGGTACCCGTTGTGCCGCTGCCGCCGACTCAGCCCGCCTTCACAGTCACCTCCCGGCCGCCGAGCGCCCCGACCACTCGCCGCGCGACCACCACGACGACGACCTCGCCGCCGGTGGAGCCCGCGCCGACCACCACTGTCGCTCCAAGCGCCGCACAAGGGAAAAACGGCAAGGGCTAGGTGCGGGTGAAGGTTCCGACGCCCTCCTTGTTGAGGTTGGCGAGGGTGAGCGACGAGGCCCGTCCATCGGGGGCCAGGTTGAAGGTCGCTGCCGCGGGTGGACCGGCGTTTTCGCCGGCGAACTGCCACCACATCTCGTTGCCGTCGTAGGGGTGCAGCGGGTACGTCTGACGCGCCGGCCCGATGTGGATCTGCAACCCGCCCCCGGGTGCCGTCGCGACCTCCAGCGGGCCGAAGAGTTCGTTGGTGTACGTGCCGACATAGGTCGCTTCCGGCGCGGGTGGTGCGGCGGTGGCTGGTGGGTGGGCAAAGTCCTTTTCCGGTGCCGGGGTAATAATCTCTTTGAAGATCTCTTTGAGAAACGGCACCCAGTCCCGGGTTTGGTGACCACGGAACAGGTCGTCGTAGAAACTCTCGACCATGGCCTCGGCGATGCCGGACGGTTCGCCGTTGGTGAGCACGATGATGCCGACCTTCTCGGCCGGGAAGAACGTCATTGCGGTGCCGGTGCCGAGTGCGAACGCGCCGGAGTGGCCAAGTTTCAGTCGCCCGCTGTCGTCGTAGCTGACGTTGAGACCGAGCCCGTAGAAGCCGGAACGGTCTGTCGGTGTCCGGGGTGGGTTCGCCAGCGAGTGCGGCAACCATGTCTCGGCCAGTGCTTCGGCGTCCACGACCTGGCGACCGTCGAACATGCCGCCGCCGATCTCCATCCGCACCCATTTGACCATGTCGTTGACGCTGCTGGACGCGCCGCCGGCCGGGGATTGGGCGTCGGGCTGGCGTTGCTGCGGGGTCACCATCCACTTGCCGTCCTTGGTCACGTGACCGCTGGCGTGGTCGGCGTGGCTGATGAAGTCGGCGTAGGTGGAGCTCGTATTGGTCATCCCGAGTGGCCCGTAAATTTCTTTGCGCGAGGCCTCCTCCCAGGTCGTGCCCGCCTTGGCCGCGCCGGCGACGCCCGCCTCAGTCATGCCGAAGTTCGTGTAGTGGTAACTCGATCGGAACGGATCGAGGGGGTAGAGGCGAAGGCGCTGCAGCACCGCGGCCCGGTCGTAACCGAGGTCTTCGACGAGGTCGCCCGCGTGTTCCGGTAGGCCGGTGCGGTGGCTGTAGAGGTCGGCGAACGTGACGTGGTCGGAGACCCAGGGGTCGGCCAGGGCGAAGCCCGGGTCACTGGTGCGCACCGGGTCGTCCCATGCGAAGGCCTTCTGGCCCACCAGCGAGGCCATCACCGAACCGCCCAACGATTTCGAGACCGACGCGAGCTGGAAGACCGTGTCGGCGTCGACCGCCCCATCTTGGCCCAGGGTGCGCACGCCGAAGCCCTCGGTGGCAACCACCTTGTCGTCGAAGACGACGCCCATCGCCAGGCCCGGCAAACCGGTGTCCTTTAGCGTCGCTGTGATGCGGGTGCGCAGCTTCGCGATGGCGGTGTCGACCTGGGCCCGATCGATCTGTGCTCGATCGATGCCCTCTTTCGCTGCCGGCGTCGTCTTCGAGTCGGAACATGCTGTCATCACCAGGCAGACGGCGATCGAGAGCGTTAGCAGGGCGCGGTTTCGATGACTTACGCGGCAAGGTGACATGGGTTGAACGGTAGTGAGGGCCCGAAACCCCAACAAGCAGCCTTGTCCGGCTTTCGCGGTCATATGGTTCTCCCGACGGTTCTCACGGAGCCGTTCCGCCACGGTGGTCTACTCAGTAAGTCAGGCGATCTGGACGGCGTCCTTGAGACACCTTCAGGTTCTGGACTCCTGAAGAGCTCATCGCCTACGGCGTCGCCGGCGGGCCGTCGTTCCCTCCCGGGACCAGCTTCCTCTTCTCGGACACGAACCCGTTGAACCTGAGCCAGGTTCTGGCGAAGGACTGCGGTCCGTGGGAGGAGCAGACCTTCTGGAACCCCAGTTGGATCGGGTACGCCGGGGGCTTGGGCTCCAACCAGGACGACGTGCGCAAGTTCATGGATGCGCTGGGGTCCGGCGAACTGGTCTCGAAAGCCAGTCATGAGGCACAACTGGCGCCTGTGAACGTGGGGCTGGGCGGGCACGGCTTCGAGAACACCTCGACCAGGTACTACGGCATGGGCCTCGTCGTCCCAGCGGATGGGTGTTCATGAACCCCAACCTGCAGGGCCTCCAGGCCGGAGTCGGGCACCTGCCCGGGAAGAAGCTCACGATCGTCGTCATGACACGCCCACGCCGAAGAGTGACCCTAAGGTTCGGCCGGCGACAGTCCTGGCGGAACTGCTCGGCTGCACCTTCTCTCCTGACCAGCCCATCAAGCTCGCCTGACGCCCCGGCACCAAGAGGGTCTCGACAGGCAGCAGCTCTGAGAGCCTTCAGCAACCCGACACGGGTCAGCCCGTGGTCGTGGTGGTGCCGGTGGCGGCCGGAGGCGCGCCGGGGGGAGTCCAGCCGAGGAGCTCCACGAGAAACAGCTTGGCCAACTCCGTCGCCGCGTTGGCGCCGTTGCCCGGTGACGCCGCCAGGTTCGCGGCCACGATGATCGTCGTGTCTCTGGTGGCGTCAGCGGCCATGAAGCTCGAGTAGCCGGGGATCTGCCCGTCGTGGCCGAAGATCGTGGGCCCGAAGGCGACCATGCCCAAGCCGTACCCGAGGCCATTCGGTCGCCCGGGGCTGACCGCCTCGACGCTGTCGAGTCGAACCTTCTGCGTCTTCTCGTCGAGCAGGCTGCCGTCGGCGAGCGCTTTCACGAACACGGCGAGATCGTCAGCAGTTGAGATGGCAGCCCCGGCCGTCCATGAGAAGGACGGGTTGGCGTCGGTGAAGTTGATCGGCTTCAGCGATCCGTCGAGAGCGGCTGGCAACTGGGCCGGCGGAAGGGCATAGGTGTCGAGAGTCTCAGCGTTCGTGCCGAACTGGTAACCCTGCGGGTGGGGATCGGGGATCCTCGAGTCCGTGCTCTCCGGGAACAGGGAATGAGTCACCTTGAGGGGCTCAAAGATCCGCTTCTGAAACGCTTCGGGTACCGACATCCCGGTGAGCTTCTCGATCACCGTCCCGAGCAGGACGGTGTTGGTGTTGCTGTACTCGAAGTGCTCGCCCGGCGCGAAGTCGGGCGGATGCTTGAAGGCGATGGCCAGGAGCTCGTCCGGGGTCCAGGCCTTCCGCGGCTCGCGGTCGATCGTCGCATTGAACTCAGGGTCGGACGTGTAGGCGTAGAGCCCGGACCGCATCTTGGCCAGCTGGGCGATGGTGATGTTCTCGCCGTTGGGGACGTCGGGCCGGTACTTGCTGATGGGGTCGTCGAGACTCAGCTTGCCTTCTTGTACCAACTGGAGAATCAGCGTCACGGTCATGGGCTTGGTGTTACTGCCGATGCGGAAGTAGTCGTCGATCTTCATCGGCACCGTCTTGCCGATCTCAGCAGTTCCGAAGGTGGCCGACCAGTCGCCCTTGGGAGATTTGACCAGCACGATGACGCCCGGGATGGCGTCGGCCTTCATGAGATCGAGGACCTGCGTCTGGAGCTTGGCCGCGTACGCCGGCTGTGGCTGCGTTGTTGCTGTCGGCTGGGATCCGTCGTTCGACGCTTCGCACGATGCCATCACCAATATCGCTGCGGCCGCCACGCCCGCAACGGCCCTTCGTGTTCCCAAACCCATCGTTGCCTCCACGCTGGCTAGATGTGGACGACAACGTAATCCGCCCGGCCCCGATCAGCGGCGGCGAGATGTACGGCAGAGTGGCGCGCTCGGAGGGAATCGAACCCCCAACCTTCTGATCCGTAGGTCGAATCGGCGCATTTTCCGCCATACGCCGCCGGGCTCCAA
>DATLEI010000005.1:0-17608 GCA_035525375.1 Acidimicrobiales bacterium
GCCGTGGCTGTGGAACTCGTGGGTGGCCTCGGGCTCGTCGCTGCCGGCCATCCACTCGTAGGCGACATCGCGGCCGGGCCGGGCGACCGCTTCAGGGTTGGTCGCAATCGCCGGACCCCGGCCCGCCACCGAAAGGCTGGAACCGTGCAGATGCAGACTGACGGGTTTGCCTTCCTTTAGGTCGTTGCGCAGGCGGACGCGAAGACACTCGCCGGGACGCACCCGAAGCGTGAGAGGCTGGATGGCGTCACCCTGCAGGCCGGTAGTAACCGCCGTCTGCTCCGACGTCCCGCTCAGAGGGCCGCTCGAGCCCTGCCCTCCCCGGGCTCGCGCGTTCTGCGCCTCCTCGGCCCGCACCCGAGGCACGTCAGCCTCGAGCACGTACATCTTTCCGCGCGGATCATGGTCACCGAATCGATTCACGGTGATGTCGACGTCAATGGCGACAACGTCATAGCGCCGCACCGGCGCGCCCTGCGCGCACCGGGGCCCGGTCGACGTCGTTTCCTTCGAGGAGGCGGCGAGGACGAATCCCTCGGCCGCCTCGTGAGCTGTCGGGCCCCTCAGGCGAGATCCGGGCGCAGGCGCGACCGGGGCCTCCGCGCCGATCGCGATCGACTCGACCGGCGCCAAGAGGGCCGCGACGACGGCAACTGCGCCGAGTACGCCGAGGATGGAGCGCCTTGCACGGGCGGCCAGGTGGTCAGCCGACCTTTACCGTGCCCTCCATCCCGGTGTGGATGAGGCAGACGTAGGAGTAGGTGCCCGCCTTGGTGAACTTCAACGTGTACGAGAACAAGTCGGGAGGGAACGAGTCGTAGACGCCCGTGCTGTAGTAGCCGGTGCCACCATATGACCCACCGTCGATCTCGGTCGGAGGCGGAGGTGCACCTCCTGTAGTCGTCGTGGCTCCCGTTGTCGTACTAGGTCCGCTCGTCGTGCTCGACGATTCTCCCGGAGGCCCTTCGCCACCCGGTGGCTGCGGCTTTTCGACGCCACCTCCGGCCGGCATGAAGCTCTTCGGATTCAGGTGCACGGCGCCGTCCGGTGCTTTGGCGATGAAGACCTTGGCGTCTTCGGGAGGGTTGAAGCTGATCGTGTGGGCGCCGAGGAAGGTCCAGGTAACGGAACCGTTGACAGGAATGGACGCCGTCGCGGGGCCGAAGACGTTGCCGGAGGCCTCCTGCGCCTCCTCGCTCACGACACCCGCCTCGGCCTTGTCGGGAGGTGCCGTCTTGGAAGCGTCGACTCCCGGCTGCAACGCTGAAACCGTCCTCTGCAACTCGGCGTCCGCCGCAGCCTTGTTTTCAGCCTCGGTGGGAACTGTGTCGCCGGCAGGGACCACGGTGATCTTGCCCTGCATCCCGATGCTGTGAACCTCACAGAAATACCGGTAGGTGCCCGGTGCGATGTCCTTGGAAAGCTTCACATCGAACACCTCACCGTTCGGCAGGAACCCGCTGCTGAACACGCTCTGCTTCCCATTGAACTCCGGCTGGACGGCCTTGGGACACGGCGTCTCGCCCGGCCCTGGCGGATTGCCGGTGGCGAGGAAGCAGGGTTGGGCCGCGGACTGGTTCAGGTCGGCGTTGGGGTCATCGGCGAACATGCTGGGTATCGCCGCGAGCTGCGGAATCGACGACGGGTCGAAGTCGGGGTTCTGCATTTGCGGCTCGGCGGCCTCGAGACCGTCATTCGCCAGAGTGCCCAACGTGACGGTGTGCGGCTCGCCTGTGAAAACACTCGCAAACTGGACTGCGTCGCCGGGGTGCACCTTCACCTCGTTGGGGAAGTACGCCAGGAAGGACGCAGCGAACGCCGCTTTGTTGTCGACCGAGACCTTCACAGTGGTTCGTCCGCTCGAACTCGTTGTCTTCTTGTCGTCACTGCTGCACGCCGCCGCCAGCAACGCCACCAGGACTAGGACAAAGCCGATCCTTCGCACCGCGCCACCTCACCTTTGAGAGACAGAAGACGCAATAGTTGATGACGGCGGCCCGATTGTCAACGACACGCCTCTCCCCCGCGCGCCGGCTTCAGCGTTGCGGGGAGCCGAACAGACCGAGGAGCGGGCGCGTCGTCGTGGTCGTCGGTGCCGGCGCGGCCGTGACCGGTGGCACCCAGACGAGGGGCGGTGGTGATGCCGGCCCCGCTGAAACGGTGGGCTCCGGCGACGGCGTGGATGATGCAGGAGCAGCCGGGGGCTGGGGCGCCCGGGGGGCAGGCGTACCCTCGTCGCCCATTACATACACCGGCGTTCCAACCGTGACGTGGTCGGGAAACCACTCCGCCGCATTCATGGGGATCCGAATGCATCCGTGGGAGGCGGGCTCAGCCGGCACGGAGGTCGAACCGTGGATTGCGTAGCCGCCTTCGAAGTACTGGGAGTTGTAGAGACGACCCAGAGGGCTCTTCTCCCAACCGTGGCGCTGCTCGTAGATGGCGAAGGACCCTTGTGGGGTGACCGCGTTCCGGCAGTACCCCTGCGAACAGAACCGCTCGCCTGACCCACTGGAGATGGACAGCACCTTGTACAGCGAACCGGCCTCGTAGAGAAAGAGCACCTGGCGGTTGAGGTCGACCTCGACCCGTCCTGCGCCACCGTCAGGAACAAGTGAGGCCGGTGACTTGGCCGTACCGAGGGCGGTCACCACGTCACCGGTCGCCCGACCTGTGCGCTCGAGGCCGTTCGCCTTCTGGAACGCCATGACCCCATGTTCGGTGTCGCCGTCGAAGACGTCGTCGACGGTGCCGACCTCGTAGCGCAGCGCGTCGAGCCGCTGCTCCAGCGCAGCTACGCCCGGGCCCTGATCGCCGTCGCCGAGACCTGGCGGTGGGGGCGGCGGAAGAGTGGTATCTGGCGCCACGGCAGGCGCCTCCCGCACTGCCGGCGTCGTGGTGTCGACCGTCGGGCTCGACGTCACAGTCGGGTCGACGGCTTGGGGCGTGGCGATCAGGGCGGCGGCATGTTCCTCGCCGCTGGGGGTCGAACACGCCGCGAGTCCGAGAACCACGACTGCGCCGACGAGAGCCCACGCGACACCGCGTTTGATAGTCAAGTCTGCCCGGCCCACACACGTAGCATCGCGCCGATGCTGGCCCCCGGCGACAAGGCGCCCTCCTTCTCCCTCGCTGACGCCGAGACCGGCGCCGCGGTTTCGGATCCCTGGTTGGCAGGGCGAACCGTGCTCGCATTCTTCAAGACGACCTGCCCGGTCTGCCAGATGGTCGCCCCCAAGTTGACTGCCCTTGCCAGGGCGGGCGTGCGGGTTGTCGGGGTCGGCGAGGATCCTGTTCCCGCGCTGCAGAAGTACGCCACGAGGCACGGCCAAGACCTACCCACGCTCAGCGAACCCCCACCGTTCGCCGTCTCGAGCGCGTACGGCGTGTCGAGCGTGCCGTCCCTCGTAGTAGTCGGCACAGACGGCATCGTTGAAGACGCCGTCGCCAGTTGGGACCGCAGCCGGTGGAACCAAGTGGCTGCATCATTTGGGCTCCCCGCCATCTCCGACGAGTCCGACGGCCTGCCCCACTTCCGGCCCGGCTGAGGCAGCCGCAACCGACACTGACCCGGTCGGGTCGGCATCTCCCGAGTCAAAGGGATCGTCCAGCGCGTCGGCCAAGCTCGGCCAGCCGAACTTCAGCGCGGCAACGACGATGAGAAACAGGAGCGCGCAGCTGGTCGTCACGACCCGCAGCCCGACCCAGTCCCCCAGGGCTCCCTGCACCACCGCGCCGAGCGGGTAGATCGTGCCAAGGGCCACCATGTAGAAGCTGAGGATCCGGGCCCGAAAGACGTTGGGCGCTCGAAGTTGCACGACGGTCGAGAGGCCCGAGAGGATCCCGATGTAGCCCGCGCCGACGAACGCCAGCGCGACAGTCGCGACGGCCAGGTTCGGCGCGAGGGCATACCCGATCAGGAGGAACGGGAGTACGAACAGGTTCGCAATGAGTACGCGCCGGCGCCCGAACCGGCGGGCCAGGGGCGTCAGTGCGAGCGCACCGACGACCGCGCCCACGCCCTGAGCAGTCACGAGAATCGAGGTGCCCTCGCCCGCGTGGCCGAACAGCTTGAACGCCACCGCGGGGATGAGGGCGATGAACGGCGACAACAAGAGGCCGGCCACCCCAATGGTCGCGATGGCCAACCGGCACCCGGGCTCGGCGAGGGCGGCCCGTACGCCGGTCATGATGCGGCGCAGGACGGTGCCGCCCTCGTCGTCGGGCGGGTTCTGCGGAAGCCGCACAAGCACCAAAGCGATGATCACCGCCCCATACGACGCCGCGTTGATGGCAAAGGCGAGGGTGTACGAGCCGAAGGCCAGCACGAGCCCGGCCAGCGCAGGCCCGACGACGCGCCCGAGGTTGAACTGCGCCGATGAGAGGGAGATCGCGCCGAGCAGATCCTCTCGGTCGACGAGATCGGGAAGGATCGCCTGGTACGCGGGGAAGCCGAGAGCGGTCATCATTCCCGCGCCGAGCACGATGGACGTGACGGCTGCAGGACTTGCGTTCCCGGTGGCGGCCAGGGCGGCCAGAAGGGTGGCGAACAGCGTCTCGCCGATCGTCGTTCCCAGCAACCATCGCTTCCGGTTGACCCGGTCGGCCATCGCGCCGCCGACGGGCGAGAGGAAGCCGATGGGCACGAACGCGGCGGCGGCGACCAGTCCCGTCCACGACGCCTGGCCGGTCAGTTCGGTGACGAGAACGCCGACTGCGATGGTCTGCATCCACGAGCCGATATTGGAGACGAGAGCCGCACTCCAAATGAGAGCGAAGTCGCGGCGCCGCAACGGGCGCAGCGAGGAAAACGACAGAATGCGGGCGCGCCGGCGAGGCTCCTCGGTCAAGTGTCGGGAGCGGCGTAGCGGGATTCGAGCTCGTAGTGGCTGTCGAGTCCGACGACGGCGTTGAAACTGTCGAACGTGGTGAGAAGCTCCATCCGGTCGCGCAGGGAACCCTCGTCGCGTAACACTCCGTAGGCCTCCTCCAGGGCGCAGGCCAGGGCGAAAAGTCCAGTCAACGGGGAGACGATGAGGTCGAACCCGAGGTCGTGCAATTCGCTCGGCGTGAGCAACGGCGTGCGGCCGGCCTCGATCATGTTGGCTACCCGGATGATCCCTGGAGTCGCTTTGGTGATCGCCTCCATCTCCTCGGTGGACTCGGGCGCCTCCACGAAGATGGCGTCAACACCCAGGTCGATCGCCATGCGCGCCCGCTCGCAGGCTTCCTCCAGGTCCACCGCGGCGCGCGCGTCGGTGCGAGCGACGACGAAGAGCTTGTCGCCACTCTCGACGGCCGCCCTCAGCTTGGCCAGCCAGTCCTCCCGGGGCACGACCCGCTTGCCCGCCATATGCCCGCACTTCTTCGGCCACACCTGGTCTTCGAGAAAGATGCCCGCGCCGCCGGCACCCTCGAACAACTCCACTGTGCGGATCGTGTTGAGTGCGTTGCCATGGCCGGTGTCGGCATCGACGATCACCGCGGCCTCAGGAATCGAACCACAGACGCGTCGGGCCACCTCCGCCATCTCGGCCTGGGTCAGGTATCCGAAGTCAGGAAGGCCGAGCAGTGCCGCCGACGTGGCATACCCGGAGAGAAAGCAGACCTCGAACCCGGCGCGCGCCGCCATGCGCGCCGAGAGGGCGTCCCACACGCCGGGCATGAGCACGGGATCCCCGGAGGCGAGAAGTGAGCGGATGCGGTCGCCGTCCACGAGAGATTGAACCCTTAGAGATTGAACACCGTGTCGTCCACCCCGCAGATCTTGGAGAAATACTCCCTGAGGCGATTCGATGCCCCGGCGAGATCGCCGAGCTGCTGTGGGCGATTGGCGAGCGCAGCGGCGTTCCCCGACTCGATCTGGTCGGCCAGCGGCGCGTAGAACTCGGCCAGCTTTTGAATGTCGGGCACCAACACGGGCGGCGCGACAGCTGCGGCCTGCTGCAAATACCCGTTGAGATCACGGATGTAGGGCACCAGCTCGGCCGGCGCCTCTGGCTTCTTGGCCCCCTTGAACTTGTCGGCCAGCGTGCTCGTGAGCGCGCACAGCTGGTCGCTTCGAGGAACGTTGGGCGGCAACGCCGCGTTGTTCACCTTTGCCGTGGTGGAGCTGCTGTTCTTGGCCGCGGCCGGCTTCGATGGGGAATCATCACCACCACTGCACCCAGAAAAGACAACACCGAAAGCGAGGACCGCTGCCACCCAGCTCAATCGCACTCGCATCCTTCAGCCAGCCTCCCGCTCTGAGGGCCGCTCGGGCCCAGCCGCCGCTTCATCGAGAACCTGGGCGAGAGTGTTCCACGAGAGCGTGGCGCACTTGATACGGACGGGGAACTTGACCACGCCCCGCAATGCGCCGAGGTCGCCGAGCTCCACGGTCGGATCAGGAGCGACGACCTCCACGACCTCCGTGCCGTCGCCGTCGAGCCTGTGTTCGTGAATTGACATCATCGCTTTGAAGGCCCGGATGAGTTCTCGAGCTTCGGACACCGTCTTTCCCTTCACCGCCGCCGACATCATCGATGCCGACGACTGGCTGATGGAACACCCTTGCCCATCGATCTTGACGTCACGCACGATGCCGTCCTCGTCAAGGTCGAGGTAGACGACGACCTCGTCACCGCACAGCGGATTGAACCCCTCGGCCCTGCGAGCGGGCGGGCTGGGGAGCTCGCCCCGGTTCCGCGGGTTGCGGTAGTGGTCGAGGATGATCTCCCGGTAGAGGTCTTCGAGGCCTGACATCTGAGGACTCGGCGGCGCTAGGCCGGCAGGAAGAGGTCGGAGGCGGCGCCGAGCGACTCGCTCAGGGCATCGAC
The DNA here is from genome assembly GCA_035525375.1 of Acidimicrobiales bacterium. Lineage (GTDB taxonomy): Bacteria > Actinomycetota > Acidimicrobiia > Acidimicrobiales > AC-14 > JALZBN01. The sequence goes on from DATLEI010000005.1 coordinate 6,819, forward strand.
ATCGGACGGGTCGTTGTAGACGTAGAACGACGCTCTCGCCGTAGCCCCTACACCCAGACGGCGCATCAGCGGCTTGGCGCAATGGTGTCCGGCGCGCACGCAGATGCCAGCCTGGTCGAGCACTTGGGAGACATCGTGGGGATGGATGCCCTTGTAGTCGAAGGAGATCACGCCGCCGCGGTCGCTCGCCACCGGCGGCCCGAAGATCCGGATGTCATCGCCGTGGCGCTCCTGCAGCGACCGGAGCGCATACTCGGTGAGTGCCATCTCGTGCTCGCGCACCGCGGGCATTCCCAGCCCCTTGAGATAGTCGATGGCCGCGCCGAGCCCGACCGCTTCCGCAATCGGCGGCGTACCCGCCTCGAACTTCCACGGGATGTCGTTGGGCAGCCATCCGTCGAGACGCACGTCTCGGATCATCTCACCGCCGCCCAGGAAGGCTGGCATCGCGTCGAGCAACTCCTCACGGGCCCACAGCACGCCGATGCCTGTGGGTCCGCACATCTTGTGGCCAGAGAAGGCCAAGAAGTCGCAGCCGAGCTCGGAAACGTCGGTGGTGAGGTGAGGCACGTATTGCGCGCCGTCGACAAGGACGACCGCGCCAGCAGCATGCGCAGCGTCGCAAAGGTGCCGGACGGGGTTAAGGGTGCCGAGCACATTGGACATGGCGGTGAAGCCGAACAACGAGACGCCGTCGAGGAGCTCATCGAGATCGTCGAGGATGAGCTTGCCGTCGTCGCCGATCGGGACGTAGCGCAGCTCGATCCCCCGCTCTTCACGCAGCATGAGCCAGGGAACGATGTTGGCGTGGTGCTCCATCTCAGTGAGGAGGACGGCGTCGCCGGCGCGCAGGTGGGTACGGGCCCAGGAGTGTGCGACCAGGTTGACGGCCTCGGTTGTGTTCTTGGTGAACACGACCGAGCGCTCAGACGGCGCGCCGATGAAGCGGGCGACCTTCCGTCGAACCCCCTCGTACTCTGCCGTCGCCTCCTCGGCGATGGCATACACGCCCCGGTGCACGTTGGCGTTCGTCGACTCGTAGTAGCGCTCCATGGCGTCGAGCATCGCCTGGGGCTTCTGTGAGGTCGCGGCCGAGTCGAGATAGACGAGCGGCGTGTCGCGCCGGAAAATGGGGAAGTCCTTCTTCACCGTCGCCCCATCGATCGGTGTTGCGACCGCCGTCATCGGCTCCGAGGGCCGCTCGGGCGCCATGCGTCGTATCCCTCCTTCTCGAGTTGCTGGGCGAGGTCAGGGCCGCCGCTCTTGACGATGCGACCGTCTACGAGGATGTGGACGATGTCGGGTTCGAGATAGCGGAGGATTCGTTGGTAGTGGGTGATCAGCAGTACACCGAGATCGGGCCGGTCGGAGCGCACCTCCTGTACTCCATGAGCGACGACCTTCAGGGCGTCGATGTCGAGTCCTGAGTCGGTCTCGTCGAGCACTGCGAACTCGGGTTCGAGGATGGCCATTTGCAGAACTTCGTTGCGCTTCTTCTCTCCGCCCGAAAACCCTTCGTTGAGGTAGCGGTCGCCGAAAAGCGGGTCGATGCCGAGACGACCCATCCACTCGTTGAGCGCCAGCTGGACTTCAAGCACAGAGAGATCGTCAATGCCTTTGCGGGCTCCGAGTGCCTGGCGCAAGAACTGTCGGACCGACACACCCGGGATTTCCTCGGGGTACTGGAACGCGAGAAAGATGCCGGCCTTGCCCCGCACGTCGGTAGCCCAGCTGGTGATGTCCTCGCCCCGGAAGCGCACGGTGCCAGAAGTGACCTGGTAGTCGGGATGGGCCAGCAGCGTGTTGGCGAGTGTCGATTTACCGGAGCCGTTGGGACCCATCAGCGCATGCACCTCGCCGGCGCGCACGGTCAGGTCAACACCCTTGAGGATTTTGGTGCCGGCCACCGACACGTGCAGCCCCTCGATCTCGAAAAGAGGCGTACTCATCTGCACCAGTGTATTACCACTACGTTGGTAGTGGAAATACCCAACTGCTGGTCGTAACCGGCCGCCGACATCGCGGTCGCGCCGGTACGTTGGTTGTGGTGACCACACCCGCCGACGTCGACCGCGTCGAGCGGCCGGCCTGGTGGACACAGATCGCCCTGATCGTGGCGGGGTTGTGGATCTACGACTACATCGCCAACCTCTCGCCGCTGCGGCGAGCGGCAGCGCTCGCCAACGGAACCGCGATTCTGCGGTTCGAAGAGCGCCTGCATATCAACCCGGAGCTCGTGCTCAACGAAATACTCATCGCCCACCAGGGCATCGGCCGTGTCCTCGCCGACTACTACAACCTTGCCCACTTCGTCGTCACGCTCGGGATTCTCGGATGGGCCTACTGGAGGCATCCGGGCCAATTCCGCATGCTGCGAAACGCTCTCATCGTCATGAATGCGATCGGGCTGATCGTCTACTGGCTCTACCCAGTTGCGCCGCCCAGAATGCTGACGGCAGTTGGTTATGTCGACATTGGTGTGGTCACCCACTCCTTCGGCAGTGCCACCCAGAATGCGACGATCGCCGCCCACGCCAACGAGTTCGCCGCCATGCCCTCCCTGCATGTCGCCTGGGCGCTTTGGTGTGTCTTCGCCGCCTGGATCATCTGGCGGAGCTGGGGCGCACGGGTGCTCGTGGCCCTTCATTTTGTCGCAACCAGCGTCGTCATCATGGCGACCGCGAATCACTATCTCCTCGACGCCGTCGCCGGGGTCGCGACCGGCGCGGTCGGCATCTTTGTCGCCGAGGCCTGGGCGCGCCGGCGCGCCACCAAAGTCCAACCTGCGCCCGTCGAAGTGCCTGTCACGTAGTTCACGCCTCGGTGACCACACGCGCGCCGCTCCACTACGCTCCCGGCCGATGTCAGACCCGTGGACCTTCGCAGGCATGAGCCCGTCCCTCGGGCCCCCCGGGGGATCCGTCACGCTCGTCGAAGGTTCGGCGTTCTGCATCTCCGGCCGCAGTGGCGACATCGTCCCCGATTCGCCGCAGGGCCTCTTCTTCCGCGACACGCGTTTCCTCTCGCGCCTCGAGCTGCGCGTAAATGAACAGCGCCCTGAGCCGCTCGCAGCCGACAGCACGACGCCATTCTCGGCCACCTTTGTCTCTCGCACCCGCCCTCAAGCCGGCAAGGCCGACAGCACCCTCGTGATCTTCCGCCACCGCTATGTCGGTCGGGGCATGCGCGAAGACATCTCAATCTTCAACTACGGCGAGGAACCGGCGTACTGCACTGTCGAACTACGCATGAACGCCGACTTCGCCGACCTGTTCCGGGTCAAGGAGGGCCGGGTCAAGCCCGAAGGCGACGTGACCATGCAGCCCTCCAAGGACGGCACCCTCTTCCGCTACCAGAAGGGCGCAGTGCGCAAGGGCGCCCGGGTTTCGATGGGCGAAACCGCGAAGTGGGCGTCGAACGTCGCGAAGTTCGAACTCGTCGTTCCGGCGCGCGGCAGCTGGTCGACGTGCCTGCAGCTCTCCCCGGTCATTGAGGACGACGAGATCGAGCCTCGGTACCTCTGCGGCCAACCGGTGGAAGAGGCCACGCCCCACGCCCGGCTCGACAAGTGGCGCGCCGGCGTGCCGCTCGTCGGCACCGACGTCGAGGCGGTGCGCGCCGTGGTCGTGCGCAGTGCCGAAGACCTCGGTGCCCTGCGCATCTTCGATCCCGACTTCCCGGATCGCACGGTCATCGCCGCGGGCGCGCCGTGGTTCATGACACTCTTCGGGCGCGACTCGCTGCTCACGTCGTGGATGGCACTTCTCGTCGATCCTGACCTCGCCCTCGGCGTGCTCCAAACCCTCGCCCGCTTCCAGGGCGTGAAGGTCGATGCTCGCAACGACGAGGAGCCGGGCCGGATCCTCCACGAAATGCGCTTCGGCGAAGCGCCGTCCCTGTCGCTTGGCGGCGGCCACGTCTACTACGGCTCGGTGGACGCCACCCCACTGTTCGTCATGCTTCTCGGCGAGCTTCGACGTTGGGGCCTGGCGCGCGACGTGGTCGACAGCCTCATGCCCTCGGCCGATGCCGCCATGGGGTGGATCGAGGAGTTCGGCGATAAGGACGGCGACGGTTACGTCGAGTATCAGCGGGCGTCGGACCGCGGCCTGGTGAACCAGGGCTGGAAGGACTCGTGGGACGGCGTCCGATACGCCGACGGCCGGGTCGGACGAGCACCGATCGCACTGTGCGAAGTACAGGGCTATGTCTACGGCGCGTACCTGGCGCGCGCCCACTTCGCCGACGAGGCGCGCGATGAAGCCACCGCAGCGCGCTTTCGGCAAAAGGCCGCCGACCTCAAGGCGTCGTTCAACCGCGACTTCTGGCTCGACGACAAGGGCTGGTACGCCATGGGCCTCGACGCCGACAAGCAGCCGCTCGACGCCCTAGCGTCGAACATGGGCCACTGTCTCTGGACCGGCATCGTCGATGAGGAAAAGGCGCCGCTCGTCGCCGAGCGCCTCATGTCCGACGACCTGTTCAGCGGCTGGGGCATCCGCACCCTGGCGCAGTCGATGGCCGGCTACAACCCGATCAGCTACCACTGCGGATCCGTGTGGCCCCACGACAACGCCATCATTGCCGCCGGGCTCATGCGCTACGGCTTCGTCGAGCCGGCACATCGGGTGATCATGGCCATGTTCGACGCCGCCACCAGCCAGGGGCATCGCCTGCCCGAACTCTTCGGTGGTCTCGGCCGAGGCGAGGTCGGCTTCCCCGTCGCCTACCCATCGTCGTGCTCACCCCAGGCCTGGGCGGCGGCCTCGCCGTTGATGTTCCTGCGAACGATCCTGCGCCTCGACCCGTGGGTTCCCCACGGCAAGGTGTGGATCAGTCCGATCCTCCCCGAAGGCATCAACTACCTAAGGATCGACAGGATCCCGCTAGCCGGTGCGCGAGTCACTGTCGAAGTCGACAACAGCGAGGTGAAGGTCTCCGGGCTCGCCGATGACGTCGAGTGGGTACGCGAGCCCCGCCGCCCACTGACCGCGTAGCCCTGACCCACATCCCGACCCGGTTAGTGAGCGGGCGCACCGGCCACTGTGGCACCGGCGGTTCCTGCGTCGACCCGACATCAAGCAGTGGGTGATCTGGCAAGTTCACAGGCATGCCAGCGTGGACGGAATCTCGGGTGACGTCGATCTCGACGTCATGCGGTCCGTGCCCTAACTACCAGCCTCGCGCGCGCCACTCCTCTACGTGTGGGCGTTCCGCCCCAATCGTTGTGCTCGCGCCGTGGCCGGGCAGCACTCGCGTCTCATCCGGAAACTCCATAAGGCGATCCACGGACTCCATGATCCTGTCGAAGTTGCTGTGCACGAACCGTGTCGCGCCCGGTCCACCGGGAAACAACGTGTCTCCCGACAGCACTACCGGAGAGCCTTCGACCGCGAAGCACATCGAGCCCCAGGTGTGGCCCGGAGTGTGCATCGCTCGCACTCTCAACTCCCCGACCTCGAACATCTGATCGTCATCCAAGAGGTCGTCGTAGGCCGGCAGCATGCTTGCGTCCTCAGGATTGACTGCGACGCGGTAACCGGCGGCGCGCATCGCTGGAATGGCCTGGATGTGGTCCCCGTGCCCGTGTGTCTGCACGACCTGCTTCACCCCGAGGCGTTCAGCCAGGTCGAGGAGAACTTCCGGTTCATTGGCAGCATCTACCAGCAGTGCCTCGCCGCTCGTGTGGCAACGCACGACAAAAACGTTGTTGTCCATCGACCCCACGACCACCTTCGTGATCTGGGCGCGCGCATCCACGTAGTGCACTTCCTCGGCTTGATTCGGCACGTAGGGCTCCGTCTGCAGGAGACTGTGGCTTGTGAGTGAGTATGCCCCCCGAGGCGACCTTCGATCCTCGCTACGGGCCTTCCTGACGGAAGCGTCGCCCACGGCCGAGACGCGCCGGGCAATGGAGTCGACTGACGGCTTCGACCGCAACGTCTGGAAGCGGTTGTCGAGCGACCTGGGCGTGCTCGGTATGCACGTCCCGACCCGCTACGGCGGTGGGGGTCGCAGCTACCGCGACCTACTCATCGTCTTCGAAGAGTCAGGCCACGCGCTGTTGTGCTCCCCCCTTCTCTCCACCGTCGCGTTGGCCATGAACACGGTCATGGCATCGGGCGACGAGCAGTTGAAGTCCGAGCTTTTCCCCCGTATCGCTTCTGGCGACACCGTCGTCACCGTGGCCTACACCGAGGACAACGGCCGATGGGACGACGCAGGTGTCATGACGACGGCGGCGCGCCGCGGCGACAACTGGTTCCTCAACGGTCAGAAGAGCTTCGTCATCGACGGGCACGCCGCCGACGTGTTCATCGTTGCGGCACGGATGGGTGATGGGATCAGCCTGTTCGAGGTCGATGGAGACGCCACTGGCCTTACCCGGCGCGACCTTCCGACGATGGACCAGACGCGCCGGCTGGCGCGCATCGAACTAGCCGGCACCCGCGCCCGGCTCGTCGGCCGCAAAGGCGGCGGATGGGTCGCCCTGTCGCGCGGGCTCGACCTCACCGTGATCGCTCTCGCCGCCGAACAGGTCGGCGGCACGCAGCGCTGCCTCGAGATGGCAGTTGCACAAGCCAAAGGACGGGTGCAGTTCGGTCGTGCCATCGGCGGGTTCCAGGCCGTGAAGCACGCGTGCGCCGACATGCTCGTCGCCCTGGAGTCGGCCCGTTCCGCACTGGCGTATGCCAGCGGGATCGCGAGCACTGATTCGAGTGCGGAATTGCCCCTTGCGGCATCGCTGGCGAAAGCCTCGTGCTCGGATGCCTACCTTGCCGTGGCAGCAGCCAATGTGCAGCTACAGGGAGCCAAGGGCTGCACCTGGGATCACGATGCCCACCTCTTCCTCAAGCGAGCCAAGTCATCAGAGCTCCTCTTCGGCGACCCGATGTTCCACAGGACGCGGCTGGCCGGCCACCTGGGCCTCTGAGAAACCCGCCGCCAAGTTGTGGCCTAGCGTCATTCTGTGGGACTCCTCCTCGGCATTCTTGCCGCCGCCGCTGTCTTCGCCATCGCTGCAGTCGTGATCGGGCGCGAGGCGCGCCGGCTCGCCGCCAAGCCACCAGGACGCGTGTTCGAGTTCGAAGACGCGGTCAACTGGGTCTGTGACCACGTCAACGACGACGTCGCTGCGGTGCTGTCGCCCGATGACGTGCGCCAGATCCTGAACTGGCACCTCGAGTACTTCCGCATCAAGGGTGTCTCGACCAACGGGAACAGCGCCCGGCCCGAGAACCAAGTCGTCGTTAGTGGCGCGGAAACGGTCGACTTCGTGCTGAAACAGGCAGAAGCGAAGGGTTCGCCCTACACGCCCGAACAGGTCCACGCAGTTCTCGACGCCCAGATGACCTACCTCGAACAGATCGGCGCGGTCGACCCGGTCGCCGACGCGGATGAGGGCTCCCCCGAGGAGAACTAAAAAGTCTGTGAAATGCCATGCAGTAACTCCGTGGTTTGTGCTTTCATATCGACACCGGAGAAAGGAGGTGGTCCACCTGAGCGAATGTTTTGATGGGACCTCGGAGGTGGCTGTCAGCTAGCACCTAGCTGGACCGGGCTGGCGAATCTCACCAGTCACCGCCCGTGACACGGCCGGGAGTTGGTCCCCCCCGGTGTTGTTCGTTTGTCTCGGGTCTTTTTTCCAGCATCTATCGACGAGGGGGCGCGCCCGTGCGCCCCCTCGGCGCGCCCGGCGGCCATTCGTCGGCGGGATGGAGGTAACGAGGTGGACAGCAGGATCGAATCGAGAGGGGTGGCCCTCGGCGCCCACCTCAGCCGCCCGCCAGCCGTGTCGAAGGGCCAACCGGTACCCGGGCTCGTCTTGTGCCACGGCTTCCCCGCCGGGCCAGGAGGAGCGGCATCGTCGGGTCAGACCTACCCCGAGCTGGGTGACCGTCTCTCCTCCGAAAGTGGGTGGGCGGTGCTGACCTTCAACTTCCGCGGCACCGGCGCGTCAAAGGGTCAATTTTCCTTGTCTGGATGGCTAGAGGATCTGCAGTCAGCCGTCGATCACCTGCTGGGCCAAGACGACGTCTCTGGTGTCTGGCTGGCGGGTTCAAGCACCGGCGGCGCGTTGTCGATCTGCGCTGCGGCCGAGGACGAGCGAGTCCACGGCGTCGCCGCCCTCGCCGCGCCGGCAGACTTCTCGGACTGGGCGTCCGAACCGGCCGGATCGCTCGCCTACGCCCGCGAGGTCGGCGTCATCTCCGATCCTGCATTTCCGGCCGATGTCGAGGCGTGGGCGCGCGAGCTGCGGGAGATCCGTCCGGTCAATGTGATCGGGAAGATCCCGCCCCGTCCCATCCTCCTGCTGCATGGCTCCGACGACGAGACTGTCCCGGTCGGCGATGCCCACGCGCTGGCCGGCGCCGCCGGTGGCAGCGCCGAGCTGCACGTCCTGAACCAGGCCGGTCACCGGCTGCGCCATGACCCCCGGGTCATAGCCGTACTTCTGGGCTGGATGGAACGCCAGCGAACCTGCGTGTGATCCGCGCCGGAAACCAGCGTGCTGCACGCAGGAACAGGGTGCCGCCGGGTTCAGGTGCTGTCGATGGCTTCTCGCAACGCACGCGCCGCCGCGCCGGGGTCGGCGGCCCCGGTCAGCCAGCGCACGACCACGAACCGGCGCGCGCCGGCCGCGGCTAGTGCCGGCACTGTCTCCGGAGTGACACCACCGGTGACGAACCACGGCCGGGTCTCGCTCTCGGCAACGAGGCGGATGTAGTCGAGCCCGGTTCCGGCGCGCCCTGGCTTGGTGGGAGTTGGCTCCACCGGCCCGGCGGAGATGTAGTCGACCAACTCGTCCTTGGACTCCACCAGGTCGGTCGCGCCGTGTGTCGACAAGCCGACGATGGCGTCGAAGCCGAGGATTTGGCGCGCCACCGCCGGGGCCACGTCGTCTTGACCGACATGCACCCCATCGGCGCCGGCGGCGAGGGCCAGATCTGGTCGGTCATTGAGGATGAATGGCACGCCGTTCTCCCGGCAGACAGCGGCAGCAAGGATCGCTCGTTCGAGTAGGGTACGCGCCTCCAGATGCTTCTCCCGCAGCTGCACGACATCGACGCCACCCAAGATGCATGCCTCCAGAAACTGACCGAGATCGGGGCGATCAGGCGTGCACAAGTACAGGCAGCGGCCAGCAAGGCTGGGTTTGATCACCCTCCGGCCACGGCGCGTACGAGCTCGAGCTTGTCGCCGGACGCGAGAACCGTCGTAGCGAGGGCCGCCCGCTCAACCGGCGCGCCGTTCCTCTCGACCAGCACCCACCGACCCCCCAGTCCGAGCGCGCCGAGCAGGTCATCGACAGTCGAGCCATCGGCAAGCTCGACGGGATCACCATTCGCAATGACCTCCATAGCAGTTGAGGTTACGGCGCCGCTTTGGCCTTCTTCGCCCCGACCTTCTTCGCCGCTGCCTGCTTTGCCGCTGCCTTCTTGGCCTGCTTGTACTCCCGCACCTTCTCGAGCGCGCCGGGGCCATCGATGTCGGCGACCGAGTAGTAGCCCGGCGCGCCATAGTCGCCGGCGAACTCCTCCCACCCGGGCGGCTTGACGCCGAGGCGCTTGGCCAAGAGGGCGAGGAAGATGCGGGCCTTCTGCTCCCCGAACCCGGGAAGGGCCCGTAGCCGTGCGAACAGCTCGGCACCGGTGGTCGCGCCGTTCCAGAGGTTTTCAGCCTTCCCGTCGTACTGCTCGACAAGGTCACGACAGAGCGCGTGGGTGCGCTCAGCCATGGCCGCGGGATAGCGATGCAATGCCGGCTTCTCCAGGAAGTAGCCCTTGAACTCGTCCTCATCCATGGCCGCGATCTCGGCGCAATCGAGCCCTCGGCCAAGCCGCTGCTTCAGCTGGTACGGCGCGCTGAAGGCCCACTCCATGGGCACCTGCTGGTCGAGCAGCATGGCCGTAAGGAGCGCCAGCGGGTTCTCTTCAAGCAGTTTGTCGGCTTCAGCGTCGCCGGTGATGTAGAGAGCCATGATCTTCCAAACATTAGGCGAGCGGATCGGTGTCCAGCGTGTCGCCAAAGCCTGCCGGGCGAGTCGTGGTGTAGCTACCGGGCCGAGCGTATGTGGCAGACGCCGGCGGGAGCTTGTCGGCTACTCGGGCCACGGCCTGCTCGACCTGTCCGCCTACGACGACTACCTGCACGACCAACCGACGCATGAGCGCCGGAAGCGCTTCCGCGAGGCGCCGGGGGGCTGCCGGGGGCTATCCGGGCTCGGCCGAAGGTCGCGGCGGGAACAGTCCCATGTCGAGGAGCATGGCCAGGATGTCGGGCCCTTGCCAGTGCTCGACGATGCGCCCGTCGCGGAGACGGGCGTGGTGGATGCCGCGGATGCGAATGGTCCTCCCCGACGGCTCCACACCGAGGAAGGGGCCGAGGTGCGTGCCCGAGCCGTCGAGGCGGAACGACACCAGGTCGCCCTCTTCGATCATCGCGGCGAGCTCGACATGGGCGTCGGGGAACCCGCGGCGCACGTTCTGCAGCATGATCCCGACGAACCCGTCCGGCCCGTGCACGTCTCCCAGCGCGCCATGGGAGACGAGGGCGTCGTCGACAACGGCCCGCACGCCCGCTTCGTCCCCCCGGTCGATGGCCGAGACCAGAGCCTCGACGACTGCCTTGTTCGACACCAGATCAAGCCTCCCTGCACGGGTCGTCGGCCGCGGGCGGGACCGAGCCGTCAGTTAGTGTGCGCAAATGGTTCCTGACGTTATCGACTCGCTGCGGACGTCGCGACGGTGGATCAACTACAACCCCGGCCCGCCCTTCGACTTCCTCGC
>DATLEI010000019.1:0-2931 GCA_035525375.1 Acidimicrobiales bacterium
GAAGACCGGCCCGACAAAGACCGGCCCCAAGAACACAACGGCCGCCCCCACGCGCAAAACCGCCACCCGTCAGCACCGCCCGGCGACGGCCGCAGCTGAAGGCACCAGCACGGCCGACGTCGCGGCACTGGTTGAACAGCTCAACGCCCTCGAAGAGGGCAGGCGCGACGGTGTTCTCCAGTTACCGGGTGGCGAGACGCTGGCGGTGACCAACCTGCACAAGGTGTTCTGGCCGGCGCTGAAGCTTACGAAAGGCGATCTGTTCCGCTATTACGCGCAGACGGCTCCGGTTCTCCTGCCCGTCCTCGCCGACCGGCCCCTGGTGATGAAAAGGTTTCCGAATGGCATCGCAGCGAAGCCGTTCTATCAGCATCGCGCCCCGGAGGTCCCTGCTGGCGTGCGGGTCGAGCCGGTGCAGTCCGAGGATGAGCGCCCCCAGCTGATCGGCGGCGACCTCAAGACGCTGCTCTACACCTGCCAACTGGCCGCGATCTCCCAGGACCCATGGTTCTCGCGTGTCCAGTCGCCCGGCTTCCCCGACGAGGTCGCAATCGATCTCGATCCGTCCGATGGCGTCCCCTTCGATCGGGTGCTCGACGTGGCCCGGTGGATTCGCGACGAACTGGATCTGCTGGGCGTTTTCGCCGCGCCGAAGACATCGGGGGCAAGCGGCCTTCACATCTACATACCCCTGGCGCCAGAGACGCCGTACGAGGCGGGGCTGCTCTTCTGCCAGCTGGTGGCGACGCTGGTAGCTGAGAAGCACCCGAAGGTGGCCACGGTCGAGCGATCGGTCCGTGCACGCGGCGCACGTGTCTACGTCGATTACCTGCAGAACATCGAGGGCAAAACCCTGGCCTCGGCCTACAGCGCCAGGGCAAGCGACTACGCAGGCGTGTCCACGCCGCTCACCTGGAAGGAAGTAGACGCCGGCGTCCACCGTGAAGACTTCACGATCGTGACGACGCCCGGCCGCCTCGCCCGCGTCGGCGACCTCTGGGCCGAGGTGCGCAACGCCCCGGGCGCGGACCTCAGGGCGATCAAATGAAATGGGCGAATTGGCGAATTGGTGAATTGGCGAATGGTGAATTGGTGAATTGGTGAATGGTGAGGTGGCGAATGGTGAGGTGACCTGGAAAGTGGCAAGCCGGCTCGCACCAACTCACCAACCACCAACTCACCACCTCACCAATTCACCAATTCACCAATTCACCAACTTCTCATTCTCTTCAGTCCTCGTCGACGTCCTCTTCGTCCTCGTCTTCGTCGTCGTCAAGCTCGTCGTCGTCGAGCTCGGCATCGTCCATCGCGGTGACGTCGTCGTCGGTGACGTCGGTGATCGGTTCGTCGTTCTCCACGCGGTCTCGCTCGGCCATGTGATGTCTCCTCCAGTGTGTCGCTGCCGACCGAGCAAGGGCGAGGCCAGCGCCACCGGCCGAGCCGGGAACGCGGCCAACGCCGCGGCAGAAACAGCCGAAGCCGGCCGCGGACGATTTACTCGAAGAAATGCGGAACGAAGCGGCTGGTGTTGTCGGTGACCAGCGAGGCCGACTCGCGGATGCCGATGCCGGCAGATGCGCCGTCGATGACCCAGCTGCCGACGATCGGGTGGTGTTCACTCACTGGCTGGGCGAACTGCTGGTAGACGTAACCCTCTTCGCCATAGTCGCCCGGGGTCTCGAGCAGGGTCCGGCCACGATCGACGATGGTGATGTTGGCGCCCTCGCGCGACATCCTGGGCTTGCGCACGAACCATTGCAGATCGCGGGGGCTGTCGAGATAGGCCGGCAGCAGATTGGGATGGTTGGGAAACATCTCCCAGAGGATCGCGAGCAGCGCCTTGTTCGACCACAGCATCTTCCACACCGGCTCGATCCACTGCACGTCGGAGGCGAGCGCGTTCTCCCCGAACTCCTCCCAGACCATCCACTCCCACGGGTACAGCTTGAAGAGCGAACGGATCTGATTGCCATCAGGCGACCGGAAGACGCGGTCGTCGGTGTCCCAGCCGATCTCGGCCATGGTGATCGGCACTGTCGACAGCCCCGCTTCGATCGCCGTCTCACGCAGGTAGGAAACGGTCATCAGGTCCTCGGCCTGCGGTTCGGCGACGGCCGCGAAGTACAGCCGGTCGCCGAGCAGCCAGCTCCGAAGCTCCTTCCATTTGCCGACGAGCCGCTCGTGGATCGAGTTGAACTGGTCGGCGCCCGGGTGCACCGTTTCCTTCCAGAACCACTGCGCGACCGCCGACTCGATCAGCGAGGTGGGTGTGTCGGCGTTGTACTCGAGCAGCTTGGGCGGATGCACGCCGTCGTAGACGAAGTCGAAGCGTCCGTAGATCGCTGGCGGCTCCTCGTTCCACGCCTTGACGATGGGCGCCACCGCCACCGGAGGAATGCCGAGCTGCCCGAACAGTTCGGCATCGATGATCCGCTGGCCCGCCTCCAGGCAGCGCGCCTGCAGATCGTTGGTGGCAGTTTCCAGTTCATCGACCTGCGCGGCTGTCAGACGATACGAGGCGGTCTCGTCCCAGTAGGTGCCCCCGGCGGTGTGGTGGAAGATCAGCCCCTGCCCTTCCACGGTGCGCTCCCAGTCGGTGCGGGGCGCCTCGATGCGTCGTTCCATGAGCGTCCTCTGCCCTATTCGCCGGCCGAGCCCGCGGCGGTCGACCCGAACCCACCGTACCTGACGGCGCCGGCCCTGGGCGCGGTGCTGCCTATCGACGGCACGCCAATGGACCGCGTCGGTACACCGCGAAATGGATCCTGCGCGTACGAACCACCCATCGGTACGCCGTAGCCGAGCGGGTACGGGCTGCCGCCGTACGGGTAGTAGTACCAGCGATACATGGGGAAGTACCCGGCCGGGTGCGCGGCACGCCGCTCGCTCACACACGCTTGCTCGTCGGCGACACGGCCGTTCTGATCGACG
>DATLEI010000024.1:0-3536 GCA_035525375.1 Acidimicrobiales bacterium
TCCGTGCGGAGCGTGCGCGTATGAACCAGGAAGATAAGAGGACATGGCACAGAAGGCGATCGTCGGCGAGAAAGTCGGCATGACCCAGATCTGGGACGAGCAGAACCGGGCCATCCCGGTGACGCTCGTGCGCGTCGCGCCGTGTCGAGTGGTGCAAGTGAAGACACCAGAGCACGACGGGTACGGCGCGCTGCAAGTGACCGTCGGGTTCGTGAAGCCGGCGCGCCTGACGAAGGCCGAAGCCGGTCACTTCGCCAGCGCCGACGTGGAGCCGGGAAAGCGGCTGGTCGAGCTGCGTCTAGACGACACCGCCAGCTACCAAGTCGGCCAGGAGCTCACCGCCGAGCTGTTGAACGCCGGCGAGCGGGTTGACGTCACCGCCGTGAGCAAGGGCAAGGGCTTTGCCGGAGTGATGAAGCGTCACAACTTCAAGGGTCTTGGTGCCGGCCACGGCGTGCACAAGGTGCACCGGGCGCCCGGCGCGATCGGGGCCTGCGCCACACCGTCGCGGGTCTTCAAGGGCACGCGCATGGCGGGGCGGATGGGTGCCCAGCAGGTGACCACACTGAACCTCGAGGTCGTACAGGCCGACGCCGAGCGCGACATCGTCTTGCTCAAGGGCGCCGTGCCTGGCCCCCGCGGCGGGTTGGTCCTGATTCGCAACGCAGTGAAGAAGACATCGAACGGCCAGGCGGCGGGGGCGGGGGCATAACGATGGCCAACGTCGATATTCGCAAGCCGTCAGGTGACCGTGTCGGAACTGCGACACTCGACCCCGCGTTTTTCGAGCTCACCCCGAATGTCCCGGTCATGCACCAGGTCGTCGTGGCCCAACTGGCCGCGGCCCGCTCGGGCACCCACAGCACGCTGACACGCGCCGAGGTCAGAGGTGGCGGGGCCAAGCCCTGGCGCCAGAAGGGCTCCGGCCGGGCCCGTCAGGGCTCCACCCGCGCGCCACACTGGGCCGGAGGCGGGGTGGCCTTCGGGCCCAAGCCGCGTGACTACCGCCAGCGCACCCCGAAGAAGATGGTGCAGCTCGCGCTGCGATCGGCGCTGTCCGACCGGGCATCCGAGGGCAAGGTCGTCGTCGTCGAGAGCTGGAGCTTCTCCGAGCCCAAGACAAGAGAAGCCCGCGGGGCCCTGGACGCCCTTGGCGTCAGTGGCAAGGTGCTCATCGTCGTCGGACGAGACGATGAGGCGGCCGCCAAGTCGTTCCGCAACCTCCCTACGGTGCACCTGATGCTTCCGTCGGAGCTGAACGCCTACGACGTGTTGTGCAGCGACTGGGTGATCTTCACCAAGGAGACCCTGCCCGGCGCGAACGAGGTCGAGGATCTGGAGCCGGCGATCGTCGATGCGCAAGCCACGGCGCCGAAGTCGTCCCAGGAGGACAACGCGTGAGAGACCCCCGCGACGTGATTCTCAAGCCGGTGGTGAGCGAGAAGTCCTACGGCTTGCTCGACGAGAACGTCTACACGTTCGTCGTCGACCCTCGCGCCAACAAGGTGGAGATACGTCAGGCCGTCGAGGCCATCTTCAGCGTCCAGGTCACCAACGTGAACACCCTGAACCGCAAAGGAAAGCGCAAGCGTAACCGCAAGACCTTCACGTTCGGGACGCGCCCCGACACGAAGCGGGCGATCGTCACCTTGGCGCCCGGGTCCAAGATCGAACTCTTCGAAAGCTGATTGAGCCATGCCCCTTCGCAAGCGAAAGCCCACGAGTGCCGGCCGCCGGTTCCAGACGGTTTCCGATTTCTCCGAGATCACCAAGACGACGCCGGAAAAGTCACTTGTCGCGCCCCTGCCCAAGACGGGCGGTCGCAACAGCTACGGCCGCAAGACGGCGCGCCACCGCGGTGGTGGCCACAAGCGGCAGTACCGCATCATCGACTTCAAGCGTCAGAAGGACGGCGTGCCGGCCAAGGTTGCTGCCATCGAGCGCGACCCCAACCGCAACGCCAACATCGCCCTGCTGCACTACCTCGACGGCGAGAAGCGCTACATCCTGGCGCCGGCCAAGCTCAAGGTGGGCGACATGCTCCAGAGCGGCCAGAAGGCCGAGATCCGTCCTGGCAACGCGTTGCCCCTGCGCTACATCCCGGTTGGAACGACAGTTCACAACGTCGAGCTGAAGCCCGGCGCCGGCGGGAAGATGGGTCGCGGCGCCGGCACGAGCATCCAGCTCGTCGCCAAGGAGGGCGCGTTCGCGACGCTGCGGCTCCCCAGCACCGAGATGCGCCGGGTACCTATCGACTGCCGCGCGACAGTGGGTGAGGTCGGAAACGCCGAGGCCGAGCTCATCTCGTTGGGCAAGGCCGGACGTAATCGGTGGAAGGGCGTGCGCCCTCAGACCCGAGGTGTCGCCATGAACCCCGTCGACCACCCGCTCGGTGGTGGCGAGGGCAAGTCGTCCGGTGGACGCCACCCCGTGTCGCCGTGGGGCAAGACCGAGGGCCGCACTCGCAACACGACCAAACCATCCCAGAAGTTGATCGTCCGCCGCCGGCGTACCCGCGGCGCGAGGAGGTAAGCGGTGGCCCGCAGTCTGAAGAAGGGACCCTTTGTCGAGGAGCGCCTGTTGCGCCGAGTCGACGAGCTCAACACGAACGGCGAGAAGCGCGTGCTCAAGACGTGGTCTCGTCGATCGACGATCATCCCCGACATGGTCGGCCACACGATCGCCGTGCACGACGGCCGCAAGCATGTGCCCGTGTACATCACCGAAGGCATGGTGGGTCACAAGCTCGGCGAGTTCGCCTTGACCCGCACGTTCCGTTACCACGCCGGCCAGGAACGGGCCGGGAGGCGCTAGGCATGCCCGGACCCAAGCTCAACGAGCACCCGGTTCTTCGCCGCCGCCCCAAGTCGCGGGCCGAGGCGGTCGACGAAGAGACGCCGTCGGCGCGCGCCGTCAGTCGCTACGTACGCATCTCGCCCTACAAGGTCCGCCAGGTGCTCGACCTCGTGCGCGGCCATGATGCCGAGCGAGCCCAAGATGTTCTCCGCCTCTGCGAGCGCGATGCGGCCACCGTCGTCGGCAAGGCGCTGGCGTCGGCGATGGCGAACGCGGAGCGAAACAACGCAATCCCGCCCGAAGAGCTCTATGTGTCGGCGTGCTTCGCTGATGAAGGCCCCACGCTGAAGCGGTGGCGGCCGAGGGCGCGCGGTCGGGCCACCAGGATTCGCAAGCGCACGTGCCACGTGACTGTCATCGTCAGTCGCCTCCCTGACAAGGAGCTGCAGCTCCGGCGCGAGCAGTTCCCCGAAAGTGACGAGCGCCGCCGCCGGCGCACCGGCCAGACGACGGCAGAAGCGCAAAAGGCGCGCCGCCGAAGGGTGCGAGGCGACGAGGAAGAGCAGGAGCCGACGGCAGCCGCCGTAGAGGAAGCGCTGGAATCCGACACACCCGAAGAAGTCGAAGAGGTCGAAGATTCGGCCGCTACTGACGAGGCAGAGTCGACCGAAGCCGAGGCGGAGGTCGAAGCCGAGCCTGCTCCCGAGGCCGACGCACCGGCGACAGCCGAAGCCGACGAC
>DATLEI010000039.1:0-30674 GCA_035525375.1 Acidimicrobiales bacterium
AGACCCGGCTCGTTGCCTCCGACGCCGGCACCAACGACGACTTCGGTTGGTCGGTTGCGCTCTCTGGCGACACGGTCGTGGTCGGCGCGCCCCTCAGCGACACGGCCGGCACCGATGCCGGCGCGGCCTACGTGTTTGTGCTCGACCTGCCGTTCACCGCCATCTGCACGATCTCCGGCAGCGGCGACATCACCGGTACAGCTGGCAACGACGTGATCTGCGGCTCGCCAGGGGTTGATCGCATAAACGGAGCCGGCGGGGCTGACGTCATCGTGGGGGGCGGTAGTGACGACCGCCTTTCGGGGGGTGACGGCAACGACACTCTCTTGGGGGGTGACGGCAACGACCAGCTCTCGGGTGGGTCCGGCGATGACCGCCTCACCGGAGGCGCGGGCACCGACACGGCTGCGGGGGGCGAAGGCACTGATACGTGCTCGGCCGAGGCGAGGGCCAGCTGCGAGGGCTGACCGAGTCAAGCCCTCCTATTCGAGCAGCTGATCGACGAGCACCGGCACGTGGGCCGGGTCGAGTGGCTCGTGAAGCAGTAGGCGCCGCAGAACGATCGGGCCGATCAGGCTCTCCGCCAGCAGTGCAAGGTCGGTGTCACGACGGACCTCGCCCCGGCTCACCCCCTCGGCCAGCAGGTCGACGAGTTGCTGGCGTCGCTCATATGCGAACCGCCGATGGATCGACAGCACCTCTGGGTCGCGCTCGGCCGCCTCAATGATGGCGGGCAAGCAACTCGACCACGTGGAATCGGCCATGTTGGTGGCGAGTTCGGTAAGCACCTCGACAAGGCGGTCCCTGACGGACCCGGTCGTGAGCTCAATAGGGCCGAGCTTGAGGGTGCGGATCGCCTCCTCGACAAGTTCCAGCTTGCCCGACCAATGCCTGTAGATGGTGCTCTTGCCGACGCCGGCGCGCGCCGCGACCGCCTCGACGGTCAGGCCGCCATAGCCGACCTCACCCAGCAACTCGAGCGCGGCGGAGAAAATCACATGCCGCGACCGCTCGACTCTCGGATCGGCCTCGTGAGAGGACGCTAGCGGCGACGCGGCTCCGCTCATCGTGTCACTACGGCTGCAGTGAGCGTCTCGGGGGCACCACGGTCTTCGTCGACGGCGGCCTGTTCCTTCCTGCGGTTGAAGACCGATATGACCACGATGGCGGCGAGGAGCGCGACCGCTGCCGCGACACCACTGGTGATGCTGAACGCGTCGGTAAAAGCCTGTCCAGCGTGCGCCACGAGCCGATCTCCGCCCGGTAGACCTCGCGCCACTTGGGCAGCAGCCCCAACTGACTCGTGTGCCTTGTCGGCGGCCTCGGGGGGTAACTGGAACCCTGACACGTCGACTGTCGACCGGTAGACGGCGCTGCTGATGCTACCGAGGATGGCGATTCCGAGCGCGCCACCCACCTCGCGGGTCGTGTCATTCAGGGCCGATCCGACGCCGGCCTTCGCGGGGGGCACTGCGCTCATGATGCTGCCGGTCGAGGGCGCCGCAGTCAGGCTCATCCCGGCGCCGAGCAATACCAGTGCGAGCGCCAGCACGAAGTAAGAGGTCTCTGGCGTCACGAAGACGAAGACGCAAAACCCGGCTGAAATCAGGGCGAATCCGGAAGCCACGACGGCCCCGGTGCCGAGTCGCTCGGCAAGGGCTGCACTCCGCGGCGCGATGGCGACCAGCATGAGAGCGAGCGGCAACGTGGCAAGACCAGCGCTCAGCGGTGAGTACCCCTTCACGAACTGCAGGTAGAGGCTGAAGAGGAAGAACAGGCCGAACATGATGAAGAACGCAGTCGTGATGACCCCGGCGCCGACACTGAGTCGGCGATCTCGGAACAGTCGCAGCGGCAACATGGGGTGCACGGCGCGCCGTTCCCACGCCACGAATCCGAGCAACCCGCTCGCCGCAACGACGAAGGCAAGAATCACGGAAGAGTTCGTCCATCCCCACTCCGGGCCTTCGATGATCCCAAAGACGAGCGTGCCGAGCCCGACGAGCGATAGGGCCGCGCCGACCGGATCAAGAGGTGTCGCTTGAGGGTCGCGGGAATCAGGAGCGAACAGCCACACCGCGGTCATGACGCCAGCCACGATGGGGACGTTGATCAACAATGCCGATCCCCACCAGAACCCCTCGAGAAGCGCGCCCGAGACGATCGGGCCTAGGGCACCACCGGCGCCGGCGAATCCGGCCCACACCGCTATCGCGCGCCGCCGTTCCGCGGGCGGGAAGATCGTGGTCAGGAGCGAGAGGGTCGCAGGCATGACGAACGCGGCACCGATACCGGTGATGACCCGCCCACCGATGACCTGTTCAGTCGTCGTGCCCAGCCCCCCGACGAGCGATCCGGAGGCGAAGACAGCCAAACCGAAGAGCAACGCCTTCTTCCGCCCGAACCGGTCACCGAGCGCACCCGCCGGGAGCAGTAGGGCAGCGAACACGAGGGCGTAGGAATCCACGATCCACTGGAGGTCGCTGGCGGATGCCCCCAGACCCTTCTGGATACTCGGGAGGGCGACGTTCAGGCCCGCCACCGTCATGACCACCATGACGAGCGAGGTGCACATGATGGCGAGCAGGAACCACCGGCGCCGGTGGATCACTGGATCCTCGTGGAGCAGGCGGGTCGCCGAGCCCGGCGATTTGGCTGTCATCGACACACTCCCTTCGAAACGGTGCCGTTTCGCTCCAGGACTAACACGTATCGGTACGATACGCAACCGTTTTACGAACTTGCCAGCCACCACGGAGGGCGATTGAGCATTAGTCGCTCCGGCAGGCCACGATGGAGGGATGCGGAAGGCGGGGATCGGGTCGTTCGCGGCCACTATTGGGGTAATGGCCGCGGTGGTCGTCCCTGTGCCGGTCGCGGCCCAGTCGCCTCCACCGGCGATGCAGGTCGTCATCGAGGGCCGCGGTTGGGGTCACGGCGTCGGAATGTCCCAAGACGGCGCGCTAGCCATGGGCGCCGCCGGGGCGGGAACCGACGAAATCTTGGAGGCGTTCTACCCCGGTACGACGGTTGGACACCGGAGTGGAACGGTCGACGTAACCGTCTTCGACGCGCCCCAGCCAGCTGTCACCGTCAGTCTCCCCGAGGGTGGTGAGATCACCGATGGCGTCGGCGGCTCCGGATTCCCGATCGCCGTCGACCGCGGCGGCAGCGTGCGCCTGTCGACTGACAGTGGGCGGTTCCACGCGGCGCCACTGGAAGGCGCGACCCCTGCGGCACAGGACGAAGCCGTCTCCCCCGAGGGCGCGCCAGCACCAGACACTCCAACGGCGACAACTCCGACGACGCTGTTCTTGGGTTTGATCCCGATCGCCCCGGCTCCGACATCCGCTCCCCCGGGCCCACCACCTCCCCCCGCGTCGGCGATTGCCAGTCCGCACGCGGAGCCCACGACGGATAGGGCGTTGACCATCTTGCCCAACGGTGGTTCCTCGGTGGTCTTGCCGGAGCAAGGCCGTCGCTATTCAGGCACGCTCGAAGCCGTGGCCGACGGAGGTGGCCTGCAGCTGGTGAACGCCGTTGATGTGGAGAAGTACCTCCGAGGCATGGGCGAGGTACGGGATCCCGGATGGCCGCCCGCCGCGCTGCGGGCCCAGGCGATTGCAGCTCGCACCTACGCCATGCGGGCACCGGCCGCGGGCAAAACCCTCTGCAGTACCGACCACTGCCAGGTCTATCTCGGTGAGACCGTCGAGTACGGCGCCATGAACCAGGCGGTGGCCGACACCGAGGGGGAGGTGTTGCTCTACGACGGTTCGCTGGCCCTGTCGGTCTACTCGGCGAGCGGTGGAGGTATCTCCGCCACGCCAGAAGAAGGGTTCGGTACCCCTGACGCACAGTACCCCTACCTTCGGGCCGCTCCCTACCCCACTCAGGACCCAATGCCATGGAATGTGATTGTTCCCCTCTCGGAACTGGCCCATCGCTTCGGACAATCCGGCGAGGTGGCCGGCGCGCGGGTGTCGCGTGCGGGGCCATCGGGCCGGCCGCTCGAAGTCATGTTCGAAGGACCGGCTGGGTCGGTCACCGTTGATGCAAGGACCTTCGCCTCGACGCTGAATCTGCGTTCGAATCTTTTCACTGTGCGGGTCGAGGGGGCGCCGGCCGATCCCGGCGTCGGACTGCCATCGGGGGCGGTGACCGTTGCCGGGTTCCGGGGCACGCCGGCATCGGCCATCGTTGCTGCCACGGAGCCACTCGGCCTCGGCCGGCCACCCTGGATCTCCCTCTCGCTGCTGCTCATCGTGGCTTTGTCGAGCGTCACAGTGCGACTCCGGTCAAGAGGACAACTCACCTAGCAGCAGTAAGTAGCCAGCGCTCCTGGCCATCGGCCTCAGGTGCGAAGCCCCGAATGCCGATGTAGCGCTCATGCGACTCACGGCGCGCGCCGACTTGTCATGGCGCACACGCGCCGGAGCCATTCTCGTCCTCACCGTCCTTCTTAGCGGCCTCATGGTCGAGGTCGGCGTAACCGCCTCCGGCGCGGAGGAAACACTCCCCGCGGACGATGCGGCACGGGGAGTTGTCTATCGGGGCGTTCGCGGCCGCGATCCCGGTGGTCCTTGCCGCCGGACGCTACCCGTCGACGTACCCGGCGCGACCACCTGCACCCACGGTCCTGACGCCGCACCCCCTGGTGTCGACGTGCGGTCCCGGCGCGCGCCGGAAGCGGTGGCCGCTGAAGCCGGTGCGGTCCCTCAGCCTTCAACAGCGGCGGCGGACCCGGCGACGGTGCCGTGCTACGGCGACGGCAACAGCGGCAACCGCGTGCAACTGGTGTACGCCCGGGCGTCGAACGTCGCTGACCGCTACGGAGTGCTGGCGGGATCGTTCCAGCAAGTGGCGGCCCAGGTCGACACCGTGTTCAACAGCAGCGCAGCCGAGACCGGCGGTACCCGCCACGTACGGTACGTGACCGACGCCTCCTGTAAGGCGACAGTGGTGCGGGTCACGCTGACGACGACAGGTGACGACAGCTTCGGGAACACCATCGCAGAGCTGCGCTCGCAGGGCCATTCACGCTCCGATCGCAAGTACCTGGTCTGGGTCGACGCCAATGTCTACTGCGGCATTGCTCAGGTCTATGACGATGATCGTGCGAGCACGCAGAACTACAGCAACGGCATCCCGTCGATTGCGGGCGAGGTGGCCCGCGTGGACAACGGGTGCTGGGCGCTCGGTGGGCAATCGGTCGAGGCCCATGAGTTGATGCACACACTCGGTGGCGTACAGACGTCGGCCCCGAACGCCAGCCCGTACAACCACTGCACCGACGACTACGACCGCATGTGCTACCCCGACGGGTCGGGCGCAACGATGCGCGTTCTATGTCCGACTTCTTCGCACGACAACGTTTTCGACTGCAACCACGACGACTACTTCAGCACCGCGGCCCCTCCCCTCTCGTATCTGGCCACGCACTGGAACACGGCCAATAGCTCGTTTCTCTCGGCCGCCGGCGGCGTGTCCGCCTGGGGCTACAACGGAGTGGGTTCGTTGGGAAACGGAACCATCATCGATAGCCGGGTGCCGGCGTCGTCGGCTATCGCCCCAACAGTCTCGGCCGTGTCGTCCGGGGCCTATCACAGCCTTGCCTTGCGGGCGGACGGCACTGTGTGGGGGTGGGGCTGGAATGCCTACGGCCAGGTCGGTGACAACGGCATTGTGAATCGCGCCGTTCCAACCCAAGTCGTCGGGCTATCGGGCGTCGTATCAATCGCCGCCGGCGCCTATCACAGCCTGGCTCTACGATCGGACGGCACCGTCTGGGCGTGGGGTTGGAACGGCGTGGGCCAGGTCGGCGATGGCTCGCTGGTCGACCGCCGCGTGCCGGTGAAGGTCGCAGGGTTGTCGGGCGTGGTCAAGATCGCCGCTGGCGCCCACCACGGCATGGCCGTGAAGAGCGACGGGACACTTTGGGCCTGGGGATGGAACGCCGTCGGCCAGATCGGTGACGGTGGCCTAGTGAATGCCCTCACGCCCCTCCAGGTTCCGGGGATGACTGGCATCACCTCGATCAGCGGTGGCGCCGCCCACAGCCTGGCCGTGCGCACTGACGGCTCCCTCTGGGCGTGGGGTTGGAACGCGTATGGCCAGTTGGGTGACGGCACCATCGCCGACCGCCGGACGCCCACCGTTGTGCCGGGCCTCCCAATGATGGCGTCGGTGGGCGGCGGCTACTACCACAGCATCGCCGCCACCCGCGCCGGCGACGTCCGGGCGTGGGGTTGGAACGGACTGGGCCAGGTCGGCGACAACTCGACGACTGAACGTCACTCGCCTGTCGCCGTTAGTGGGTTGGCCGGAGTCACCGCCATCTCCGCAGGGTTCTTCCATAACCTTGCCGTGCGTGCCGATGGCCTGGTTGTCGCTTGGGGATGGAACGCCTACGGCCAGCTAGGCGACAACACTCTGACTGACCGTCGAGTACCGGTGTGGGTGATTGGTCCTGCAACAGCGCTGTCCATAGCGGCCGGTGGCGCCCACAGCGTCGTAGCCTGAGCAGTTCGTCGGGGAGGCGTCAGCCAGCTGCGGGTCGGGACGTGATCTCGACGTCGGTCCCGCCAGCAGCGTCGGCCGCGTCTCCCCCGGCCGCCACTGCAAAGCGTGCCGAAGGCGCAGCGCGAGTCGGACGTGGTGGGCGGAGGTTGAAGTGCTTGCGCCAGAGGCCAATGAGGCCAGAGCGCCATGCCACCCAGCCGGGCCAGCCGTTGATGTGGGAGAAGTCCATGAAGCGCAGGTAGTCGACGACGTTGCGCGCGAAGTAGAGGGTGCGCAGGATTGAGCCCAATGTCGGGTACGTCTTGGGATTCTCCGAGCTGGCTCGCACGTGACGGAGCCAACGGTCGAACAACCATCGCGGCGGTCGCCACAACGCGAGAACGTACAGCAACAGATTTCCAACTCGCGGCGGGATCTGGAGGTAGTTATCGGAGATTTCCTCGATATCGACACCGCGCTCTCGCATGTCTCGCTCAAGGTCGGTATTGGGGATCACCTTCAGCGAGTAGATGAACAACGTGTACGGCCGCGGCATCTTGTACAACAGTTCGAGCGTGTCGACCACGTCCTGGCGGGTCTCAATCGGATTGTCGACGATGATGTCGTAGGCGGGGGGGATGTGGTACTTGGGCGAGAACTCCGAAATCACCTCGCCCGCGGCGAGAATGCGTTCGGGCGGCGTCGGGCGCTTGTAGAAGTCGAGTATCGCCTGGCTTCCGCTCTGGATGCCCATGCGCACCCGGTTCATGCCGGCCCACGTCAAGATCTCGAACTTGTCCTTGTTCACGTAGTTGGGAATGACGCCGTACACGGTGAAGGGAATCCCCAATTCCTCCCGCCAGTGCTCGGAGAACTGCTCGATCTCCCGGTAGGGGATCGCCATGAAGCTGTCGTCGTAGAAGTTGACCTGGCTGACATGAGGGAACCGCCGCCGAACTGCCCTGATCTCGTCGACGATGTAGCGCGGACTCGTGTGTCGCACCTTTTTGTACTTGGGGTCATTGGCGATGAATTTGGTGTTGCCACAGAAGCTGCAGTGGAACGGGCAGCCGATGGACCAGATCGCCGAATAGGCGAGCCCGTCGTTGGCCAGGTAGTCGCCCTTGCGCATCTTGTCGAAACCGCGTCCTTGCCTGTAGATCTTCTCCGCGGCTCCGTACTGCGGGAACGGCATCGTCTCCATCTCATCTGTCGTCATCAGCGGCAGGAACCCGTTGCGGGAGATCTCACCGTCTCGCTTGAACCAGAAGTTGGAGACTTTGCTGTAGTCAGTGTCCGCCTGCAGGTGGTCGTAGAGCTGCTGGAAGGCAAACTCCCCTTCACCAGTGCAGATGGCATCGACCGGCGAATCAATGGCGTCCTCAGGGTGGATGATCGGGTGGATCCCGCCCCACACGATGAAGGTGGCTGGGCTGAGCTCGCGTACCCGGGTCATTATCCGTCGGGTCAGATCGGCGTATCCCGTCATCGACGAGAAGCCGAGCAGGTCGCAGTTCTTGGCTAGTTCCTGCGCGACCTCTTCGACGTCATCATCGTCGAGCTCTCCCTTACCGCCGAAGGTGCCCCGCAGCACGTTCAGGACGCTCTTGTGCGGCCGGGTGCAGACGTAATAGCTGGTCGTATCCGCGTTCAGCCCCGCGACATACGAGGCCACCTTCCGGAACCCGCACGCCGTGATGCCGTCTTCGAGAGAGACGAGCTTGATCCGCACCGACCAAGACTAGCCAGGAGCTATAGGGCAGACCCGTGACCTGGCATCTCGTGCCGCATTGCTGGAGAGGTTGGTCGAGAGCCATCCGTCATCATGCCGTGAGCGGTCGTCCGAGCGGCCGCCGGTCGTACACACCAGCTCCAGCACCTTCTGGCGGCCGGCAGGATCGAGTTGCGGGATCGCATCGACCAGCGCGGGCACAGCGTCGTCGGACAATCCGGCCAGGTAGCCGGCGTCGAACTGCCCGGTGCTGGTGGCATGTTCGACGTTGTGATCGACGACGATCACCTCGGGATTGATGACGTTCAGGGTGAACAACATCGCGAGCCCAGCCGCGGCTGCCGCCGGAGGCAACCACACACGGTGTCGCTCAACCCCCGCGAGGGCTGCGCCCAGGAACAGGAAGACCACTCCGACCCACACCGCGAAGACTTGGCTGTAAAGGCGCAGCATGGTCAGGCCGAAGGCGTCTTCATACAGGGAGAGCCGGCGTACGGCTACGAAGACAACGAGCAGCGTGAGCGCTACCGCGGCTTCGCTCAGGACCAGGAAGACACGACTGGACCTGGGGTCGGACAGATCGGTCACCGCCCGAAGCACCAGTAGGACTGCCAGGGTGATGGTCGCCACGGCCAGCAGCTGGAAGAAGCCCGACCGGGCGTACTCGGCGTAGCTCAGCCCAGACGTTTCGATGACATGGTGGCCGCCGTCGGAGATCGCAATCAGCTGGGCGACGGCGAAGGCGCCGAAGAGCGTCACGAGGGAACCGAGGACGACACTCGCCTGCACGGTGCCGAGCCGGTAGCCGAACGACCGAAATGGCTTCACGGCCTCGGCCGACGCCAGCCGAAGGAGTCCGGCCATCCCCCACGCGCCGGTTACAACGAGCACGCCGTGGAGAACGACTGATTCCGGCGTCCACCACTGAAAGAAGCTGGCGAACACTGCATCGGCGGTGCCGAGCAGGACGCCGATCACCACCAGGATGGGCATTGCAAGCCCGATGCCCTGCAGTACGGCGGTCATGGTCACTCGCGTGGGAGCGGTTGCGCTTGTACGCAAGGAACGGGCGACGAACGCGGGGGCAGCCACGCCGTGGGCGAGAGCATGGAGGCCGCGGGCTATTGCCGAAGGCAGACTGATGTCGAAGAGACTGCCTCCCGACTCCAGCGAGGCCGCGAGCAGGACGAGACCGCCGACAGCAATGATGTCGAGCGGAACGAGCCACATGCTGGTGTGAACCGTCAGCCAGAAACCGAACAGGGGCGCCACCGCGACCAGTCCCCGCGCCTGGGGGTGCTCAATCCGACCGCTGATGAGCAGCCCGCCGGCGACCGCGACGACGAGGATGAACCCTCCGAGCGTTGCGACGCCGGACCGCACGGCAGCGTCAGTGAGAAGGGCCATCACCAGCGTGATGATCAATACTCGGACGTCGCGGCCGCGACGGAGACTGAGGCCCGGCTCCCAGACGTCGGATTTCCACGGGTCCGTGTCAAGCCCCGACGAACTCGGCCGCCACTCGTCGGTGCGCGAAGGCATCACAGCTTGCCCCCTGGCAGCTCTACGACCATCCGGCAACCGTGGGGTTCGCGCCGTTCAGCGTGAATCTGCCCGCCGTGGAGATCCACGATCCATCGGGCGATGGCCAGTCCCAGTCCTGCGCCTCCGTCCTCCGAGGTGCGGGCGGCGTCGACGCGGTAGAACCGCTCGAAGACACGGCTCGACTCTTCATCACTGATTCCTGGACCTTCATCGCACACTTCGATGGTGACTCCTCCTCGTACTCGTCGGGCTTCCACTTCGACCCTCCCGCCTGGGGGCGTATAACGCAGGGCGTTGTCCAGAAGGTTGGCGACGACCTGGTGGACACGGTCGGGGTCGCCGTCGGCTTGCATCCCTCTTGGATCGACGGCCACCGCCACTTCCACGCCGGGGGTATGCATCCGCGACTCGTTGACGGCGTCTTCCAGCACCGGACGCAGATGGAACGCGCGCCGTTGCAGCGGCATCGCCCCACACTCGAGGCGCGACAGGTCGAGCAGTTGCGAGACAAGGGCGCCGAGGCGCTCGACTTGACGCAACACAACGCGAAGCGTCTCCGGGTTCACCTCTTGCACGCCGTCGACAAGGTTCTCCAGCACGGCGCGGAGAGAGCTGATGGGCGTCCGCAGCTCATGGGAGACATTGGCGACTAGATCACGGCGCACCCGGTCGAGCTCGCCCAGGTCGGCGGCCATGGCGTTGAAGGCGTGCGCCAGCTCGCCCACCTCGTCGCGTGAGCTGGCGGTGACCCGCCGTTCGTAGTCGCCATCGGCCATCGACTTCGCGGCTCGCGCCATCTCCCGTAGCGGCGAGGTCATCCCGTGGGCGAGGACCTGCACGAGACCGAGCGAGAGCGCGCCGGCGGCAAGCGCGCTGACGACTGGCGACACGCCGGCGCCGGTACTGAGTACGACAACAGCCACTGTGGTTCCAACCGAGGCCACGATTACTGCGCCAAGCTTGATCTTGATCGACTTCAGTGGGTCGAGGGGTCTCAAGCGGTGATCGTCTCGAATGCGTAACCGACCCCGTGGACGGTGCGGACGATGTCAGCCCCCAGCTTTCTACGGAGGGCCCGCACGTGGGAATCGACGGTGCGGACGCCGGAGCCATCGGTATAGCCCCACACCTGGGCCAGCAGCTGGTCCCGCGTGAAGACGGAGCCGGGATGGGTGACCAGCCAGGAGAGAAGGTCGAACTCGGTGGGCGTGAGATGCACGCTCTCGCCGGCATTGCGCACCTGCCGCGCGCCGGGGTCGATCTCCACGCTGCCGGCGCGCACCTTGGGGCCGGGGAAGACGAGCGTACGTTCCATGCGCCGGAGGATGGCGTGCACCCTTGCCACCAACTCCCGGGGGCTGAACGGCTTGGTCATGTAGTCGTCCGCCCCGACGGCGAGGCCAACCAACATGTCCGTCTCGGAGTCCCGGGCGGTGAGCATGAGGACGGGCACCGGTCGATTCCGTTGGATGCGGCGACACACCTCGAGGCCGTCGAGCCCTGGCAACATCAGGTCGAGGACGACGAGATCGGGATGCACCTTTTCGCACAACTCGATGCCGGCCAGGCCGTCATAGGCCACCTCGACCCGGAAGCCCTCGCTGCGCAAACGAGCTTCGACTGCACCTGCGATCGAGTCCTCGTCCTCGATGACTACAACGGTGCGGGGCACGGGGTTCAGGATACGGATCGGATGTGAAGGAGTCCCGCACAGGATGTGCAGATCACGTGCAGATCGTCGGGCCCGCCGAACTTACGGGCGGGGCGCGCCGTGGGCCGCTGCGCATGCGTCCGCGCTGGCCTCACTTGTCGTATGGATGGCGACGTTCTCGATGGCGTGGCAGGTCTCGTGGGCCACGACATAACGAAGCGTCTCGTCGGAGGCGCCGATGCGATCGATGTTGATGGCGATGTAGCTGCCGGTTCCCACGCCACAGTTCCAGCACGTGACTCCCCACCTGGACGCGCCGTCCGCAAAGAGCGCGGCATCGGGACACCGGAATGCAAAGCCGGCCGGCAGATTGAGGCCGTGCGCCGCGACCCACTGACGGGCAGCGGAGCAACGCTCGGCGGCAGACACAGCCGGCGACTCCTCCTCCACGGGTGGGCGCTCCGGCGGTAGCGCCGGCTCAGTTTTCGCTTCGACGTAGACGACTCTTGGTTCGGGAGCCACAGGTGCCGGTGCCGGAGCAACGCTTGGAGGAGGCGCCGGTGCCTCGGTCGTTACTGGTGCCGCGGTTGTCGTGGGTTCCGGCGCGACGCTGGGAGTGGCGAAGGCAACGCCCTGCGTGGGCTGCGAAGCGCCGGACGTCGCAGTTGTCAGGAACGTTCCGACTGCCAGGCACGCAACGATCGCCACCGCGCCCGCAAATCGAGTCCAAGTACTGGCCATGCCGGAACTGTCGGCGCGAACCCAATTTTTCTGTAATCAGCTTTCGTCGGGCGGTTCAGGCCGAGCCAAGCTTTTGAGCAGCTTCTCCGACTGTGCCGCGACGAGCGCTTCCACGTGCTCAAGCGGCACGTGCCGCGACCGGGCACTGTGGAGAATCATGGACCGGGGCGACAGGACGCGCTGTTCGAACCAGGACATACCCGCCAGCAGAAGGGAAATGAAAAGTAGCGCGCCCGGTACGAAAAGAAGATCCCACGGCGACACGTCCGCATGCTCCCCCAACCGAAGTCCCGGAATCCAGTCTTGTCGCCGTAACCTGGCCGGAGCCATGACAGCCCGCGGCCCCCGCCAGCGCACCGGCGACCCCGAACTCGACAAGCGTTTGACCGAGTTGCTGGAGGTCGTGGGCGCGGATCAGAACGTCGACCAACTCTTTGAGATCCTCGCCTCCGCAGTGGGGCTAGCCGCGGATAAGCCTGACCGGCTCGATCTGAAGATCACCAACGCCGCGCTCAAGGAGATGCGGGAGGCGTTCAAGGTCTTTGCCCCCTACCGCGATGTGCCCAAGGTGACGATCTTCGGGTCGGCGCGCACGCTCCCCGATGATCCTCTCTACATCCAGACCCGAGACTTTGGAGCCGCGGTTGCGGCGGCTGGATGGATGGTCGTCACCGGCGCCGGTCCGGGAATCATGGCCGCCGGAGCCGAAGGAGCCGGACCGGAACGATCCATCGGTGTGAACATCCGGTTGCCGTTCGAGCAGCCCAACCCGCTCCTGGCGGCCGACCCCAAGCTCGTGCTCATGAAGTACTTCTTCACCCGAAAGCTGATGCTGATGAAGGAGTCGGCGGGTTTCGCGGTCGTTCCCGGCGGGTTCGGCACTCTTGACGAAACCTTCGAACTGCTGACTCTGCTGCAGACAGGCAAGGCGACCCCGGCGCCGATCGTGCTGCTCGACGTTCCCGGTGGTACGTACTGGCGGAATTGGCGCCAGTTCCTCAACGACGAGATCGTCGGGCGCGACCTGGCCGGTCCGAACGACATGCTGTTGTGCCGGATCACCGACGACGTCGGAACAGCTCTCGGGGAGCTGCTCGGGTTCTACCGGAACTATCACTCCATCCGATTCGTCGGGCGGCGTCTCCTGGTCCGACTGCGAAGCGCTCCCACTGCATCGGAGCTCGCGATGCTCAATGAGAAGTTCACTGACATGTGCGTGCACGGGGGAATCGAGCTGGTCGATCCCCTCGCACCGGAGGTAACTGAGGATGATCACCTCGAGCTCTACAGGCTGGCGTTCGAATTCGACCGGATGAGTTACGGACGGTTGCGCGCCATGATCGACACCGTCAACGCGCTCGCATCCGCGCCGGAACTCGACCACCCAGACCGGGGAAGTACCGAATCGGCCGGTACCGCCCCCGGGTTGGATAACCAGTAGCCTGCGGGGCGGCTGACTAGAGGATGAATATGCGTCGACTCACGATCATTGCTTTCCTTCTCGGGTCGCTCGCACTGGGTTGGACCGTCATCCCCAAGGCCACGCCATCGGAACCTCCCCCGCCCGACGACCCCGCGCACGGGCTCGTCTACAGCGGACTCCGGCGCGGAGCGGGCGCCGGCGCGTGTCGTGGCAATTTTGAGATTGCCGGATTGCGTGACAATGGCCATCGCTCCATTTGCACTCACGGTCCTGACCCCGCGCCCCCGGGTGTTGACATCCGCCAGTCGGTCCAGCCTGTGTCCGCCACCGCGCCGGCCATCCAGGCGCCGGCAGGGGGTGTAGCGCCCCAGGGTTCAGTGCCGTGCGACGGCGACGGAGCCAGCGGTTATCGGCTGCAGCTGATCTACGCCCGGGCCAGCAACGTCACCGACCGCTACAACCAGTACGCCGGGTCGTTTCAGCAGTGGGCCGGCGCGATTGACAGCGCCTTCAGCAAGAGTGCCGCCGAGACAGGCGGTGACCGCCATGTTCGCTTCGTGCACGACGCTTCGTGCAACGCAGTGATCGACAGGGTCACGCTTTCAACCTCGGGTGACGACAGCTTCAGCAACACTCTCAACGAGCTGAGGTCGAAGGGCTACTCGCGAACCGACCGCAAGTACCTCGTCTGGGCTGATGCCAAGGTGTACTGCGGGATCGCGCAGGTGTACTACGACGACAGCGCCGGGCAGGCGAACGATTCCAACGGCAGCACATCGGTGCAAGGCGAGCTGGCGCGCGTCGACTCCGGTTGCTGGGGGCAGGCCTCCTCCGCAGAGGCCCATGAACTTGTTCACACCCTCGGCGGTGTCCAGACGTCGGCGCCGAACGCCACCCCGAAGAATCACTGTCGCGACGAGTACGACAGGCTTTGTTATCCCGACGGCTCTGGTGGCTCGATGAAGTACGTCTGTCCCTCAAGCCACGAACCGTTACTGGATTGCAACCACGACGACTACTTCAGCACCGCACCGCCGAGTGGGAGCTACCTGGCGACCCACTGGAACATCGCCAACAGCCGGTTCCTGCTAACCACCGGGGCTACACCCGCGCCCACGACGACGACGCCTACTACCTCTACGACGACAACGACGCGCCCGCCCGCCACCACAACAACGGCACCGACGACGACGGTTCCGCCGACGACGGTTCCGCCGACGACGATGCCCCCGACGACGCAGCCGCCGTCAACGACGACGTCCGTGCCCACTGCCCCGCCCCCGTCGGCACCCGTTGGCCTTTACGCCATGCAACCGACCCAGACCGGCGCCAAGGGCGTGGTGCTGTTCTGGTCGCCACCGTCCGCTCCGAACGGAACAATCACCGGCTACAAGGTGTATCGCGGGACTGCTCCCACGGGGTTAACGCTGCTCACGACAACTGAGGCCGGCATAACGCACACCGACGCCACTGCGACGTCGGGGCAGCTGTATTACTACCAATTGTCGGCCGTCAACAGCGCTGGGGAGGGCCCGCTGTCGCCGCTTGCCCGGATGGTGGCTCGTTGACGGTAGGTCGTCCTAGGGGCGACGGCCGGCGCGGTCGAGAAGCCGAAGCGGCGGCACCGCGTCGATGACCCGGCTGAAGGAGACCATC
This sequence comes from Acidimicrobiales bacterium, assembly GCA_035525375.1. Classification (GTDB taxonomy): domain Bacteria; phylum Actinomycetota; class Acidimicrobiia; order Acidimicrobiales; family AC-14; genus JALZBN01. The sequence goes on from DATLEI010000039.1 coordinate 15,250, forward strand.
TCCCCAGCAATGTTGAAGGCGGCCAGCACTGCGAGAACGATGTTGCGGGCGGCAGGCCCGAGCGACAGTACGGCGCCCAAGCCAATGACTGCGCCCAGCACATTGCTGCCGGCGTCGCCGAGCATCAAGTGCTCGTGAAGGTCATCGAGTAGCAGTCCGAGTCCGGCGCCGACGACCGCCGCTACCGGTGCCAGCCTTGGCACCGTGCCCGCCACCACCACGAGAATGCCGAAGGCGATCGCTGCCCCTTTGATCGCCCGGCCCGGCGCGCGGTCGAGAAGGTTGCCCAGGTTGGCCGCGAGTGCGACAAGCGCGGCATCGATCAACAGGCGCGCCAGGCTGTCACCGGCGACTGTCGCCGTGACGGCGAGTGCAACGCATCCGCCGCCGACAAGCTTCAGTAGGCCAGTTGTGGGGCGCCCACGCAGAAGTGCTCGCAGGTGCCCCCGAAAGCCCTTCTCATCGCTCGTACCGATGAGGTCGTCGATCGCACCGAGCACGGCAAAGCCGCCCGTCGCCAAAAGCACGATCAACCATGGTTCGGCAACGTCAACCGAGGGGCCGATCCCCAGCGACCCGGCGGCAACCCGGCCCGCTTCGACTGCGAACACTGCGACTGGGATGAGCAACCCAACGGCCGTGGGGACCGCCCGGCCCCTGTAGTTCTGTCGAGCCAACGGCGGCGCGGAGAATGCCGGTTTCGCTGCCAGCCAGGCCAGACGAGCCGCCAGATACCCGACCACGAGCGCAACCAGAATCCTCACGGAGTCGCTCCGGCGGGAGCGGAAACAGCCGTCGCTGGCGCGTCCGTTTCCGGCTCGAGTACGACCATCTGATCCCGAGGCTGCGCCAACGCAACGAGGATCAGGAATGGGCCGACGTAGGTTAGGACGAGAGCCGTGACGACGACGCCGGAATCGTTCACGGCGAAACCGAGCAATCCGCACGCCAGGGCGGCGACGACACCCACCCGAAGGGGTGAACCGGGCGGCAACAAATCGGCGGCACGCCGGCGGCCAGCCAACATGAAGAGCATGAAGACGGCGATGATCGGCACGGTCCATGTCCAGACCGACGCCCTGAGAACTCGAACGTTCGTCTCCGCCTTACGTGCGATCGTCGTCAGCAGACTGGAGTCGCCGTTGGTCCACGTATCGGCGACGAGCCGCCCCAAATGGGTGCGCGCTTCGGGCGGCCGTAGCAGGTCGATACCTGCGGCAATCGTCAACACGACAACGGTTGCGCCGGCGACGGCGGCAACCACCCGCCATGAGAGTCGCACTCCGACCAGGGAAAGGATCATCAGCGCGAACACCGGGACCAACGTGAGAATGCCACCGACGTCACCGCCGAGCCCCGGCGCGCCATCGACGAGAACCACAAGGGCGAGAAATAGCGTCACCGCGACTATTGCCTCACGACGCCTCGGCGCGTGGTACACGTGGAGCGCCGCGACGAGGATGCTGGCCGCCGCCAGAACCGCGAACGCGGTATTGCCGATTCCGAAGAAGCGAGCAGCGCTCTGCGGTGAGTACCCCATCACACTGGCGACTTGCAGGCGCCCTCCCGTGGCGACGTCGAACAGCAGCAGGAACACGGTGGTGGCGAGGATCCATGCCAGCGGCGACAGAGGACGATGGCGAGCCCCAAGGGCGACGAGGACGATCAGGGCGTCGATGGCGCAGACGATGATGCCGCCCGCTATATCGCCGAGTGAGGCGACGTTGGGCACGGCGCGAAGCAGAAAGGTTGCCAGCGGGAAGGCAGCGATGGCGAGGGCCACGACCCTGACGAGGGTGCCCCACCGTGACCGTGCCCCGCCCGGCCGGCGCAGTACGAAGAGTGTCAGGAGATAGGCGAGCGCCTGAAAGGCGATGAACGACATTGCAATCGGGAAATAGATCCGTTCTCGATACGCCGCGTCATCGTCAAGACGGACGAGTCGGGCGGGGTCGGCTTCGCCCGCGTGGTAGCGAAGCGCGTGGCCGACCATGGTCGAAGGCACATGTACCCCGAGCACATCGAGGACTGTCGGCGCGACATCCGTAAGTGTGACGAGCCCCAATCGCTTCGTCGACGGCGACTGGAGGTAACCGTGACGAGTACCAGCTCCGAACGCAATGAGGGGGGTAAGCCGCCATTCCTCCGCCGGGGGCGTGACCCCGGCGACGAGCAGCAGGGTCTCGGCAGGAAGGTCGGTCGCGAGTGTGCCCACGAGACCATCTGCCTCCGCGCCACTGGTGCCGACGATGACGACATCAGCGACCAAGAGCGCATCTCGCACGCTGCCCTCGATCGTCAGAGGGTCACCGGCGCCGAGCGCGGCGCTATCGACCGTTCCCCTCCTGTCCATCACCGCGACCGCCGCGTCCGATGAACCGATGACAGCGGTACGACGACCGGCACCGTGGAGCGCGTCGCCGAGGGCACCAGGGAACGTCGAGATGTGGCTGTCGTTGTTCACGGAGCGAAAGTGCGGCGCGTCATTTATCGCGATCGATCCAGCTGACGCGTCCACAATGTTGGCTCCTCCTGCCGGCGCCTTCACCCTCCCTCCGGCGCCAAGGGTGGCATAGCCCTCCACCTCAGACGGGCGGCGCGACAGGGTCCGAACGCTCATTGCTGCAAGTGCGCCGTCGTTCACCAGGGCATCGAGGTTGGGCGTCTGACCGCTCGAAAGGTCACCAAGGGAGAGCCCGGGGATGCCGACGAGGACCACCTTGGCAGTGCCGGGGCGACCGGCCACGCTGGACGGTTCCCATCGATTTCCGGTCCAGCCGACGGCTCCGACGGTCACGACGAACGCGGTGACGAGCGCACCCAAGCGGAAGCCCGATGAAGTAAGCCGGGGCCACAGCGCCCGGACGATGTCGGCACCTTGGTGGGCTCGGTGAGATAGGCCGGACAACCCACGCCCCCACTCGTGATGAGTCATGGTGACCGGAACCTCCACGACCCGCGCGCCGGCGCGAACTGCGTCGATCGTGAGGCCGGTTTCGAGCCCAAAGCGTGGCGCGGGCTCGAGCCGTCGCAGCAGGGGGCCGGCGACGGCGCGCTGTCCGGACAGCGGGGCCTCGACCGTTCGTCCTGTCGCTCGTCGGATTCCGGCCGCAGCAAGAGCACGCACCTTTCCGAAGCCAGCACCAGGCCCCGCAGGAGGAAGGACGCCAACGGTCATATCGGCGTCGCCCGCCAGCACCGGAGTGAGAAGGCCCGCCGCGGCTGCGGCGCTCTCACCGACGTCGGCGTCGACCAGCAGATAGGCCCGGGCGTCGGGAGCCGCCCCCATGCCGGCAGCGAGAGCACCGCCCTTCCCGACGTTGTCGGTCAGGCGAAGCACGCTCGCGCCGGCGGCTAACGCCACCGAAGTTGTGGAGTCGGTCGAACCGTCGTCAACGACGACCACCTTGTCGACGTGGGCGACCCTCCGCAGCGCCGCAACCGTCGAACCGACCGTAGCGGCGCCGTCCTTGGTCGCCACAAGGGCCACCACCGGTCCTCGGGTGACTGCCTCGGATGCACCGGTTCTCGTGAGCACGCGATGATGGCTCTCGTCGTCAGATCGGGCCTGGCGACCCACGCCCGCGACCACGTTCTTGACGAGTGCCGGGACCTGAGCCAGCTCGGGCGAACGCAGAACCCACTGGCTGGCCAGATACACCGCGGCGGCGAGGGCAGCAGCGAGACAAACGGCCGTGGCGGCGCCGGCGCGGCTACCGGTGGGGATCGCGTCGACCACGGCGCGAGCGGCCACGCCGGCAGCGACCGAGGAGATCGTGGCGCGCGCCACCGCCGCAAGCATGGGTGACGCCTTGCCGGTGCGCCGGCGCAGGAGGACGAGGAGCAGCACCGCGCCGACGGTGACAGCGGACGAATAGGCGAACCCGAGAACCACGACTCGGTCGCTGCCGGACGCGCCGAAGAACAGCCCGATCATTAGCACTGAACCACCGACCGTTACCCCGAGGTTGACGAGCGCAGGCGTACGTGTGTCCGCCGCGGCATAGGAGGCCCGCGTAGCGAGAAGGAACCCGGCGTAACCGACGATGCCAAGTGCGTACCCGACAGCCACGCTGGCGACGAGATCCGTGCCCGCTGCGTCGAGCCGTCCGACTCGGCCGATCTGTAGAGCCGGGGCCACAGCCGCGACGAGGAAGGCCGCCGCGGGAGCAGTGAGGAAGATGACCCATCGACCGCCTTTGGCCAACGTCTCACTGAAGTTGCGCCATTGCCGACTCGATGCCTCGGCCGCCAACCGCGGATACAGGACGGTTATCAGTGGCTGGGCGAGGAGCGCGTGCGGGAGCAAGAAGAGGGTGAAGGCGATCTGATAAGCGACGACGCCACCCTCGACCTGATTGGCCAGCACAAGGGTGGTCGCGACAAGGACCTGACTGAGCGCGAGGTAGGCGGCACCCCAGCCGCCCGCGCGAGCGAGGGCACGGATCTGCGGGTGCCGGGGCGCCCACCGGGGCCGTAGTCGAATCCCGCTTCGCCACACCGCAACCAGCGGCACCAGGCTCATTGCTGCTACGCCGGCTGTCGTACCGCCGGCGAGGACAAGTTTTTGGGCCGTGGAAAGATCGAGTCCCGCAACTCCCTCCACGACACCGCTGCGCCCTCCGCTCACGGCCCAGAACACGCCCATAGTGGCGATCACGATCACGTTGTTCGCCACCGGGGCGAAGGCCACTGCGGAGAAGCGTCGAGCGCCGTGCAGGAGCGCGGTTGCCACCGTCCCGACCGCGTACAGCAGCACTTGGGGTACGAACAGAATCAGAAAGAACGAACCGAGGCGAATCTCCGCGGCGCGTACTGCGGGATCAGGTACAGCAACAGTCAGGGCCTGCATGATCCACGTGCGGGCGACGACCCCGATGAGGCAGACCACGCCGAGAACCACGAGCCCCATACCAAGCAAGCCGCCGGCTACTTCTTCGGCATCGTCGCGCCGGCCTGCGTCGAGCATCTCGACGAATGGCGGCACGAGTACCGAAGAGAGCACCCCCGCGGCCAGCAATTCGAATAGGAGGTTCGAGACGAGGTTCGCCGACTGATAGGTATTACCGAGGAAGGTGGCCCCGAGCGCGGCCGCAATCGCGATCACTCGGAGCAGACCCGTCAGGCGCGATGCGAGGTTTCCGGTCGTAACCTTGAAAGTTGACCGCAGAAGACCAGGGGCGCGGTCGGCATCCGTGAGAGCTCCTGGCACGGGAACCGGCCTTAGGACTGCGACGCAGGAAGCAGACGCTCGGCACCCGGTCCGACGCCGAAGTGTCCGGTGCGGGGCCCGGCGAGCTCCTGGAGCGCAAGGACCGTGGCCGCCTGACCCATCGGTGACTCGAGGTCGTCGACAGTGGAGATGCGAGGCGAAATATCGCCGTCCCTGCGAAGCAGACCCACGAACACGCCTCTGCCTCCAGGGGTGTCCTGGCCCGCTTCCGCGGCCACCAATCGGGTCGACGACTGGGCGAGTACACGCGCCAACGGGACGGCCACGACGTCATCACTCACGCTCGCTCCCGCACCCGAGACCAACACGACTCGCATGCCAGGCAGTGGAAGGGCGGCGAGGCCAGACTCAGGCGAGCCGGTTTGCGTCGGTGCGGCCTCGTACGCAAGGAAACCAGCTCCGCTGAGGGACGGCAAAAGGTTCGGCTCGCCGGTACCGGCCAGCCCGGCGACCAGCCGGCTGATGGCCATGGTGCGCACCCCGTCCGCGTCGGGGCGCTCGGGATGTTCTAGCGCCAGCCCGGCCGCTGCAGCGAGCGCCTTGGTATCGCCGTCATTGCTGAGCCGCATCTTCGGCGTGAACCACAATGTGCCCGCCACGGTCGCTTCCGACGTGACGAGTGCCTCTCGCAAAGCGTCGACCGGTTTGCGGTCGATGCCCTGCACGGCCATTACCAGGACCGGAACCGTCGTCAAGTGGCTACGCGTGATCTGGTCACGCGCCTGATCGGCGAAGTCACGGACGGTCTGAAGCTGGCCGTTGATGCGCTGGTTCTCGGTCTCTGCCTCGCGAACGCGTCGCTCGACGGAGTTCACCCTGGCATTCAGGGTGTCCACCGTGACCCGATCGATGACCGTCGAGCCCATGACCACTCCGATCCCGAGGGCGAGGAAGACGGCCACGATTGAAACGATGTGGTAGCGGAGATTGATCACGTCAGCCTCCGACCAGGGCGCGCCACGAGTCCTGCAGGCTGAGCCAGGTGGCACGGATGAAGACGTGCAGCGGTTGGGCCACGGCGACCATGACCAGCATGGCGAAGAGGGCGGCGGCTACCAGCAACATCAAGTCGCGCCGGCGGACCCGGCTCTGATAGAGCCGGTTGACGCCCTTGGCGTCGACAAGAATCGGGCCGACCTTGAGGCGGACGAGGAAGGTCGAGGCCATCCCGGCGCGGCCCTTGTCGAGGAACTCGACCATGGACGCGTGGGTGCCGACGGCGACAATCAACTCGGCTCGCTTCTCGTAGGCCAGGAGCATGGCGACGTCTTCACTGGTGCCCGCAGCTTCAAAGATCGTGTAACTGAGCCCGAGCCCATCGAGGCGCGCCGCGCCGGGTGCCTCTCCCCCGGGGTACGCGTGCACGATCAGCTGCGCGCCGGCGCGCAGGGTCGAGTCCGAGACGGAGTCGAAGTCGCCGATGATGAGGTCAGGCCGGTACCCCGCGTTGCAAAGAAGGTCCGCGCCCCCATCGACACCTATCAGAACCGGCCGAACCTCTCTGGTGTACGCCCGCAGAGCCGCGAGGTCGGCTTCGCAGTCCTCCAACATGCCGCCCCGCACGACCACGAGGACGTGGCGACCGTCGACCTCGGTTTTCAAGTCAGGCAATATCGGCGAATCAGTGAGCAGGTGATGCTCGCGCCGGAGAAAGGAGAGTGTGTTCTCGGCGAAGCGCTCGAGTTCGTCGCTCACCGAGCGCTTCGACGCCTCGAGCTTTTCCTCCAGCGACTCCAGCGAGTGGCACCGGCCTGTGGCGAGAACCGTGGTCCCGGCGCGCACCTCCTCGCCCGACACCGACAACACCTGCCCTTCGGCAACCGCCGTCATGACTGACGCCCCGACCTCGTCGACAAGTGGAATACCTGCTGCGGCGATGAGGAGAGGACCCATGTTGGGGTAGCGCCCCGAGATCGACTGGGACGCGTTGACGACCGCGCCGACCCTGGCGCGGATCAAGCCTTCCGCGGCCAAGCGGTCGAGGTCTTCGTGGTCGATGACAGCGATCTCCCCCGGCTGCAGCCTGGTCAGGAGCCGCTTGGTGCGAGTATCGACGCGGGCTCTACCGACGACGACGCGAGAGGTGCCGTCGAAGAGGTCGCGGTCCGGGCTGGCGCTGTTCGGCGCTGCCGGCCAATCATCGCCCGCCTCAATCGGCCGGGAGGCCTTCGCCTCATTGCGCATTCGGCGCGCCATCAGCCCGCCGCAGTTCTGTCGAGCTCCCGCTCACGGGTCGCGGTTGCGAGGAGTTCCTCGGCGTGACCGTGCGCGGTCGCGCTCGTGGGTTGGCCCGACAACATTCGCGACAACTCGACGACTCGGTCCTGGCCTCGCAACGAGACCGCCTCGACCGCGACGGTGTTCTCATTCTCGGATTTGGTGATGGCGACCTGGTGGTCGGCAAAGGCGGCGACCTGGGGTAGGTGGGTCACGACGATGACCTGACGAGTTGCGGACAACGACGCCAAGGCGCGCCCGACCGCTAGCGCGGCCGCGCCGCCGACGCCAGCGTCGACCTCGTCGAAGACCAGGGTCGGCGGGGCTTCGGTGAGCACCAGACGTGCCGCGAGCATCGTGCGTGCCAACTCTCCACCGGAAGCCACCTTCGACAGCGGAAGGGCCGGTTGGCCAGGGTTCGCTCCGAGCAGGTAGCTCACATCGTCCCCGGCGGCATCACCGGAATTGTCTCCAACGGTCACCTCGAACCGGGCAGACGGCATGGCAAGGGCACGAAGGTGCTTTTCGACCGCGGATGCCAGCCTTGGGGCCGCTTCGCGACGCGCTCGGCCAACGGCAATCGCGGCGCGAGTGACGGCTGCGCGCGCCACTTCACGCTCGGCCTCCAGAGCCACCAGATGATCGTCGTGGGCCTCGAGTTCAGCCAGCCTGACACGGGCATCCGCCTCGAAGGTGATTACTTCGGACAACTGCTCACCGTACTTCCGACTCAGGTCGCGAAGCAGTCGCCTCCGGGTTCGGACTTCCTCCAGTCGTCGGGCGTCCTCCGGAATGCCCTCGATCGCTGCTCGCAGATTCGATGCCGCTTCCGCGATCTCGATAGCGACCACGGCCAGCTTTCGCTCAGCTTCTGCGAGTGGGCGCCGACCCGAACACGAGGCGAGCGCGACTCCGATTGCATCCGCCGCCTTGCCATCGCCGACGAGCGCTTCATAGGCGGTGGTACCCGCGGCCCGGTGGGCGACAGCATCGGCGAGCGTGTCCTCTTCTACCTCGAGGTGCTCGTCCTCGTCGGCGTCTTCGACGTGGGCTTCAGCCAGCTCGCCGATTTGGAATCGCAACAAATCGATTTCACGAGCCCGCGCCCGGGAGTCGCCGCCCAAACCTTCCAACTGTTGCGCCGCCGCAGCCAATCGGCCGCGGGCGTCGCTGAGAGGTTGCAGATCGATGCGGCCGAAGCGATCGAGCGCCGACCGCTGGGTCACCGCAGCCAGAAGGGACTGATGAGCGTGCTGTCCGTGAAGGTCGACGAGACCACGGCCGGCGTCGGCTAGCTCGCCGGCGGTCGCCAGGCGACCGTTGATGTACGCCCGTGACCGACCGCTTTTGGGCACGACGCGACTCAGAACGAGTTCAGCGTCGTCGCTGACAAAGCGCCCCTCGATGCGAGCCTCCTCGGCACGGGTGCCGACCTGAATGGGATCGGCTCGTCCGCCGACGAGGAGTTCGATTGCGCCGACGACAAGTGTCTTCCCAGCGCCAGTCTCGCCGGTGAGCGCGGTCAAGCCCGGCGCGAAGACGAGGGAAAGATCGCCTATGACCCCCAGGTTCTCGACCCGCAATTCTAGGAGCATCAGTTTCCCGACAGTCCGAACTTGGCCTTCAAGGTTCCGTAGAAGTCTCGCTGACCAAAGACGACGAAGCGCGCATTCGTCGGCGACGCGGTGCACGTCACCGTGTCGCCCCCTGCGAGCAGGCCTAGCTCCCGACCATCGATGATCAGCGTTGCCGGCCGGTGGGCGGCAACCTCGAGTCGGAGCGTCTGGCCAGGGTCGAAGACGTGGCTGCGGTCGAACGGTTGGTGGGGCGAGACCGGGGTCAACAACAGCGATCGGTGGAGTGGCCAGATGATTGGACCTCTGGCTGAAAAGGCATATGCCGTTGATCCGGTCGGAGTCGCCACGATGATGCCATCAGCCCTGTAGTTGTTCAACGATCGACCATCCACGGTAACGGCGACATGAGCGACCTGTCCCGCGGTCTGCTTCTCGACAACGGCTTCATTCAGAGCCAGATGGGTCTCGGCGAGAGCCACGCCGCTGGCGGCGCGCTCGATCGTCACCGAGAGCATCATCCGCTCCTCGACGCTGTACGAGCCGGCCAAGAATCGAGCCAGAGCATCGGCTACGCCATCGGGTTCCACGTCGGCCAGGTAGCCCAGGTGGCCAAGATTTACGCCTAGGACCGGCACCGCATGGCGCGCCACCAGGTGCACCGATCTCAGGACGGTGCCATCGCCGCCCAGGCTCACCGCCAGGTCGAGCCCCGGCACGAGTTTCTCGTCGCGACAGGCGTGTTCCCGAAGTCCGACTGATTCTGCATCGCTTTGAGGTATGCGGACATCGTGCTCTCTCGTCGTGAGCCATGCGGCCGCCTCTCTGGCAAGGGCGGCGGCGCGCGGCCGGCTGCGATTGACTATGAGAGCGATGGAGGACACCCGTCATCCTCCCTCAATGAGATGGTGCGTTGCCGTCTTTCGACGCTTTTCGACCGCAACGTCGATCGCCGCATCAACGGCCAGCTCGAGTTGGTTACGGCTGGTCGACGATTCGCCAGCCCTCAGGTGCATAAGGAACTCGGCATTGCCCTCGGCCCCGAGGAGTGGTGAGGCCACGACCGAAACCATGCCGGCACCGGCGGTGGCGAACGCCTCTCGCACACCGACGATCGCATCGCGCCATACGGCGAGGTCGGAGATGACTCCCCTTCCTTTCGCCACCGCGGCGCGCCCCGCCTCGAACTGCGGCTTGACCAACACCACCACGTCGGCATCGGCAACCGCAAGGTCGAGTAGCACGGACGCCACTACCCGGAGCGAAATGAACGAAAGGTCCGCGACGACGACCTCGGTAGCCCCCGGGAACGGAAGGTCGGCGAGGGTCAGGTACCGAATGTTGGTGCGGTCGATCACCGTCACCCTCGGGTCAGTTCGTAGGCGCTCATGGAGCTGGCCGTGTCCAACGTCGACCGCGATCACCTCGGTGGCGCCGTGCTTCAGCAGGCAATCGGCAAATCCTCCTGTTGATGCACCGGCATCGAGGGCGCGCCGGCCGGCGACGGAGATCTCAAACTCGCGCAGCGCGTGCTCCAGCTTCTCGCCGCCCCGACTCACGAAACGACGGTCGTCCTGGCGCACAACCACTGACTCCTCAGGAGCGACGAGGCGGGAGGACTTGAACGCCGGCGCGCCACCCACGACCACATTGCCCGACTCGATCTGTTCCTGCGCCATCGCGCGGCTCGCGGTCATACCCCGCCGGACGAGTTCCACATCGAGCCGACGGCGGCGCGAGCTCAGCGCGCCCCTGGGGGGGTGGGTGTGCCCTCGGCGCGCCCGGGCCGCTTCTGAGATTTCATCGCGGGCGGCGCGATTGGTTGTCTCGACGTCGGGGCCCTGGAGGTCTTGGCCGACTTCCGGATTGGGGCCGCCTTCGTGCCACCCGACGGTGACTTCACTGTCGACTCTCTGGCGTTTGAAGCCGTCGAACCACCATGTAGCTTCGACTCGAGCCTGGCGATGTCGTCCTTGGTGGCTACGCCGAAGGCAGCCAATTGCTCAGCCACCTCCTGGCGGATGATGGCGCCGAGTGCCTCCGTACGCTTTCGGCTGCGTTCCACCACGAGATCGATCGCCTTTTCCGCCTGACCCTTTCGGACCACGCCGGCGTCGACGAGCTCCTTCACAAACACCTCAGCCCGCTCTCGGGTCATGTCAATGAAGGACGTTCCCATCTCGAGCGACCGCTTCAACAGCTCGCTCTTGCCCACCGAGTGTTCCCTTCCTTCGCGAGTACTGACCTCTTGTCACCAGCCTACGCCCGCACTCTGGTACGCATGAGCAGTGCCCCGTTTCGAGCCCTTCGCCGGAATTCGCTACGACCCTGAGAAAGTCAGCCTTGGTGATGTCGTCGCGCCGCCGTATGACGTCATTGGGCCCGAGGACCAGGCCGCGCTCGAAGCTCGCAGCCCGTACAACGCCGTCCGGGTTGAATTGGCACGCGACGAGGGCGGTCACCAGCGCTACGAGCTGGCCAATCGCCGCTTGGAAAGCTGGTTGGCCGATGGCATTCTGACGACCGACTCCGAGCCCGGTTTCTACATCTACGGCATGGGCTACCGCGATGAGCAGGGGCAGCCCCGGCAAACGACGGGCGTGCTCGGCGCGCTGGCGCTCGACGACCCCACCGGAGTGCTTCCCCATGAGCGCACAATGGCGAAGCCAAAGCACGACCGGTTGAACCTGTTGCGCGCCACCCGGGCCAATCTGTCGCCCATCTGGGGCCTCTCGCTGGCCGGCGGCCTGTCCGGGCTCTGTCAGGTCACCGGGCCTCCGATCGCTCGTTGCACCGACGCTCAGGGCGTGCACCACCGGCTGTGGCGCGCGACGGAGCCGGGTCTGATCGAAGCAATCAAAGCCACGGTCGCCGCCGCGCCCGTCGTGATCGCCGACGGTCACCACCGGTATGCGACCGCTATTGCCTACCGGGAGGAGCGGCGCGCCGAGGTCGGGCCGGCACCGGCCGATCATGATCTCGTCCTCGCCTACGTGGTCGAACTTGCCGATGACGAGATCACCGTCGGCGCGATTCACCGGGCCATCTCTGGATTGCCAGAGGACTTCGATCCGGTCGCGAGCGTGGAGGGGTTCTCCCCGCGGCTCGTGGGAGAACTCGAGCCCGACGCCATCTCCCGCGCCGTCGCCGCGGGGGTACCGGCCTTGCTGACGGCGCGAGGTGTGTGGCACCTCGAACCCGACAGTGGCAACGCCAGAGCTGACGACAGGACCGACGCAGCGAGGTTTGAGGAGGTGCTTGCCGGCTGGCCCGCCCATTCCCTCGCTTATCGGCATTCGCCCGACGACGTCGTGGCTGATCTGACCAAGGGCGAGGCGCAGGTAGGCCTTTTTCTCATGCCGCCCACGGTTGCCCAGATCGCCGCAACGGCTCGCGCCGGCCGACGGATGCCCGAGAAGACGTCGTTCTTCTGGCCCAAGCCGTTGACCGGACTCCTGTTCCGCCGTTTGGCCGACTGACCTAAGCGCTGCCGGCCGCCTCCAGACGAGCGCACGCGGCCGCCAAAGCCGCGGCCGCCCGCTTGCCTCTCGCAGCCACGACGTTGTCGGCGACGACCTCGGTGCGACTCTGCGTGGCCCCTCCGGCTCTGTAGAAGCGTCGGCGTACCCGACCGATAACCACGACGGCATCGTCGACGTCGTGATCAGCGGCACTGGCCGGCGCGCCGAACCATACGACGGGCACGCCCTCGGCCCGCTCGCCCTCGCGTGCCACTGTCACCTCGTAGGCCACCAGGCGGTCACCCGACGGCAACTCCTTGAACTCTGGTGGGCGAGCCAGTCGCCCGACGAGCGCCACCACGTTTGTAGCGGCCAACTTGGTTGCAACACCTGCCATTGCTTCTCCCCTGTTTCTGGTCGGCCGGTCAGACGGCGCGACCCACGTGCACTCGTGGGGGAAGCGGCGACGGGAATCCTAAGAGGGGGGTACGACAGTTCCGCTCCCGGTTACCCGAGGGTGGCGAGTCTTTCGACGGTGTCGGCGAGATCGGGGTCGGCGTCGGCCACGCGCCGGAACAACTCCCGGGCCCGGGGCGTATCGCCTGACCGTTCGTAAAGATCGGCCAGGGCGTACCAGAGGCGCACGTGATGGTCCTCCGCGGAGCGCCTGGGAGTGAGCGGGCCCCGTGAGAGGAGGTTGATCGCCGCAGGTAAATCACCCCGGTCCGCGAGGGAACCTGCGGTGACGATGCGGCCCTCGGTCAGCAGGGTGATGCCAGGGGACGCCGCCCGCAGTTCATCCCACAGCTCGTCGACCTTCTTGTGCCGGCCCAACGCCCGGTAGCAGTCGGCGAGCACCGGGTTCTGTTCCTCGGATCCAGTGACGGCGCGGAATGCTTCGAGCTGCTCTGCTGCCTTGGCCCACTTCTCCTGGCGGTAGAGAGCGACGCCGGCCAGCTCGCAAACCGCGGGTACATCCGGTGACTCGGCCAGGAGGGGCCGGAGTATGCGAAGGGTGTCCTGGTAACGGTCATCCTGAAACGCCTTTGATGCGTCGACGAGGCGTTTCGCCATCTTCGCCGTCTTGGAGGGCGGAAGGGCCCGTGCGAGGTCGACTGCGACAGGGTCGGGCAGCTTGAGATCCCGGTCGCGACGGCGCGGGGGTGCTGGTCGCGGTGGCGCACGTCGCTTGGGCGGGACCACGGGCCCTTCGTCGGTCCACTTGTCGGCAACGTGCGGCGCGCGAGTGGGACCTCGCTGATCCGGGCGCTGCGGCCGGCGCGGCGCGGGTGATGCCGAGGCCATCCCCCGGCCCTGCGTGCGGGTGGAGTCGTCTCGCCGGTCGCTGCGTTCCCGGTCGCTTCGACCGTCGCGCCCGTCAGACTGCTCCGAGAGCGTCCTGCCACCACGGCGCGCCACCGAACCCCATTTCTTCGATCCGGGTCGGTTTGACGTCCCCGTCTTTGGGGGCCTCGGCCCCGACCTCCGTGGCGGACGTCGAGCGGGAGGTTGCGGAGCCATAGCGTGAGGCTACGCGAAAAGGAGAAGGCCGCGAACGACCTTCTCCTTCTCGAAAAACCCGGCGGCGACCTACTCTCCCGGGGGGTCTCCCCCCAAGTACCATCGGCGCGGGCGGGCTTAACTGCCGTGTTCGGGATGGGAACGGGTGTTTCCCCGCCGCCATGGCCACCGGAAACCTATATAGCCGGACACTTGTGTCCTGACCTATGTCAAAAAAGGGAGGCGACGCGCGCCGTCTCTCAAGTTTTCCATAGCGAGCACGAGCAAGGATGTTCTCCAAGCCCTCGGCCGATTAGTACCGGTCGGCTGAACACCTTGCGGTGCTTACACCTCCGGCCTATCAACGTGGTCATCTGGCCACGGGCCTTACCAGGTTAACCCTGTGGGAGATCTCATCTTGGAACGAGCTTCGCGCTTAGATGCCTTCAGCGCTTATCCCTTCCGCAGGTCGCTAACCAGCCGTGCCTCTGGCGAGACAACTGGCACACGAGAGCTGCGTCCGTCCCGGTCCTCTCGTACTAGGGACAGCCTTCCTCAAATCTCCTACGGCTGCGACGGATAGGGACCGACATTGTTGTTACCACCGACCACATTGGTCAGGGGCCAGGGCATTTCTGCCTGGCTCTGCATGTCGCCATGCAGATCGGACCATATCTTCACCACCGCCTTAGACGATGGTGTTCGGCATATGGTCTCTGAGGATTCTGTCTACCTCTATCGCGCGGTTCGCTCGACGGTATCGACCGCCTCCGTTCATGGAGAGAGCCAATTCGCAGAGTGACCGAAAACCCTCCTGGTTCAGGTGGCTGCCAGCAGCTATCGCCCTGACTATTCGGGCGAAGACCTGGAAGTCCTCCTGTTTGGAACTCAGAAGTGGCTGCGCTTCGAAGAAGGGGATCACCCTCTCCAGAAGGTCGCACCGGTTCCGAACCACGAACACCAGACAGGTGTCCGCTGAGCGGCGGTGATTCTCCTGGATTCGTCCACAGCCAAAACGCACCTTGATGAGGTCAAGCACCTGGCGGCGCTCAGCGTTCTGACTGACATGGATCTCCGGAACCAGTTGCAAACCGCTTCTGGTCCAGGGATTCCGTTGGACGGCTACGTGAAACGAACCTTCTCCGTCGACATAGCCAGCGATGTAGGCATCCAGCCTTTCCTGCTGATTGTCCGCACCGGTCTGATTTTCACTGCTCATGCCACACATCCTAAGAAGGCGGTGTGACAAGAACGAGTACAGCCGGATACTCGGAGTTTCCAGCATATAGCCGAATTTAAAGACAGCGCGTTTATCCACTGTCTCGCGACGTTCTAAACCCAGCTCGCGTACCGCTTTAATGGGCGAACAGCCCAACCCTTGGGACATGCTTCAGCCCCAGGATGCGACGAGCCGACATCGAGGTGCCAAACCTTCCCGTC
>DATLEI010000055.1:0-20293 GCA_035525375.1 Acidimicrobiales bacterium
GAGAAGTGTCAGGTAGGTACCGGAGCCACAGTGTCCATCATGTACCGGAGCTGCACAGACCTCCACCCGGAGTGAAAGAAGAGCCTCCGGTAGAAGCCCGGTAGAAGAACGGCGTCTTGCCGGTCGCGCATATGCGCTGACCTGCGACGATTGAGTGGGCGAGGGGGGACTTGAACCCCCACGTCCTTTCGGACACAGGAACCTGAATCCTGCGCGTCTGCCAATTCCGCCACTCGCCCGAGTGCGTGCGGTCACGATACCGGAGGCGCTGACGGTTCCCGACCCGTTCTGTGATGACCTGACTACCGTGGCGGTAGCTGAGTGCACACAGAACGTCGTCGGGACGGACTGCACTGACCAGCGCCTGGGTATGCTCGCGCCGGCATGGGACTCAAGCAGTTCGAGCAACGCCTCGAGCGCCTGGTGGAGGGCGTCTTCGCGAAAACGTTCCGCAGCGGGCTCGAGCCGGTGGAGCTCGGGCGCCGTATGACCCGGGAGATGGACCTGAACCGCCTCATGGGCGTGAGCGGGATGGTCGCGCCCAACCACTTCGAGGTACGGCTCAGTCCGACCGACTGCAAGCGATTCGATACCTTCGCCGACGCCCTCACTCGGGAACTGTCCGAGGCCGTTCGCGAGCACGCCCGAGACGAAGGCTACGGCTTCGTCGGCCCGGTGCAGGTCGAGATGAACGAGGACGAGGCACTGGGGAAGGGCGAGTTCCTCGTCGCCAGCGAGATGGTCGAGGCCCCGGGCGGCGCGGCCGTGGGGTCACTCCTGCTCCCCGACGGCCGGCGGATCGTTCTCGGGGAGGAGCCGGTCACGATCGGCCGCCTACCCGAGTGCGACGTAGCCCTCTCGGATCCCAACGTCAGCCGCAACCATGCCGAGGTACGCCGCCGGGGGAACGACTTCCTCGTGATCGATCTCGGTTCGACCAATGGTACGAAGCTCAACGGCGCCGGCATCAAGGAGCGCAAGCTCAATGATGGTGACGACATCACCGTCGGCGGCACCCACGTGCGCTTCGAGACCTCTTGAGCGTGAGCTGAGGACGTGCCGGAATCCCTCCTCACTATTCTCAAATTTTGCTTTCTGGCTGTGCTCTACCTGTTCTTCTTCCGCGTCCTGCGCGCCGTCTGGGCCGAGTTGGGCGGCGGCCGCGTCGCGACCGCTCCCGCTGTCCAGGCCCCCAGGCGGCCACCGTCGAAGCGCTCGTCACGCGGCGGCAAGAACGGCAACCGGCTACGCATCGTGGAACCCGCCGACAAGCGAGGCCAGACCTACGAGCTCGCCGACGAGCTCACCCTCGGCCGCGCCACCGGCTGCCAGGTGACCGTCGACGACACGTATGTCTCCCAGCTCCATGCCCGGGTGTTTCGCAGGGAGGGTCAGCTCTACATCGAGGACCTGGGGTCCACCAACGGCACCTATCTGAACCGCAAGAAGGTCACTGCTCCTATCGCGGTACGCCGGGGCGACCGGCTCCAGGTCGGCCGCACCGTGCTGGAGCTGACCTGAGATGACCACCCTTGAAGGCGGCGGCGCTACCGACGTCGGTCGAGTGCGGAAGATGAACGAGGACTACCTGCTCGTGTCCGACGCGCTCTACGCCGTTGCCGATGGCGTCGGCGGCCACCAAGCCGGCGAGGTCGCTTCACAGACGGCCATCGAGACCCTGGCCGAGGAGTTCAACGACCCGACGACCGATGGACTCGTGACCGCCATCAAGGCCGCCAACGAGGCCGTGTGGCGGCTCGCCCAAGACAACGCCGAGCGCCGGGGGATGGGCACGACGATCACCGCCGTGGCTCTGGTCGAGGACGACGCTGAGGAGCACCTCGCCATCGTCAATGTGGGCGACTCCCGGGCCTACCTCTTCCGGAGTAGCGAGCTGGCGCAGATCAGCGAGGACCACAGCCTGGTCGAGGAACTCGTACGCAAGGGCCAGCTCACCCACGAGGAAGCGCAGGTCCACCCCCAGCGATCGATCATCACCCGGGCCCTTGGGATGGAGCCCGAGATCGAGGTCGACTACTGGCAACTCGTCGCCTATCGCGGCGACCGCATCTTGTTGTGTAGCGACGGCCTCACCAATGAAGTGTCCGACGATCGCATTGCCTCGACACTCCGCCAGATCCGTGATCCCAAGGAGGCCGCCCGAGACCTTGTCCGTCAGGCGCGCGACCACGGTGGCAACGACAACATCACCGTCGTGATCGTCGACGTTGTCGATGACGACGGACGTTCGGAGGCCGCGTCAGAAGCGCTGGAGGATGAGGAGCTGACCGCGCTCACCGGCGACCGGCCACTGTCGGCACCGACCAGCGCCCGCGATGACGGCCCCCCGAGTGCCATTGCTGTCTCGCCACCCGCCACTGCAGTGCGCGCCGAGCCGCGGCCGGAGCCGCGTCCGCCAACCCAGCCGTCTCCCCGGCGCGTCACCTGGAGGGTGGTGGCGTTCCTCGCCGCCTTCGCGATCGTCATCGCCGTCGGCGTCCTCGCCGTCAGCTGGTACGCCCGCAACACCTACTACGTCGGCCTCGACAATGACCGGGTGGCCATCTTCAGGGGCCGTCCCGGTGGCTTCCTGTGGTTTGAACCGACGCTCCAGGAGCGCAAGACCCTGACGACGAACGAGATTTTTCCGTCGCGAGTCACTGAACTGCGCGCCGGCAAGGAGGAGCCCAGCAAAGCCGCCGCGGATCGCTACGTGAATCAGATCCGCCAGGAAGGCGCCGCTCGCGTCCCGACCACGACGACGACCGCCCCCGCCCCGGCGACAACTATTGCGCCACAGGCCAACACCGCTCCGGTGCCACCCTGATGAGGCCCGAGAGCGCATGAGGACCGACACCGCCGTCCGTCAGAGCGTCGTGTTCCGCGTCCGCCGAAACACCGAGCTCGGTCTGGTCATACTCGCAGCCGTCCTCATCGTCGGCGCCTACATTCTCGCCAGCCTCGGCAGCACGGCCTCCCTGCCCGCAGACATCGTTCCATTCCTTGTCATCATCCTCGGACTCATCGCCGCGGCCCACGTGGCCACCCGCCGGCTCGCGCCGGGATCCGATTCCATCCTGCTGCCGCTTGCGGCCCTTCTCAATGGCATCGGCTACGTGTTCATCGCTCGCCTCGACAACGATCTCGCTGCGCTCCAGGCCCTCTGGACCGCGCTCGGCATCGGCGCATTCGTCGGCACATTGCTCTTGGTTCGCCGGGCCCGTGACCTCGAGCGGTTCCGCTACACGTTCGCTCTGATCGGCATCGGACTTCTGTTGATGCCGCTGCTGCCCGTGGTCGGGCAGAACATCAACGGCTCCAGGCTCTGGATCAGGATTGCCGGCGCGACCTTCCAGCCGGGTGAGCTGGCCAAGATCGTGCTGTGCGTGTTCTTTGCCTCCTACCTCGTCGAGAAGCGGGAGTTGCTCTCAGAGGCGCTGCACCGCGTCGGGTCAGTGATGGTGCCCAACTTCAAGCACTTCGGCCCGGTCGTGATGATGTGGGCCATCTCGCTGGTGATCATGACGGCCGAGCGCGACCTGGGCTCCTCACTACTGTTCTTCGCCCTGTTCATCTCCATGCTGTGGATCGCCACTGGCCGCGGCGCGTACCTGGCTGCGGGCGGGCTGATGTTCAGTGCCGGCGCGCTCATCGCGTGGAACGCGTTCTCCCACGTTCAGAGCCGTGTCGACATCTGGCTCGACCCGTGGAAGGACGCCAGCGGCAGTGGCTATCAGGTGGTCCAGGCGCTCTTCGCATTCGCCGCCGGGGGCTTTGCCGGCACCAACCTCGCCCAGGGGAGACCCGACCTCATCCCCTATGTCGAAACCGACTTCATCTTCGCCGCCATCGGTGAAGAGCTCGGCCTGCTCGGAACGACGGCGATCATCACGGTCTTCGTCCTCATGGTCGGCACCGGGCTGCGGATCGCCATGCGGTCGGAGTCGCCGTTCGAGAAGCTTCTCGCCGCCGGCCTGACGACCATTCTCGGGGTGCAGAGCTTTGTGATCATCGGCGGCGCGACCCGGCTCATCCCCCTGACCGGCATCACCCTGCCATTCGTCTCTTATGGAGGTTCGTCGCTCATCGCCAACTACGTCCTGCTGGCCCTGTTACTGCGGATCTCCCACGACCAAGCCGAACGGGCCCAGGCCCAGGCGCTGGCCCAGGACGAGACCCGCTTTTGAACCGCCAGATCCGCCGGCTCGGGATCGTCCTCGTGGTCCTCTTCATCGCGCTGTTCCTCAACCTCAATTACTTGCAGGTCGTCGACGCCAAGCGGTTGAACGATCACCCAACCAACACGAGAGCCGTGGTGCGTGACTTCTCCCGAGCGCGGGGCGTCATTCAGACATCCGACGGCACCGTGCTGGCGGAGTCGATGCCTTCGAGCGGGCAGTTCGAGAACCAACGCCGGTACCCCGAGGCGAACCTGTACTCCCACATCACCGGCTACTTCTCGTTCAACTTCGGCAGCGACGGAGTCGAGCGCACGTACAACGATGCCCTCACCGGCCGCACCAACAATCTCAGCATCGACCGCTTCGGTGACTGGCTGCTCGAGCGCGAGCGGACGGCCAACGTTTCGTTGACAGTCTCCAACCAGGTCCAGCACATCGCCGCCGACGCCCTCGCTGATCGCAAGGGGGCGGTGGTGGCCCTCGACCCTCGGAACGGCGCCATCCTGGCCATGGCCGATTCCCCGACCTACGACCCAAATCCCCTCGCCAGCCACGACCTCCCAGCGGCGACCGCAGACTGGAACAAGCTGAATGCCGACTCTGACAAGCCACTGCTCTCCCGGGCCTATCGAGAGCGCTACTTCCCGGGATCGTCGTTCAAGGTCGTGACCGCCGCTACGGCGTTGGACAGTGGAAAAGTGACGGTCACCGAGCCGGTGTTTCCCGTATTGAGCGAACTACCTCTTCCGCAGAGCTCGCAGCCCATCTCGAACTTCGGCGGAGAGACCTGCGGAGGTCCACTGCCGGAAGCGCTACGAGTGTCGTGCAACACCGCCTTCGCCCAGCTCGGCCTCGACCTCGGCGGGCCCACGTTGGCCGACGGTGCCGGCCGCTTCGGCTTCAACCAGGTGCCGCCGATCGACCTCCCGTTCGGCGCGTCGTCGCTTTTCCCCGACGCGGGCACGTTCGCACGCGACAAGCCCGCCCTGGCCAAATCAGCGATCGGCCAGCAGGACGTGCAGGCCACGCCGCTGCAGATGGCACTCGTCGCGGCCGGCATCGCCAACAACGGCACGGTGATGACCCCCCACGTCATGAAGGAGATCCGCGACAGCGAGGGCGAGGTGCTTCAGACCTATGACGCCCAGGCCTGGAAGGAGGCTGTCCCCGCCGACGTCGCCCGCACCACCCGGGACATGATGGTCGAGGTCGTCAACTCCGGCACCGGGACGCGCGCCCAGCTACCCGACGTCCAGGTGGCTGGTAAGACCGGGACGGCCCAGACCGGACGCGACACGTCCCACGTGTGGTTCATCGGATTCGCGCCCGCCGAGGCGCCGCGAGTTGCTATCGCGGTGATGCTGGAAAACCAGCCCAACGTCAGTGAGGCGACCGGCGGGATACTCGCCGCTCCCATCGCCGCCGAGGTCCTCCAGGCTGCCCTGGCGGCGAACCCTTAGGCTGACGGCGTGGCTCAGGAGGTTTTTACCGGCCGGTATCAGATCATCCGCCACATCGCGCGGGGCGGCATGGCCGAGGTGTACCTGGCGCGCGACCTGCTCCTCGACCGCGAAGTCGCCCTCAAAGTACTCTTCCCCGAGTTCGCCAGCGACCGCTCGTTCGTGGAGCGGTTCCGGCGCGAGGCTCGCTCTGCGGCCAGCCTGAATCACCCCAACATCGTTGCTATTTACGACTGGGGCGAGGAGGAGGGCACCTACTTCATCGTGATGGAGTACGTGGAGGGCAGCACACTGCGCGACATCATCCGCAGCGAGGGCCCCCTCGTGTCGCATCGTGCCGCCGACATCGGCGCCGACATCGCCAGCGCCTTGGCTTTTGCCCACCATCACAATGTCGTCCACCGCGATGTGAAAACTGCCAACGTCCTCATCTCCGGACTGGTCAAGGTCACCGACTTCGGCATCGCCCGCGCCGGCGACCCCCAGGAAAGCCTCACCCAGACCGGCGCGGTAATGGGCACGGCGACGTACTTCTCCCCCGAGCAAGCACAGGGACACAACATCGACGCCCGCAGCGACATCTATTCGCTCGGGGTGGTGCTCTACGAGATGGTCACCGGCCGGCCGCCGTTCGTCGGGGACACGCCAGTGGCCATCGCCTATCAACACGTGAAGGAAACCCCGCAGCCGCCGTCTCAGCTGAACCCCGATGTTCCGCCCGATTTCGAGGCGATCGTGCTCAAAGCGATGGCGAAAAACCCGGCCAATCGCTACCAGACCGCCGACGACCTGCGCACTGACCTGGTGCGCTTCAGCAACGGTCAGCCGGTGAACGCCGAGCCGCTATTGCCAGCCGCCGCAGCCACCGGCGTCATGGCCGCAACGACGATGCAGGATGCAGTGGACGGCACGAGCGTCATGTCCCGTACGACGACGATCACCGCCGATGAGCCGGGGCCGGAGAAGAAGCGTACGAGCACGTACTTCGTCGTGCTCGTCGTTGCCCTCGTCCTGCTCGCGGGACTGTTGTTCCTCCTGGCGCGCCAACTCGGCATTGGGAGCACGGCCAAGATCACGGTCCCGGACGTCATCGGCCGCACGCAGGTCGAGGCCACCCAAATTCTCAGCAACGCCGACCTCAAGGCCAAGATCGAGACCGTGCCCGACGACGCCAGGCAATCCGGGCAGGTCGTTGACCAGGATCCGAAACCACCGGCGCGAGTCTCCAAAGGGGGCACGGTCACGCTCAAGGTCAGCTCCGGCGCGCCGCCAGTCGACCTCCCCGATGTGGTCGGGCGCGACGTCAACGAGGCGCGGGACTTGCTCGAGGCACGGGACTTCCAGGTGCAGGTGAACCCGAAAGCCGACGACCAGGTGCCGGCCGACCGAGTCATAGGCCAAGATCCCAAGGGCGGCGGCAAGGCCCCGAAGGGGTCGACGGTCACGCTCGCGGTTTCGAGTGGACGTGAACAGGTGCCCGTGCCCAACGTCGTCGGCCGCGATCAGTCGGCGGCGGCCAACATCCTGGGTCAGGCCGGTTTCGACACCTCGACGCAGACCTCCGCCTCCGACAGCGTCGCCAACGGCACCGTCATACGTACCGAACCCGGCACGGGTACGCCGCTGGCCAAGGGTTCGACGGTCACCATGATCGTCTCCACCGGCCCGCCACCCACGACCAGTCCGCCGACGACCGTCCCACCAACGACAACAACCAAGCCACCACCAACGACGACCTCGACGACTATCTAGCCGCCGCCTTGCAGGTGGCCAAGAAGTTCGACATGAGCTGTTTCCCGTTCATGGTCAGTATCGACTCGGGGTGGAACTGCACTCCCTCGATGGGGAACTCGCGGTGCCGCAACGCCATCACCGTTCCGTCTTCCGTCCGCGCTGTTATCTCCAGCACGTCGGGTAACGACGCCGGGGCCACCACCAGCGAGTGGTAGCGAGTCGCTTCGAACGGATCGGGAAGGCCGGCGAGGATGCCGAGGCCCTCGTGGTGCACGAGGGAGGTCTTGCCGTGGAAGATCGCCGGCGCGCGCACAACGTCGCCGCCGAACACCGCGCCGATGCACTGGTGTCCGAGACAGACGCCGAGCACAGGGATCTCGGGGCCAAGCGTCTTGATCACGTCGTTGCTGATGCCGGCGTCTTCGGGACGGCCCGGGCCCGGCGATATGACGATGCCGTCGGGCGAGAGCGCCGCAAGTTCATCCACGGTGATCTCGTCGTGGCGGTAGACGGTGGGAGCCGCGCCGAGCTCACCCAGGTACTGCACGAGGTTGTAGACGAACGAGTCGTAATTGTCGACGACGACCACGCGGGCGCTCACGGTGCCACCGTAGCTATTGTTCGGCGATGAGCCGATCGAAATCCAAGGGCGGAAAGCGCGACCCCGGAGCCACCTCCGGACGGGTCACGCCGAAGGCGACCGGGCGCTACACCCCGCCGGTGCCCAAGTCCCAGAAGGTCAGCCCCCTCTGGGTGCCGATCTTGATGTTCACAACCCTCTTGGCCGGCATGCTCATGATCATCCTGAACTACGTCGACATACTGCCGGGCGGTACCAGCAACGGGTACCTCCTCGGCGGCCTCGGACTGATCACGGTCGGGTTTCTCACCGCCACCAAGCTGCATTAGCGCCCAGAGAATCACATCGGTGTGACTCTGTCCCCAGCATTATCCACTGCTGTGGATAACTGCTCGGCGGCTCACTCGAACGGGGGCGCCACCAGTTCCATGTCGTCCTGACAGTGCCGGGGCGGGGCCGGCAGTTCCTCGGCCGCCGACACCATCTTCACCTCGGTGCCACAGACGGTGCATCGGTAGCGCAGGTTCACCGGCCGCATCTCACCCTCGGGCGGCGGCACGTTGGGACGGGCCAGGCTGGACAGGATCATCATGCCGAGGCGCATGATCAGCACGAAGGCGGCGATGGCCACGATGACCTTGAGAATGGTGCCGGCCACAGCGAAGGCTCCCTGTCAGCCCAAGCGCTCGAGAATCGTCGCATTCGCCATGCCGCCACCCTCGCACATCGTCTGCAGCCCGTAACGACCGCGCCTGCGTTCGAGTTCGCCGAGCAGCGTTGCCGTCATGCGCGCGCCGGAGGCCCCGAGGGGATGGCCGAGCGCGATGGCGCCGCCGTTCACGTTGACCTTCGCCAGGTCGGCACCGAGGTCGTCAGCCCATGCCAGCACCACGGCGGCGAATGCCTCGTTCACCTCAACCGCATCGAGATCCTTTAGTTGGAGCTCGGCGCGCCCTAGGGCTGCCGTCGTAGCCGGCACTGCTCCCGTGAGCATCAGCACGGGGTCGACGCCGGCAACGCCGAAGGCGACGACCCGGGCCCGGGGCACGAGACCGAGCTGCCCGGCGCGCTCCTCGCTCATGACCAGGACGGCCGCGGCGCCGTCGCTGATCTGGCACGAGTTTCCGGCCGTGATCCGCCCGCCGTTCGTGAAGGAGGGCTGTAGCCGGGCCAGCGCTTCCATACTCGCGTCGGCGCGGATGCCATCGTCGGCGCGGAACTCCCGCTTCCCTGTGCCCGTATTGACGACAACCGGGACTATCTCGCTGTCGAAACGTCCGTCCGCGGCGGCGCGCGCCGCGCGCCGGTGACTCTCGAGGCTGTAGGCGTCGAGCTCCTCGCGCGCCAGGTTCCATCGTTCGGCGATCATCTCCGCGGCCAGGCCCTGCGGCACCAACCCGCCTGCGGGCTGGTAGCGCTGGGTCATCCGGGGACCGAATGGCTTGCCCGGACCGTTGACCACGGTCGCCCCCATGGGCACGCGCGACATCGACTCGACGCCAGCGGCGATCACCACGTCGTACGCGCCGGCGATTACGCCCTGAGCCGCAAAGTGCAGCGCCTGCTCTGACGACCCGCACTGACGGTCGATCGTCGTGCCCGGCACCGTGTCGGGGAAGCCCGCAGCGAGGGCGGCGTTGCGGCCCACATTGAG
Source organism: Acidimicrobiales bacterium (assembly GCA_035525375.1). Classification (GTDB taxonomy): domain Bacteria; phylum Actinomycetota; class Acidimicrobiia; order Acidimicrobiales; family AC-14; genus JALZBN01. Next base: position 9,610 of record DATLEI010000055.1, read on the forward strand.
CGCCTGCTCACCGGTCTGACACACGCACCCCATGATCACGTCGTCGATCCCCCCGGGATCGAGATCGTTGCGCTCGACCAGCGCGCGAAGGGTCTCCGCAGCCAGGTCGACGGGGTGCAGTCCTGCGAGCGCGCCGTTGCGTTTGGCCATCGCGGTGCGGACAGCATCGACGATCACTGCGGTGGCCATGGCCCGGCCAGCTTGGCGGTGGGTGGCGCCGGAGGTCAACCGGCGCGCCGTCATGCCCGCGTACGCTGCGCCAGATGGGGACCGTGGCCGAGGTAGTGGTCTTCGTTGCCGGCGCGGTCATGGTCCTTGCGGCACTGGGTTCGGCTGTCCGCACCGTCGTGCTACCACGGGGCATCCCGGCCAAGTTGGCGAGCGCGGTCTTCCTCGTCACCCGTTGGCTCTTTCGCCTCCGGCTGTTCCGAGCATCGAGCTATGAACGCCGCGATCGGGTTATGGCGACCTACGCGCCCCTCAGCCTCCTTGCCCTCGCCGTCGTGTGGCTCCTCGTGGTGGGTATCGGCTTCATTGCCATGTTCTGGGCCCTCGGCGGGCGGTCGCTGCGTTACGCGCTCGAACTGAGCGGATCGTCGCTGACGACCCTCGGATTCGCCCACCCCGTTGACCTGCCCAAGATCGTGCTGGCATTCGTGGAGGCGGGGTTGGGCCTCACCCTCTTGGCCCTCTTGATCACCTACCTGCCGAGCCTTTACGGCGCGTTCTCACGGCGGGAAGCGGCCGTGGCCCACCTCGAGGTGCGCGCCGGATCCCCGCCGTGGGGTCCGGTGATCCTCGAGCGCTACGCCCGTATCAACTGGATGGGCGGCCTCGCCGCCCTCTGGGACCGGTGGGAAGGGTGGTTCATCGAACTGCAGGAGACCCACACCTCCTTCCCGGCGCTGGTCTTCTTCCGGTCGCCGGTGCCTGAGCACTCCTGGGTCACCGCGGCGGGGGCCATCCTCGACGCGGCCTCGCTCGCGTCGAGCACGCTGGATGACCATGACCCCGATGCCGAGCTACTCATCCGCGCCGGTTACGTCTCGCTACGGCGCGTCGCAGACTTCTTCGGTGTGCCCTATGACCCCAATCCCCAACCGGGTGATCCGATCACCATCGCCAGAGAGGAGTTCGACGAGGCCTACGACCGGCTGGCGGCCGCTGACATCCGGGTCAAGCCCGACCGCGATCAGGCATGGCGCGATTTCGCCGGCTGGCGCGTGAACTACGACGCCGTCCTCGTCACCCTCGCCGCGCTTGTGATGGCGCCGTACGCGCCGTGGTCGTCCGACCGGTCCATTACCCGCTTCCGGCCTCGCGTCCTCGGCCGGCGAGGAACGCGGGCCCGTTGACACGGTTGACACCGAGCCCGGGTGACGGCGCGCCGGAGTCCGGCCAGCTCGTCGAGGAGTTGGCGCATGCGTTCGGTGCGTTCGGTGTCCCCCGCATGGCCGGGCGCCTCCTCGGGCAGCTGCTCGTCTCCACTGAGCCGTATGAAACGCTCGACTCCTTGGCCGGCGCGCTCGGAGCGAGCAAGGCTTCGATGAGCACCATGGCCCGGCTCCTGGTTGGCGCGGGCTTGATCGAGCGAGTGGCGGTGCCAGGGGGACGGCGCGACCACTACCGGATACGGCCCGGCGCGTGGCCCGAGCTCAATCGTGATCGGCTAGAGGCACTGGCGCGGCTGGGCGCGGTGGCGGCTGCGGCGAGGGGCGGCGACTCGCTCGCCGAGCTTGCTCGGTTCTGCGCCATCGCCGAACGCGACCTGCGCGCCCTACCCAACCGTGTCCGCCAGCAACGCTGACTCAGCGGCCTCGTCGCAAGCCTCGTACGACCTCGATGCTGCGCGCCCGGAAGCGGTCCTGAAGGAGTTCGACATCGCCCTGCAGTCGCTGGGCTGTTGCGGCGTCCGTCGTCGAGAGAAGCCGGCTGGTTGACTCGAGCAACCGGTCACTCAAGTCCTTCAGCTGCCGGTCACGCACCATCGATTGGTAGGTCGCGGCTGCGGCGCGCGCCTCGGCCTCGGCATCCGCCGGTGTTGTCGTCGTACCTTCGAGACGGTCGCCATTCAGCGCCACCGCGTCGTGGTGCCGCTCGGCCGCCTGCACCACGCTGAAGAGCGACATCTGCAGGGCGCGCACAGTGCCGGCCTGGTCGACGCTGCGCCGGTGGCGACGCTCGAGCCACACCACGGCGTAGCCAACGACCAGCCCCACCAATCCGAGGCCGACCACGACGGCGACGATCACGAGCAGCGGCGACAACGTCGCGATCCTAGGCCTGTGGCTGTCCGCGGACGAGGAGAGTCGGCACCCACGGAATCGGGTGCACTCATTCGTTGCGCTCAAACTGTCGTGATTTGGCCCGATCTGGCGAATTTCACAGCAGTTTGAGCGCAACGAATTCCGTGCTGGAGTGAACTCTCTTGGTGGAGACGATGGGACTCGAACCCACGACCCCCTGCTTGCAAAGCAGGTGCTCTAGCCATCTGAGCTACGTCCCCTTGGCTGCTACTTCATCCGAATATGCCCTGCCACGTGCACCTTTTGGGCGACTCCTCCTCCTTTCGTCGTGTCGGATCGTGTCGTGCTGGGTCGCCAGCTTTGGGGGAATTTGGGGGAAAATGCCATGATCGACGACTCGTGGGGGAAACGTTGGGGGAAACTTCGCCATCATCGTAGACCCGGCCCGGACTTCTGCGAGTCCGATGCGCTAGCAGCGAAGTGGAGCCCTGAAGAGTCCAGAATCGGTAAGCCGGCTGCATCAGCTGGTTCGCGGAGTGTGCTCCTCGAGGGTCTTCGATCAGGGCTTCCGGTCCTCCAGTGAGGTCGTGGTGGCGCTCGATGCGTTCCAACCGACCCAGGACCGGGCCGGCATACCTCTGATGCGCAGAGGGAAGGAACCCGAGGTGGTACACCCCGGACATGTCGGACCCTTGCCGGTCCCATTCGCTCGCCCCAGAGGAGCGGGTGGAGTGGCCTCCACGGGGTCGGTCGCGTCCGGGTGGGAGTGAGCTTCGGCGAGGCCGTCGAGTACGTCGGCAAGGCAATAGACGTAGCCGGGGTCGCGGCCATCGTCATCGGATCCGCCATAGCGACGGCGACGTTCGTCATGCGTAGGCGAAGTACCGAGGCTCCAGTTGCATATCGGACCTACCGCCAGGCGCTCGGGCGAGCAATCCTTCTGGGGTTGGAGTTCCTCGTGGCCGCAGACATCATCCGCACCGTCGCCATCGATCCGAGCTTTACCAGCGCCGGCGTTCTCGCCGTCATCGTTGCCATCCGCACTTTCCTCAGCATGTCGCTCGAGCTCGAAATCAGCGGCCGCTGGCCCTGGCAACGACCAGAGGTCAATGGAAGGTAGCGGCCGGGGGCTTCGGCTTCGCGCCCCGAGCGTTCGCGCAGTGGGTCGAGAGTGCCGACCTCCAAGTCGGCGACCCGATGAGTGACACCCCCAAACCACCCCTCCCTGCGCCGATGGCGCAGACACGGGCCTTGCGCGAGTTCCTGGCGGCCGAGGTCGCCGGCGCCATAGTCCTGCTCGTCGCTGCGGTCGTCGCCATCGTCTGGGCCAACTCGCCTTGGAAGGCTGGCTACAACCAGCTGTGGAATGCCGAGTTGTCGATTGCCGTCGGCCACTGGGACCTGTCCATGAGTCTGCGGGACTGGGTGAATGAAGGCCTCATGTCGGCGTTCTTCCTCGTCGTCGGACTCGAAGTAAAGCGGGAGTTCGTCCAAGGGGAGCTTCGCGACCCGCGCCGGGCCGCCTTACCGATCATCGCCGCGATCGGGGGGATGATCGTCCCTGGGCTGCTCTACGCGGCATTCAACGCTGGCGGTGCCGGGTCTGACGGGTGGGCTATCCCGATGGCGACCGACGTCGCCTTCGCTCTCGGTGTGCTCGCCCTGGTCTCGCCGGGTCTGCCGTCAAGCCTGCGGGTGTTTCTGCTCGCGCTCGCGATCGTCGACGACATCGGCGCCATCGTCGTCATTGCGCTCTTCTACTCCGGCGCCCTCGAGCTGCAGTGGCTGGCAGCGGCGGTCGCCATCATCGGAATCGTCTACCTGTTCCAACAGTTCGGGCTGACGTTCACACCACTCTTCGTGGCCCTCGGTGTCCTCCTCTGGCTCGCGTTGCACGGCGCCGGCGTGCACGCCACGATCGCGGGCGTCGCCATGGGACTCCTCGCGCCGGCGGCGCCGAAGCTGGACCGGGAGGTGATCGACACACAGCGCGCCGAGCTCCTCGACGTCTCCGGCGCCGAGGCGGCGCGCACGACGTCACAACTGGCGCGCCATGCCGTCTCACGGGTTGAGTGGCTCGAGCACGCACTCCATCCCTGGACGAGCTGGATCGTGGTTCCCATCTTTGCCCTCGCCAACGCCGGGGTCACCCTCTCGGGAACAGCGCTCCGCGACTCCCTCACGTCACCAGTGACGCTCGGCGTGATCGTCGGGCTCGTCACCGGTAAAGCCATTGGGATCACCGGCGCGTCCTGGATCGCGTGCCAGCTGGGGATCGCCGCGCTTCCGACAGAGTCGACGTGGCGCGACCTCATCGGTCTCGCCGTTCTCGCCGGGATCGGCTTCACGGTCTCGCTGTTGATCACCGACTTCGCCTTCGGCACCGAGAGCCTCGGCGACGAAGCGAGGGTCGGCATCTTCGCGGCCTCAATCGTCGCAGCCGTCCTCGCGGCCATCGTCCTGCGCGCCGGGCACCAGCGCCCCGCGGCCGGCGCAGTCTGAATAGGGTCGGCTCCAATGGACGCTCCGGTGGACGTCGTCGTCGTTGGTGCCGGCCTCGCGGGCCTCACCGCCGCGGGGGAACTCCACCGCGCCGGCAGTTCGGTGCGGGTCATAGAGGCTCGTCCCCGGGTCGGCGGGCGCACGCTCACGGTTACACCCGAAGACGCAGCGGCGGCGTTCGATCTGGGTGCAACCTGGATATGGACCGACCAGACAGCTGCCGCGACCCTGGCGCGCCGGCTTGGCGCCACCACCTTTCCGCAACCCGAAGGAGGGCGCCACCTCGCCGAGGACACAGAAGGCGGCCCTCCCCGAACAGCCGAAGTCGCGCCGTCGCCGGCGCGTGCCCTGCGCCTCTCCGGTGGCACCCAGCAACTTTGTGAGCGGCTCGCCGCCGAACTGTCCAACAGCGACCTCATCACCGACACAACCGTCGTCGGCATCACCCGGGCGACCGCCGACCAGCTCACCGTTTCAACTGATACCCACCACCGGCGCGCCGACCTCAGCGCGACGGCCGTGGTGGTCGCGGTCCCCCCTCGCCTGGTGCTGGAGAAGATAACGTTCGCGCCGGCACTCCCCGGTGAGCTGGTGCGAGTCATGAACCTCACCCCGACCTGGATGGCCAGCGCTATCAAGTGCGTGGCGGTCTATGACTCGCCGTTCTGGCGCTCCGCCGGACTCTCCGGGACAGCGTTCAGCTCGCTCGGTCCGCTTCGGGAGATCCACGACGGGTCACCCGACACCAGCGGCGCAGGAGCGCTCTGGGGATTCTTTTCCGGCGAGGACACCTATCTGGAGATGGGGCCCGACGAACGGGCTGAGGCGGCCTTCACGCAGCTGGCACGCCTGTTTGGGCCGCAGGCAGCAGACCCGGTTAACTACTTCGAACGGGACTGGTCATCGGACCCCAACACCAACGACGAGGTCTTCTGGGTCGACGAACCGGTGATCGACTACGGCCACCCCTTGTTTGCCGAGCCGCAGGTCGGCGGGGCGGTCGTGTGGGCCGGCGCGGAGACGATCGCCGAAGGCGGCGGCCACTTGGAGGGCGCGGTCAGGTCCGGACAGCGCGCCGCCGCCCTGATCCTGTCCCGCTTCTAGCGGCCGATGTAGCCGCGGGTCGGCGCGACTTGCCCTTGACGGACTGCGCCGACTGCTTGGCCTTGCCCTTGACCGTGCCGGCAGATTCCTTCGCCTGTCCCTTCACCGAACTGACCGCCCGCTTGGTCTGGCCCTTCACGGCGGCGGTGGAGCGCTGGGTCTCGCTCTGTACGGTCGTCTTGGCCGACTTCGCCTTCGACGTCACGGTCTGGGTTGCCCCCTCGGCGTGACTCTGCAACTGGCGGGCCGACGACTGAGCCTCGTTGCGAACCTGCTCGACACTCTCGGTGGCTGTCTCCTTCACCCGCTCGAGCCCGCGCTGTGCGGTGCTCTGCAACTCTCCTGCGATCCCCCTGCCAATCTCCGCTGCTTCGTTGGCCAACGGCTCCATCTGCTCGCGAGCCCGCTTGACGGCTTCGCGCTCGCGCTGGCTCGGAGGAAGGAGCGATGCCGCGAAGAAGCCAGCCGCGAAGGCGAAGAGTCCGGCGGCCATCGGGTTGCCCTCGGCTTTCTCCTTCACCGTGGCGGCCCCTTCTTTCACCGTCGTACCACCGTCACGAAGCACGCCCGCCGCCGAGCGTGCGGCGCCCCGGCCCTGGGACTGAGCTTCTCGGTAGCTCGGACCACCGTTGGGTCCTGTCGCCCCGTTCTGATCGTCAGCGCCGTTACTGCCCATGACGTTGCGGACACCGGACCGAACTGCCTCGACCGGACCGGTCACCAGTCGCCGCGGGCTCAGCTTGCCCTTGACGTCGTCGACCTTGTCGGAGATGTCGGCCTTCGTTCGAGCCACGACCTTCTTCGGCGCTACTCGATCTCCGATCTGTTCGAGCGTCGTCCCGAGGTCGCCTCGGGTCCGCTCGATGTCTCGCCGTAGTTCGTCAGCTTTGGTGCTCATCAGGAACTCCTCCCGTAGTCAGACCATGTGTCGTTCTGTGCGCCTCTTTGGATGGCGCTCTTCGCCTCTTCAACGTCGCCCTTCACCGTGGCGATTGTCTGCGCCGGGACGGGACGCAACGCCGCGGCGCGCTTCTTCCCTGCCTGCAAGAGAATGAAGGCAACCACGGCCAGGACCACGCCCACGATCAGGAAGGCGAGTCCGACCGGCATGACCTCAGCCAAGCCGTAGGCGGCTGCCATTGCGAGAATGACCGCCGCCAGCAGTCCCACTACTGCCAGCGCCCCAAAGGTCGCTCCCGTTTTGGCGGCCAGTGACACCTGCTCCTTCGTCTCTACCCGAGCCAGTTCGATCTCCTTGCGCATGAGCACCTGGAGCTGCTGAGTCATCTCCGAGAAGAGATCGCCGAGCGAGCGCTCCTCGGTGACGGGCCGGGCCTCCGATACTTGTCGAGCGCGCGTCGCCACTAGCGGGCCCGCCTCGACGACGCCCGCGGGCCTGGGCGGCTTGGCACGTTTTCCTCGTCGTCGGAATCATCGGCGGACGAGCTCCGAACGACCCTGGCAACCCCGAATCCGGCAATGGCTGCGCCGATGAGAAACATCCCCGGCCGCCGGCGCGCGTAGGTCGATAGGTCTTCGAATACGCCACCGAGACCACGCTCTTCGACGTTGTCGGCCAAGCCGTAGAGGCGGTCGGCGGAACCGGTGAGGCCTTCGCCCGCGCGCCGCACGTAGTCGCTGACGGTCTCCGCATCCTCGGGCCGGCCGTCGGCGAGGGCCTGGGCCTCATTGCCCAGCTTGGTCAGCGTCCCAGCCAACCGGCGCGTCTGCTGCTTGGCCTGTTCCTCGACCTGGGTCCGGGCGTCCTGGGCCAAGGTTTGTCCTTGCTCCACCAGCTCGCTCGTCACCTCCGACGCCCGTTCCTTTACCGTGCCGACCAGCTCGCGTCCCTGTTCGGAGGCGATGCGCGCGAGTTGCTGCCCCTGCTGCGTGGCCGTGGATGCGAGCTCTTGCGCCTCTCCGATGCTGCGGGAGGCAACCTTGCGGCCCTCGTCCGACGCGCGGGAGGCGACTTGACGTCCCTCGCCGCTTGCCCGGTCGGCAACCTTTCTGCTCGATCGGGCCGCCGTCTTCGCCGTTGACTTTGCCGCTGACGCGGTTGCGTCTCTGATCTCCGTCGCCTGTTGCGCCATGATCTCCCTCTTGTTCCGGGCGCGTATCCGCACCGAATGTCGTGAGTGTTCAGTTCAGACAGGATCGCTACCCACAAGATCGCTTTCCGTACCCTCTCGACACAGGGTTTGCGATGATGTTGGCGCGGCCCCGTTTGCGGTCGCGGTGTGTTGGTCGCCCTGATAGTCACGCGCCGCGCGCAATAGCCTGAGCGAGTGCCCGAGCTACCCGAAGTGCAGGCTTTGGCCGAGCGACTCGACGCAGCAGTGGCCGGCGCGACTTTCACCGGCGCGGCCCCCCATCAGTTCTCGGCGCTGAAGACGGTGGTGCCGAGCCCGGCCAGCTTGGTGGGACTCACGGTGGAGCACGTCGGACGCACCGGCAAGTTCGTCGCCTTCGAGTTCGAGACCGGTGAGCGGGTGCTGGCCCACCTCTCACAGGGCGGGCGGGTTGACGTCGAGGATCCGCCGAAGGTGACGAAACCGAGAGGCTCGGTCGTGCGCTTCACATTCGACGCTCGGCCTTCGGTCCTGTTCAAGGAGTATGGCACTGAGCGCAAAGCCGGCTGGTGGGTCTTGGCCGCAGGCGACGACGGCCCACTGGCCAAGCTGGGGCCCGACCCCTTCTCCGACGAGTTCGCCACCCTCGTCCTGGAGGGCAACGACAAGCGTCGCGTCCACACCATGGTGCGCGACCAGCGCACTGTCGCGGGCATCGGCCGGGGCTACTCCGACGACATCCTCCACGAGGCACGGATCTCGCCCTACACGCCGCTCGCCAGCCTCAGTCCTGAAGAACGTCGGACGCTCCTCCACATCACCCGCCGAATGTTGACCGAAGCCCTCGAGATCGAGCGGCGACGCCGCGGAGGACTACCCACCAAGATCGGGGACCACTTCACCGTGCACGGCCGCCACGGCGCGCCGTGCCCGGTGTGTGGGGATGATCTCCGGCGCGTCTCGTACGAGTCCTACGAGGTGACGTACTGCCCGACATGTCAGACCGGCGGCAAGATACTCGCCGACCGGCGCATGTCCCGCCTCATCCGCTGACCTCCCTGACGAACGCCGGGTTCAGACGTGAGGCGTCACGGGCGCGCCGTGCTGGCCGCCCTCGAAAATCGCCACCTTCACTCCCCGCTCCGCGAGCAGGGCGAGGAAGGGCCCCGGCTCGACCAGTGCCGCCAGCCCGCCGGCGCCCGGACGCAGTAGCCGGCCGCCCGCCGCCCACAGGCACGCGAGAGCGCTGACGGCGCCGGCCGCAATGGCAGGGCGGTCGATCACACCTAGGACCCGGTCGTCGCGCGCCGTGCCCTGGATGCCCCGCACCTCCACCCGGATCGCGCCGAGGTCGCCCTCGGGATGCGGACGGCGCAGCATCGGAAGGCGCGCCGTCAGACGGTCGCGACGATTGGCCCCCATCCGCGCCGTCACCCGGTTGACCCCGGGAAACGCCGGCACCAACAGCAAAGCCTCGGGCGTGGCGGCGCGGTAGCAGTCGACGGCGCGCACGGGGTCGGGAAACCAGCACAGCTCACGTCCGGACCCCCCGCTGCGTTCCTCCCACTCGCCGTCGCGCCAGTCAAAGACGTGCTCGGCGAGAGCACGGTGATGCTGGCGCGCGCAGGCAGGGCCGGCGGTGCCGACCTTGGCCACGTGGATCTCATCCACCCGTTCGAAGGCGCGCCCTGCCAGCGCCGCCAGCACACAGGAGAGGCCGGGCGAGAAGCCGGCGCCGACGACCACGTGCTGACCGTTGCCGCTGGCTTCATCGTCGAGTTCGAGCAGCGAGCGCACCTCGCCTATGGCGTCCGACACAGAGACGACGTGGCCGCCCTGGGCGAGCACCGCATCGGCGACGGTGCGGTGGCCCGATTCCCCTTCTCGGCCACTGCGGCCGTTCGGACTCCCGGGCATGGCCAGGAGCACGACGTCGCCCGGTGCAAGGGCCGGCATCGCCGGCGCGGCGCGCGCCGGCGCGCCCAGAGAGGCGACAACAGCGGCCAGGCGGCCGGCATCAGGATCGACAAGGACAACGTCTTCTCCCGAGCTTCCGTCCGGCGCGGGCGACATCAACTGACGAGCGGCCCGGGCGCCGACCGCGCCGGCGCCAACGACAACGAACTTCACCTAGCGAAGATCCGTGTCGGATAGCTCTCGCCAGCCACCGCCCTGACCGGGAACGTCGTTGCTGCCACGCAGGCGCAGCGCTGCCGCGGCGATGCCAGCGAGAGCGACGGCCAACCCGGCGCGGCGAACGGTTCTCATCAGGAGTCTCATCGTGGGGCTAGCTGGAATCGAACCAGCGACCTCACCCTTATCAGGGGTGCGCTCTAACCGACTGAGCTATAGCCCCGCAAAACTGCAGGTCAGACACCCTTTCGGGCTTCCTAGACGTCCCGCCCAGCGCTGCTACAGCACCTAACTTGACGCCTGCCGATCGATGCGCCAGCATGTCGGGGTGTGCTGTAACCCGACAAGTGCTGAGGTGGCTGGATGACCGCGCGAAAGCGGGCAATCGCAACCCTTGACGAGCTGATCGGGTCATGGACGCTGAGTCTACGGGCTGCCAATCGCGCCCCGCGAACGATTCAGCAGTACGTCGGCGAGTCGATGGCCGGCTTCGCACGATGGCTCGCCGAGAACGAGCCCGAGCTCGCTCCGGCAAAGATCGCTCGCCGGCATGTCGAGCGGTACCTCGCCGAGGTCGTCGAAACCCGATCACCCTCTACCGCCCAGACCCGGTACAAGGCGTTACGG
>DATLEI010000056.1:0-4309 GCA_035525375.1 Acidimicrobiales bacterium
GCCACGGGGGCATGAAGTGATCCGGCAGTGGCCAGGCGGGTTCAATCAAGTGCTCGTCCCGCTCCGATGTCGGAGAGGACCGCACCTAGGGCGAACCGCGGGCTCCTGGCCACGGCCGAAACCGGTGTGGACGTTTCAGGCGGCGTCGGCGCTTTCGGTGTCGACGCTGTGCGTGTCATCGCTGCGGTGGTCGTCGAGGAAACGGATGTGGCCGTCGCGCAAGCCGTAGAAGGCGAGCTCGAGGATCCGCCGGGCCATGGCGACGCGAGCGATGCGCCGTCCCCGCCGCGCCGCGATCGATTCGAACCCGGGGTAGAGCGGGTGGCCAGCCCGTACTCGCATGGCCGCCTCGACCGCGGCGAAGCGCACCAGCGTCGAGCCCTGCTTGGTGATTCGACCCCGCACGACCGTCGTGTCGGACTCGCGGTGGCGGGGGGTCAGCCCCGCCCACGAGCACAGCTGCGCCGGCCGTTCGAACCGGTCGATGTCGCCAATCTCGGCGACGAAGATCGCAGCGATCGTCTCGCCGACGCCGCCTATGGCCTGGATCGCTTCGAACCCCCGGTGCCCGTCGAGGGCAGTTCGGACCCAACGTTCGGCGTCGCGGATTTCGACGGCGCTGGCCTCGATCAGGCGCAGTAGCGACTGGACCCGGAACCGGTAGGCCGGCGCCAGCTCGACTTGGTTCAACAACATCCGGCCGGCATTGCCGAACAGATCGGTCATCGGGACCCGGACACCTTCTTTGGCCAGCACCGCATGCACCTGGGCCTTGAACCCCGACCGCACGAACACGAGCTTGGTTCGGTGACGGACCACCTCGCGCAACTCCCGCAGCGCCGGCGGCGCGATCCACGCCTCGGGCAGGCGACCCAACCGGAACAGGTCAGCCAGGTCCCGGGCATCAGCGAAGTCGTCCTTGCGGCGCCGGTGCCCCCAGGCCAACCCCAGCGGATGAGCGAGATGCACCCGCACCCCGAGCTGCTGGAGCACGTCGACCGCCCAATACCAGCCATAGGTCGCCTCCAGGACCACATCGGCATCGACGCCGGCCTTGGCCACCTCACGAGCCAACGCCAACGGATCGTTATCGATTCGCACCGACGAGCTCACGTCTCCAACCGCGTCCATCGTCACGATCACCGTCCGGCGCCGATGTAGATCAATCCCCACATACGCTGAAGCCACAGGGCCTCCCCTCGCTCACGGCCACGGCGCGTCAACGCCGGACCTGTGTGTCATGTCGACCGACAGTCTCGGCCAACGGGGAGCGGGAGGCCCGCTCCTTCATCCCATCAAGTGTGTGGAAGGTTCTTGATGCTTGGTGTAGGACTCGTCATCGGGGCTCCGATCGTTTAGGAGACCGGGAGGCGGTCGGCCCAGACGACCAGGTGAACGATGTCAGACGCGCCGGCGCCGGGACCAAACACCTCGCCGCTGCTTGTCAGTTCACCGGAGAGTTGCACGCCGTGACCCATGACCTCGCCCTTGAAAGCCCACTGGCGAGCGGCAGCCGGATCCGCGTCCTGCACTACGACGGCTCGCGTAAACGGCTTCGTGACACCTTCGCTCTTGGGAGAGCTGGGTGAGTTTCGGACCACCTGGATCCGGTTTGTCGTCGAGCCGACGGACCTGAGTGATAAGCCGGGCCTCTCGTGGCGCGCGATTGAACTCGAGGGCTCAGTGTCTAAGCAACAACTTGCGCCATTGCTGAGGTCGATCGCCGAATGGTGCGAGCGGGACACCGAGTAAGCGCGTCGTGTCAACGGGGTCGCACGTTTGCATTACCTCTTGGGGCCCGCGTGGGGTGTTAGGTGAGCAACCTGGCGCGGCTCGGCCGGAAGTCATCGTTGCGTCAAAACGAGCACAAGCCCGACGAGGGCAGCGACGCCGTAGATCGCAATGCCGCGGCGCGCCTGCTCAACAGTCCCCGGGTAGTCCGCGGAGCGGCGGCGTTCATACAGGACCCAGAAACCGATTGCCGTGAAAAAGCTCCCACTCGCGAGAAGGGCCCATCCGATGCCTTCGGCTAACACCACTTGGTCCGTCCCCTTACTGGGTCGACCGCACGAGTCTGTAGTGAAATCGGAGCACCGAAATTCCCCCAAGGCCCGTGATGGTCCGTTCTTAAGACTCCTTCCTCGTCGACGTAGACATCGAAGCTCTCAACCAACGGGACCCGGCGGACCCACGCATGAGTTCGATCGGGCGCAGAGACGAGCAAATACGCCCCTTCCTCACCGAACCGTCCGAGCGGTGAAGTCAGACGGAGTCGTCCACCACCAGCGTTCGCCGGCCGGAGGAACACCGTCAGACTCCCGATGGGGAGGGGAAACACCACGCGGATACTCGGACTCCTGGTGCTGGGGAGCGCGACGATGCCGTACCAACCGCTATAGACGGTTTGTCCAGTGGCGCGAAGTGTGCGAAGCCAGGCGGCGCCGAGGCGACGGCCCTTGGCGTCGACAACGCTTACGACGCGACTGTCCATACCCCGGGCGACGTCAAGAGGTCGGAGTGGCAGGCTGAGCTGCCGCAACCGTCGCGCGAAGACGGCGGAGAGAATCCACCCGAACGGCCACGCCCAGACTGACCATTGTGACCAAAGGTCGAGTCGCCACTCGGATGTCGACTGGTAGAAGTCGACGATCTCAGGAGCGATTTGAGCTGGGTCAAACTCATCGCTGGCCAAACCGTTGACGTCAGAAAGCAGCCCACCGCCTTCACGAAGCTCCCCGCCTGTGCGGAGCGCTTCAGCAGCGAGCCACTCCTCCCCTATGACGCTCGTCGCACCGACCGGCCCGAGCAGCCATGGGTGTTCAGCGACGACCACGCGCCGACCTGTGCCCCGGACCCAGGCCTGGGTCGCTCGGTCAACAGACGCACCCCGCTGCTGCACCACTCCAGCTAATCAGTCCCGCTCGGCAACCAAGCCACCGCACAAGCGGCGCTTCGATCTGCGGGTCGCACCGACGGACTCAGCGCCCGATGCGGGTCAGTTTTCGACCGGAGTTGAGACGGTTGCTTAAGAGGCACGAAGTGATGAGACACCCTTGCAGGTGCCGCTTTGCGGCACCTCCAATGTTCGTGGGCGTGTCACTAACGGGGCCCTCCCGAAGCCAGTAGTAGGACGCGCCGATTCGCAGATGGTGTTGCGCGTGCGGTTGAGCCCGGGTGTCCGGGCCGCACGGCTTTGATGACTGCGAGGTCAAAGGAGAACCCGCAATGACGACGGAGAACCAAGCGACCAGCAAGGGCGGGGGCGGCGAGCTCGCGCCGGAGCACCGCAGCCTTCGGGCGCGCATGGCCGCCTACTGCTTGCACGCCAAGCGCGATCCGGTTGAGACAACGCGCGCCGCGCGCGCCGCGTTCATGGAGCGGTTCGAGCGACAGGTCGATCCTGAACGCCGCCTCTCCGAGGCCGAGCGGCGCCGGCGCGCCGATGCAGCCCGGAAGGCACACTTCGTCAAGCTGGCCCTGAAGTCAGCGGAGGTCCGGCGCCGGCGGAAGTAGCGCCCCTCAGAGGCGGTCGCCGGGACTGAGGCGGCGATGCGCTTCTCGGGCCCGGACGTCGGCGGTCGAGGCGGCATACCGGCTGAGCATCTGGCGGGACCGCCAACCAGCGAGACGCATGAGATCGCCCTCCGTGCCCCCGGCCGCCAACCAGGCGTGAGCGAAGGTGTGACGCAACTGGTGGGGGTGGATGGGGGAAAGGCCGGCGGCCACGCTCCGTCTCTTGAGCATCTGCGCTAGCCCCGACGCGCTGAGCGGTCCTTTGCGAGCTAGCCATAGATGGGGCGAGTCCGCCAGGCGATGAGCCCGCCGCACTCGTAGGTAACGGTCGAGGGCGAGAGCCGTCTTGTCGCCGAAGGGGCAGGCACGTTCTCGACGGCCCTTGCCGAGGACGAGGGCAACGTGGTCGGCGACGTCAAGGGTGTCGAGCTTGAGTCCGACGACTTCGTCGCGTCGCATTCCGGTGTCGGCCATTAGTCGGATGATGGCGTTGTCGCGACGGCCCTCGAAGTCCTTCGACTCACAGGTCTTGAGGAGGGCTCGTAGCTCGTCCTCGGTCAGTACGGCAACGGGCTTCTCGGGGACGATCGGGGGCCGAACGAGCGCCAGGGGATTGTCGGCGATCTCACCCTCCTCGGCGGCCCAGGCGAAGAACAGCCGTAACGCCTTGTACCGGGTCTGGGCGGTAGAGGGTGATCGGGTTTCGACGACCTCGGCGAGGTACCGCTCGACATGCCGGCGAGCGATCTTTGCCGGAGCGAGCTCGGGCTCGTTCTCGGCGAGCCATCGTGCGAAG
>DATLEI010000068.1:0-49554 GCA_035525375.1 Acidimicrobiales bacterium
GTCAGCTCGCGGAGCGTTACTCGACGTTGATCTTTGGCAGGATCCGGTCGAGCCAGCGCGGTAGCCACCAGTTGGCCTTGCCGGCCAGTTCCATCGTCGATGGCACGAGGATCATGCGGACGATTGTGGCGTCGACGAACACGGCGACGGCCATGCCGAGGCCGATCATCTTCACCGTCGGGTCCGGGTTCGGCACGAACGACAAGAAGACCGAAATCATGACCAGCGCTGCCGCCGTGATCACGCGCGCCGTTGACGCCAGCCCGGTCACAACGCTCCGCCGGCTGTCGCCCGACTTCTCGTACTCCTCCTTGATGCGGGAGATGAGAAAGACCTCGTAGTCCATGGACAGGCCGAAGAGGACGGCGAACATCATCACCGGCACGAACGCCACGATAGGGACGGTGTTGTCGAGCCCAATGAGGCCCTTTCCCCAGCCCCACTGGAAGACGACCACGATCACCCCGTACGCGCCGCCGATTGACAACAGGTTCATCACCGCCGCCTTGAACGGGACGAACAACGACCGGAACACCATCATGAGCAACAGGAACGCGCCGGCGATGACCAACCCGATGAACATCAACAGGCGGCTCTTCAGCGCATCGGTGAGGTCGATGAGCAAGGCCGTCTGGCCACCGACATAGACCTTTCTGGCGTCGGTAACGGTGCCCTTCAGCGACGACGGGATTACCTCGTCGCGCAGGTCGCGAACCAGCGTCGCCGTGGCGGGAGAGTTCGGTGCCGCCTTCGGAACGATCTGCATGATCAGCGCCGTCGGCAACTTGGGGCCCTGGGCACTGGGGACGTTGTTCGGCACCGGCAGCGACACCCGCTCGACGCCCGGGGTCGCCTGGATCGCAGCACTCATCTTGGTCAATGCTGCGTAGCCGTCGGTTACGACCTGTGGGTCGGCGAGATTCGCTCCTCGCAGATCGATGGCGAGCAGCAACGCGCCGTTGCTGCCCGCGCCGAAATCAGTGGTCAACGTGTCGTAGGCCTGCCGCTGTGTGAGCTCCGGCGCGAGGTCGCCGTCGTCGGTAAAGCCGAGGGCGATCTTGAGCACCGGCGCGGCCAGCATGAGCAGGACGAGAAGGCTGATCGAGGCGTATCGCACGGGATGACGCGATGTCGCCGTCGCCCAGCGCGCCGAGATTGTCTTGTGGATGTCGACTGTCTCGTGACGGTGATGGATTGACAAGGAGTTGATCTTCGTCCCGAGCGCGCCGAGCAGCGCCGGCACCAGCGTGAGCGCGGCGACGATGGTGACGGCCACAAAGATTGCCGAGATGTAACCGAGCTGCGCGACGTAGGGGATGCCGACGAAGTACAGGCCACACAGCGCCATGCACACAGTGATGCCAGCGAAAAGCACAGCCGACCCCGACGTCGCGACGGCAGTGCCAATGGCGGCGTGCGGCTTCATTCCCTCCGAAAGGTTCTGCCGGTAACGGCTGACGATGAACAGCGAGTAGTCGATCCCGACTCCGAGCCCGATCATCGAGCCGAGCACCGGCGCGACCGAGCCGATAGCGAATGACGCCTCCAGGATGTCGACGATGGCGTGGGACACTCCGACCGAGATCAGGGCGACGCCGATGGGCACCGCCATCGACGGCAGCGACCCCAGGGCAATCATGAGGATCATCACTGCGAAGAGGAGTCCGATCAACTCCGAGTATTTGGAGATGCCGGGGTCGGGCGGGTTGCCGACGTCGGCGAGCGGTCCGCCGATGTTCACCGCCAACTTGGCTGCCGCCGCCGGTTGAGTGGCCTTCCGGACCGCGGCGAAGACGTCGGTTGCCTCTTTGGCGCCGAACTGTTCGGAGAACTGCACGCTGGCGAAGCCGACGGTCTGCTTGGCATTGATGTTCAGGGTCCCGTACTGCAGCATGGGACGACCCTGGTCGAACCCCGTAATCCCCGTCGGCGTCTGGTCGAACGGACCAGTGACCGAGCCGATATTCGGAAGCGTCTTCAGATTCGCCACCGTCTGGTCGACGGCGGCCTTCGATTGCGGGTCTGCGAGCGAACCGGACGTTGCCTCGAACACCACCACCGCGGTCGTGCCTGACGCGGCCGGGAACTGCGACGCGAGAAGGTCGACTGCTTTCTGCGACTCGGTGCCGGGAATCTCGAACTCGTCCTTCGGCTCACCGTGGTGCGCCTGACTCACGACGCCAAGGGCAAGAACCACGATGATCCAGCCAACGATGATCGGCCAGTGCCGGCGCGCACAGAAGCTGCCGATCCGCTGAAGCATCTATCTGCTCTCGGTAGAAGGCGGAGACCTCTTGAGCAATCAAAGCAGAGTTGGGGGCGTGTTGATGCCCTGTCGGGTCGCCTGTGACCTCGCGAGTGGATCTTGGACTCATCGAGAGGAGTTCCAAGATGCTCATTCAACGCAGGTTGACCGAGGCCCGTACCGCAGGCGCGGTGCTGACCGCCATCGGACTTGTCCTCATGCTCAACGGAGCGCTCGTTGGGCCCGCTGGCGCGTCAGGCGAGTACACCACGGTCGAGCTGACCTCACCCGTGGACAGTGACGGCGCAACGTACGCGTGGGACTACGCCTTCCACCAGAACGGCGGCCACGGGCTGTCGAACATCGCCGTCCGTTTCTGTGGCGACATCCTCAGTCATGTCATGGAGAGCGACGACTACGAGATCTTTACCGACGGAGACGTGCCGGGAGGGCACACTGGCTTCGGGCCGGGTATCAAGTTCGCGTATACGGCCGCAACCGGCTCCCTCACCGTGCTGTTCGACCAGGTCTTCCCGGTTGACCCGGCGGGCATTCAGCTGCAGTCACATTCTGGCGATGGCCAGGATGGTGACCTGGTCGTGAGCGGTCCCGGGCCCGGCCCATGTGTGACGCCGACGACCGTCGCGCCGACGACCGTCGCGCCGACGACTCTCCCGCCGACGACTCTCCCGCCGACGACCCTTGCGCCGACAACGACGGTTCCCGAAACGACAACGACTGTTCCCGAGACCACCACGGTCGTGCCGACGACCACTGTCGACGCAACGACCGTGCCATTCGCTCGAGTCCTCGGCGAGACGTTGCGGGCTGACACCGCGGCCTCGACGCCGGCAGTCGTGGCTGCGGCCGAGCTGGCCAAGACGGGGTCCAACTGGGTGCCCTTGCTGACCTGGGCAGGCCTGGCACTAATCCTGATGGGGATCAACGTGATGTTGATCGATTACGTGCGCCAGCGGCGGACGAACGCCTAACCCACGATCAACAAGCAGTGCGGCGTCAGTTCCGGTCGAGAGAGCTGACGCCGCACTGTTCGACCAGTAGGTCGAGCACCACATCGAGCTCCGCCGCTGGACCGGAATTCGTGTCGGCCTCGTCGTGCACCAGCCGGACATTGGTCCATTCGTCGGACGCTACTGAGGTCAGCTCCCAGGTGAGCCAGACAGCATCGTCACCCTCCGGATCTGCACTCACCGTGTGTACGAGCTGAGCCGGAGGCCGGGATGCGAGAACCTCAGTGCGTTCCGGCCAGAGGCGGCTGATCAGCTGGATCACCGCTGCGAACGCAGCATCCGTGTCAACGCGAACGAGGGTCTCCGCGACCGTGGTGTGCAGCCCGCGGCTCACTGGCTGGTTCATCTCCGGTTCTCCTGGGTCCGGTGCGATTCGACATGGCGAGTATCCGGGATGAAGGGGCTGATTACCAGCCCCAGCGTGAAGTTTTTCTTCAGTTGGACACCTCCCGCGCCGAGGATCAGAAGGCCAACTGACTGGGATAGGGGCGGCTGTGATTGACGTAGACCGGTTCCAAGAGCAACTCGACCTCGCGCTCACCGATGAACTTCGCAGCGCCATCGGCCTGGCAACGGCGCCACGGCCGATGGCGCTCGCGCCCGCGCCGGCGCGCCATCGGCCACAAGAACGCAACCGACAGCCGGCGCGCCCGCGTTCGGAGCGAGGCCCAAGCCGAACGCAACGACCGCAAGCCGTGGCCCCGCCGGTTACGACGAACGACATCCCGACGCTCATACGCGCCGGCCGCCTCCAAGACGCCGACCGTCTCATCGCCGACCAGCGGGGCAGGGCCGAGACCCACGGAGCGGCCGGCGACCGCCGTGACGCAGCTTTGTGGTCGACGATGCAGGCCCTACGGGACGGACGGATCGAGGACGCGCGCGCCGGAACGCTCGACGTTCGAAACCTGAGCCAGGAGGCCGGCGACGCTCGCGCCGCCGACAGGTTCTGGGGCCAGCAATTCTGGGTCGTGCTCGACTGGGGCAACGATGCCGAGCGTTACGAACTCCTCGACCAGTGCCGGGAACGAGCCTACGGCCACGACGACGTCCCCTGGCGGAGCGCTCTGACCTTGCTGTGCTCCCGTCTCGGACGCACGGACGAGGCAGTCCGGGAGTTCGATGCCACCACGGCCCGGCTCGACAAAGGCGGCCAGCCGGCCACGGATGCTGATCGCGTCGGAATCGTGACCAATTTGGCAGAGGCTGTCGCCGTCATCGGCGACCCAGTGCGCGCCGGCGCCATTCAACGACGGCTGAACTCAGTAGCCGAACCGCTCGTCTTCGACAGTCACATGTGTGTCGTGCGCGGCGCCGTCGCCCGCCACCAGGCGTTGGTCGCGGCGACCCTCCAGCAATGGCCGGACGCCGACCGGGCCTTCCAGGCCGCCGTCGACAACCACCGCTCGATCGGCGCGCTCCCCCTGGTCGCCCGCACGCTCTACGAGTGGGGCCTCACTCTTACCTCGAGGGGTGACCCTCGAGCGTGGGACCACCTGACGGAAAGCTCCAGCCTGGCCCGGGGGCTGCACATGACCGGGCCTATCGCTGGAATGTCTTAGCGGCCGCTCAACGCCGGCGTCGGGCCCGTAGCGTGCTCGGCGAGGCCTTCGAACAGCTCCCGCAAGGCGTCGGTGGCCAACGTGCGTGCCGACCATCCCAGCTCGCGCCGGGCCCGACCGGTATCAAGCAGCGGGACGTTCGAGGCCATGTCCAACCATCCCGCCGGGGTGGGCTGAAGCCGAAGCCGCCACGACAGGTCGGCGCCGAGACGCAGTGCCGCCATGGGCACCGGAACGGGGCGCGCCCCGAAAGCCCGTCCGAGCTCCTCACCGTCGAGTACTGGATCGGCGGCAATGTTGAACGCGCCGTGCACGTCGGTACCAACGACGGCGAGCCGGTAGGCCTCGGCCACATCATCGGTGTGAACGGCCTGGAACACGAGCCGGCGCGCCCGGGGCACGAGCGGTAGCAACGAGGGTCGTAAGAGCCCGGCGGGAAACCGAGGCCCGAAGAAGAGGCGCTTGATTCTCGACGCCGCCTCCCGCTTGAAGATCAGCCCGGGGCGGAGCCGCACCACGCGAATATCGGGGTTGGCCACTTGAAAAGAGTCGAGGAGCCGCTCGACCTCTGACTTGTGACGGGCATAGAAGCTCGAGTGGGTACCGCTGGTGGGCCAGCTCTCGGTGACGAATTCGTCCTTCGGGCCCGGCGAATAGGCGCCGACCGACGATGCGTGCACGAGATGGCGCACGCCTGCGTCGGCCGCGGCCTCGAAGACGCGCCGGCTACCGTCCACGTTGGTCGCCCGCAACACGTCGAGCTGGTGTGACGGCTGGATGAGCCAAGCCAGATGCACAACCGCGTCGGCGTCGGCGAAAACCTTCGACAACTCGTCGGTGACCACGTCGGCCTCGGCCCAGCTGACCTTGCTCCAGCGTCCGCCCGGCAACGGATCGCTGGCCGGCACGCGCCGGGCGACCCCGATGATCGAGTCGACGGCGGGCTCGCTGTTCAACGCGTCGAGGACGCTCGTTCCCACATTGCCGGTCGCCCCGGTGACCACGACGCGCATGTCGGTTTGCCTACCCGGCGGAAGTCAACGACAACCGGCTATCTCCCGCTCCGTGCTAGGCGAGCGCAGGCGTCAGCAAGCCGAGGGCGTCGTTGTCGGTGGATGCGCCGATGGCAACCAAGATGATGATAAGGACCACACCGAGGACGGCCAGACCGATGTTGACCCAGGAGATGATCCCGGCCACCTGTGCCAAGGACTCCCCGGTCAGGGTGCCGCCTGACGCGGCAATGTTCTTCTTGGCATTGGACGCAAGGACCAGGGCGACGATCGCAAGGACGACAGGGCAGACGACGAACGATCCGATCGCGAGCACCAAGGCGGCTATCGCGCTTCCGTCGGTCTTCGGCGGCTCGGCATACGGCCCGTAGTACTGCGGCGGTGGTTGCTGTCCCCACCCCGGCGGCGGCTGACCGGGCGGAGGTGGGGCCTGTCCCCACCCGGGCTGATCGGGTTGGCCAGGAGGGGGTGGCGGGGGGCCGGCGGTCATGGCGCGGATGATAACGCCGCGCCGCTCGGGCCGCTCGGGCCGCTCGGGCCGCTCGGGGCCCCAGCCATTCCGTTACTTGGTGTAGTTGAAGGTGAAGGCGACCGTTGTCGCCTGTGCGGGATCGGTGCCACCGTCCTGGGTGTAGGTGAGGATCCAGGCCGTCGAGTCCCGCACGAGGATGTGTTGCGTGATCAGGGCGCTTTCGGAGCCGGCACTGATTACGGCTGACACTTTGACGGCGTCACCAGCCGGAAGGTGGACATGCTCCTCGATTACTGACTCCGCCCCAATGTCGCGATACTCGTCCGAGAAAGTGCCGGCCGGTATGTCGTCGACCGTTCCTGCGCCGTCCATGACGATGCGCTGCACCATCTGGTTGTTAGCGGTGGCACTGTCGATGGCGAAGAGCCGGGCGGCTGCGACCGTCGAACTGTTGGAACGGAGCACGCCGGCGAGGCCCGGATTGGCGGAGTCGAGGGCGTCAGCCTGATTGGCAATACCCTCAGCCGTGAGGGGCGTCTCCTCGAACCCGGCTGGCAAGCCGATCATGAAGCCGTCGTCGGACTTCACCACGTAGCGGAAGTCGGCAGGAAGGGCGGGGGGCGCGTTGGGGTCGACGAGCGTGACCGGCGTGGGCTTGGCCTGGCCACCAAGAAAAGTGATGGCGGCGATGCTGCCTACGAAGAGCACAACAACGACGAGCGCGATCGAGCCGAGCACGACCGCGACCGTGTTCGACTTCTTCTGCGGCGCGCCGTAGGGGCCGTAGGGGCCGGCGTACTGCCCATAGGCGCCGGGGGGCGGAGGAGGGGGCGGTCCCCAGGGACCGCCTGTACCTGCGGGAACGGCACCTTGCATCGGCACCGACTCGGCGACGTGCGCCGTCAGATTGTGCAACCCGAAGCTTCCCTCCGATTGCATGACCTTCCCGCACGTCTCGCACGTGTACGCCATGTCGTGTTCTCCCCTCGGTGCGAGTAAGGCTCCTGGAGGAGTTATCGGCGCGCCGGGTGGGCCAGTTGACCCGGAATGTTTACTCGCCCGGGCGGGTCTAGCCGCCGATGCAATCGCCCGTGCTGACAGTGCCTTCACGGGCCTGCGCCAGCACCGGCCGGAGCTCCTTGTCGGTGAGGGCATAGGCGGTACCCGGCTGGTCAGGAGCAATGGCAAACGCCACTCCAACGACT
The DNA here is from genome assembly GCA_035525375.1 of Acidimicrobiales bacterium. Classification (GTDB taxonomy): domain Bacteria; phylum Actinomycetota; class Acidimicrobiia; order Acidimicrobiales; family AC-14; genus JALZBN01. Next base: position 7,529 of record DATLEI010000068.1, read on the forward strand.
GTTCCTGAGGTGTCGACGAGGGCGCCCCCGGAGTCGCCCGGCTCGAGGCGCGAGGCGAGGATGAAGATGTCGCGGCGCGTCACATTCGTGTCGTAGAGATCACGCCCGACGGCAGTGATCCGGCTCCGGATGCGCGCCGGAGCAATTTCGACCGCCACTTGTCCGTTGGGATGTCCGAACACAGCCCCGTCCTCGTCGACGTTGCCCGATCCGACAGGCAACGGCTCTTGGTCGAGCCCCCGCACGCTCAGTACGGCGAGGTCGCGCGCCGGATCGAAGACCTGGACCTGGGCCGGCAGTTTTCGACCATCGGGTCGGAGAACCGACGGATTGCGGACACCGGCGACGACATGCGCGTTCGTCACGATGATGTCCTCCTCAGGTGAGAATCCGCTGCCCTCGAGAACCCGGCCACACGCAGCACCGCTGACCCGCACCGTCGAGTCCTTGACCCGTTGCTGCACCGCGGCCGAGAGGGCCACGTTGGCGGGTGGCGGCCCGACATCCGGCGCGGGACGCAGCTGGTCGAAGACCTGGGGAAAGTTGGCGTCGCGAACCTGCTGGCGGAGTTCCTGGAGCGCCGAAGGGGCCCGGGGAGTGATGTTGTCGAGCGCCCTGGCAATGGTCGAGTTGCGGGCTTGGCGGGAGATGGTCCCCGGCACCTCGGAAATCGCGGGCACGAGGAGCCACAACAGGACCACCGCGCCGATTGCACCGGCCACCGCGCCGCCGACCTGGTCGACCTTTCGGATGGCCCCGAACGGGATCACTCGGCGCAACGCCATGCCCGCGCCGGCCCCGAGGGCGCCACCCAGACTGGCGATGATCAGGAAGGCCGCGCCGACGACAATGAGCCGCGTCGCGGGGTCAGCGGCCTGCAGAGCCGTGTCGAGCTGAAGCTTGGGTGTGAGCCACGCGGCGATGAGAATCCCGATGCCGAGACCGATCCATGACGTGACCCGAGCCACGAAACCGAGTCGGTAACCACCGATGCCGGCACCGACGAGGACACCGATGATGAGGAGGTCGAACAGGTTCACGCCCGGGGCATGCTATTCAGCCGAGCATGCGAGGCCGCGTGCTATGCATCGCGCATGAATTACAGACGGCTCGGCAATAGCGATCTCGAGATCTCCGAGATCAGTCTCGGCTCGTGGTTGACCTACGGCGTCGACGTCGATCCTGATCAGGGCGCGGCGTGCGTTCGGCGCGCACTCGACCTCGGAGTGAACTTCATCGACACGGCCAATGTGTACGGCCGGGGGGCTGCCGAATCGTTCCTCGGCGAGGTGTTGGCCGACGTCGATCGGTCGTCTTATGTGCTTGCCACCAAAGCGTATTTCCCGATGTCAGACACCGACCGGGGACTATCACCAGCCCAGATCCGCAAGCAGTGCGACGCCTCCTTGCAGCGTCTGCGCACCGACTATGTCGATCTCTACCAGTGTCATCGTTACGACCGCGACATCCCACTCGAGGAGAAGATGGAGGCGCTGACCGAACTCGTCCGCCAGGGCAAGGCCCGGTATCTCGGTTTCAGCGAGTGGGAGCCCGACCAGATTCGGGCGGCACTCGCCACCTCCGGCGTAGAACGGTTCGTCTCCAGCCAGCCGGAGTACTCGATGCTGTGGCGCAAGCCCGAGCCCGAGATCTTCCCACTCTGCGCGGTCGAGGGAATCGGGCAGGTGGTGTGGTCGCCACTCGCCCAGGGCGCGCTCACGGGTAAGTACCGCCCGGGAGCCACTCCCCCGCCGGGGTCCCGGGCCGCGAGCGAGAACAGCGGTCAGTGGATGGGCCGGTGGCGGGACAACGAAGTGCTCGAAGCGGTCGACCGCCTGCGCCCCATCGCCGAAGCAGCCGGCATGCCCATGGCGCGTCTGGCCCTGGCATGGGTCCTGCGCCGGCCGGAGGTCACCTCCGCAATCGTCGGCGCCTCTCGTCCCGAACAGGTTGAAGAAAACGTCGCCGCATCTGGCGTTGTATTCGACGACAGCCTGCTGGGCGCCGTCGACGAGGCTCTCGGCGACGCGGTCGGACCCTGAGCACGATCATCGTCGTTCCCTCGATCACCTTTCCGGTGGCCGAGCTGGCCAAGATCACCGCTGTCGGCCGCTACGAGGAGCGGATGCTGTTCGCCATCCTGCAGCTGTCGGATCCTCGACAGCGCCTCGTGTACGTGACGTCCCAAGCGGTCGACCCAGCAATCGTCGACTACTACCTGCGGTTCGTGCCCGACCCCGACGGCGCCCGAAGCCGGTTGACGATGGTGTCGGTCGACGACCCCGACCTCCAACCGTTGAGTCAAAAACTGCTGTCGCGCCCCGAAGTGGTGGGTCGCCTCCGCGACCTCGCCGGCGATCCTGCCCAAGCTCACATCGTCCCCTTCAACGTGGGCGGCACTGATCAGGCCCTGGCCGACGCCCTCGATCTGCCGCTGCTCGGTCCCCGTCCCGAGCTGGCCTGGCTCGGCTCGAAGAGCGGCGCGCGCCAGGTGGCACGGCGCGCCGGGGTCGCAGTGTTGCCCGGCGCGGAGGACCTGTTCAGCGTGGAGGAGCTCGATGCGGCGGTCGCCGCGCTGCGGCACGAGCATCCCGAGGCGGAGTCGGTTGTGATCAAGCTCAACAACGGCTTCTCGGGCCAGGGCAATGCCATGATCGCCCTAGAGACCGTCGTGTCCGGAGAGTCGGTGGTGCGTTCGCCCACGACGTTCTGTGCGAGTGAGGAGTCGTGGCCATCGTTTGTCAGCAAGACCGCATCTGAGGGTGCAATCGTCGAGGAGCTTGTGCGCCGGCCCGGGCTCACGTCGCCGAGCGTCCAGCTGAGGATCTCGGTGGCGGGTGAGCTCGAGGTGCTATCGACCCACGACCAGGTGCTGGGCGGACCAGGCCAGCAGGTGTACCTGGGCTGCCGCTTTCCCGCAGATGCGGTCTACCGGAATTTGATCCGGGAAGAGGCGCTGAAGGTCGGAGGAGTGCTCGTCGCCGAAAAAGTGATCGGCTCGTTCGGCATCGACTTCCTCGTGATTCCCGACGATGATGCCGGCGCGCGCGTGTACCTGAGCGAGATCAACCTGCGCGCCGGCGGAACAACGCATCCGTTCTGGATGGCGCGGCTGGCGACCGGCGCGACCTACGACGACGCGTCGGGAGAGTTGCTCGTCGACGGGACGGCAAAGAGCTATATGGCGTCGGACAATGTGAAGTCGGATGCGCTGGTTGGGGTGACGCCGGCGCGCATGATCGAAGCGTTCGATCAGTCAGGGCTGGCATTCGACCCAAACTCCGGCCGGGGGACGACGCTGCATCTTCTCGGCGCCCTGCCCGGTCACGGAAAGATGGGCCTCACGTGTATCGCCGACAGCCGTGAGGATGCGGACGAGCTCTACAAGCAGGCCGTCGAAGTCGCCATCGCGGCGCGCTAGCAACTTTCAACGTGTACTGACCATCGCGATTTCCCGATTTAGGCCCGGTTTGCGACAGTTACTACACGTCCAGACTCAGGGCGCGCCGGCGGTGCATCCGGTGGCATTGCTGGGGGAGCCGGTGACCTGGGCCGCGTTGCCATGTACATCGGTGGCCGAGACGGTCCAGGTGACCGTGCCGACGCGTAAGTAGGCAGGGGTCGTCAACTCGTAGCGGCCGTTGCCCCGAGAAACCATCTGGCCGCTGCGGTCAATCTGATCGGGGCCTTGCCACGAGGCGGTCACCGAGCCGATCGCCGAGGCATCGCGGACGGTCGCCACGAGTGTGACCGTGCACCCGGGAATCGCGGTCGTTGAAATGTCGGGTGGCTGCGTATCGGCTGGTGGCGCGGGACTCGGGGCTGGTTCCGGCGCTGGCGCTGGCGCGGGCGTGGGGGCTGGTGCCGGCGGGTTCGGGCTGCCCGAGTCTTGCGGCGGCGCGCCGGGGGCGTTCCCCTTCGGACCCGGTGCAGTAGAGGATGCACCGCCGGGACCGATCGACCCGCCGGGACCGATCGGTCCACCGAGGCTGGCGGGCACTTCCGGAGCCAGGGTCGTTGACGTAAGCGCTTGCGATGTGGGCACAACGGTCGGTCCGCTGGCCTCGATCCTCGTGGTGGAAAGCCCATCGTCGTAGCCGGGAGCCAGCAACAGAGCTGCGACCACTATGGCCGCGACACTGATGGCAACTGCGATAAACCCGCCCCGACGGCTCCTCGGCGCCTCGATGCCTGGAGGGAAACCGTGCTTGTCCCATCCCGTCGCGCGCCGGCTCGACGACACGAGCTTGAGGTCGCCGAGCACGTTGTCACGAACATCGGCGGGCACAGCGAGGAGCGGCGTGGCCGCAAGCAGAGCCAGCGGGCTGGCCAGCCGTTTGCGATCGTCGGAGCAGACCTCACACGAGTCGACATGACGGGCGATGCGCTTGCGCAAAAGAGGCGAGAGCTTTCCGTCCCAGCCCTCGAGGACCTGGGCCAGTCCGTCGCAGTCGGAGCGACCGTGGCGCGCCACCAGGAGCGCGCCGATTGATCGTTCCACCTGGTCCTTGAGTCGATTGACCAACACGTAGGCGTGCGAAGGCTCGACGCCGAGGGCGTCGGCGAGCTCCTGTCCGTCGAAGCCCTGCCGAACGTTCAGGTCGAGGATGGCGCGGTCACGCTCGGAGAGGCCATCGGCGGCGTCCCATACGAGGCGTTGCAACTCCTCTTGACGAACCGGCTCGTCCGGCGCGGGACCGGTGGAAACCACCTCAGCGTCCTCCCCGGTGAGCATGGTGCGGGCGCGCCGCTCGCCATGGCGAAGAGCTCTGTGCCGGGCGATCGCGAAGAGCCAGGCCCGCAGCTTGGTGGGGTCGCGCAGCTGGCCAAGCCGCTCCGCCGCCGTGAGAAAGGTGTCTTGGGTGACGTCGGCAGCTTCGTGACGGTCGCGCAAAACCGAATGACAGAAGGCGTGGATCGAGTCGGCATAGCGGTCGTAGATGGCCGCAAATGCTTCGCTGTCGCCCGCCTGAGCCGACGTGACCAGTTCGGCGTCGTCCATGCGTCCTCCAGTCTAGGAGGAGGGTATCGATTTCCCTCATGCAATGGAGAGCGCCGGCGCGCCCGATTCTTACAAGAAGCGCGTCGCCGAGAATTTCTGGTCGGGATTTGTGTAAGGACTGACGGCGCGGCCGCTCTTTACCGGTGACATTCCCAACCCGGAAGGAGCAAGTGAAATGAGAAAGCCCCGCAGCATCGCAGTGCTGGCATTGGTGGGACTCGGGCTGTTCGGGGCTGCTGGCCTCAACTCGGCTCCCCATGCCCACGCTCTATCGTTCCAGGTCGCGGGACAGCCGCCCCCCGACGACGGCTGTCCGCAGGTGCCCGGCGCGCCAAAGGACTTCTGTCCCCCACCTCCGCCTCCAGGCGGCGGGTGCCCCACCCTCAGCGCCCCCGGGTGCCCTCCGGAGGACTGCGACATCGTTCGCTGCCCACCTCCGCCTGAGGACTGCGACATCGTTCGCTGCCCACCTCCGCCTGAGGAGTGCGACATCGTTCGCTGCCCACCTCCGCCTGAGTGCGAGTGCGAGACCACGACGACAACGACAGTCGGCAAGACGTACTTTCCGGGCGTGTTGTGGAATCCGACCTACACGGGTTAGCTACAACGACCTACGCCATCCTCGGAGCCCCGCTCAGCAGAGCGGGGCTCCGGCGCGCCACGCTGGTCGGTCGTGCTGGTGAACCCGCTACTTCCCGATGAGGCGCCGGACCCGTGCGTCGTGCGCCACGACGGCGCCTATTTCCTGACGGCAACCGTCCCCCCCTTCGCTGACCGCCTCGTCATATGGCGGTCGGAGACACTCGGCGGCTTCGGAGAGCGCGACGCCGCGCGCGCCGTTGTCTGGACGGCCCCGCCCACCGGTCTGCGGAGCCGGTCACTCTGGGCTCCAGAACTCCACCGCCTAGATGGGCGCTGGTATCTCCACCACTGCGCCTCCGACGACATCGACGCCAACCATCGCCAGTACGTGCTGGAAGCGAAGACCGACGATCCCTTGGGCCCATGGGTCGATCGCGGACGCGTCGATCCCGAATTCGACCGATACGCCATCGACGGAACGGTCATCGAGCTGCCGAACGGGAGCCGTTGGTTCGCGTGGACGACAGGCGAACTCTGGATCGCCCCGATGACTTCGCCCACCCGGGTCCGCCCAGGCGGACCGCGGGTGCGAATAGCGGCGCCCAATCTCCGGTGGGAAGGGTCGTGGCTGGAAGCTCCGCAGGCCCTCATCCATCACGGGCGCGTCTTCGTTAGCTACTCGGCCGGGCACTCCGGAACGCCGGACTACCGCGTTGGGTTCCTCGAGCTGTTGGGCGACGACCCACTGGACACGGGCGCGTGGCGGAAATCGCGTGTGCCCTTGCTCGAACCCGACCCGGATGCCGGCGCGTGGACAACGGGCCACTGTTCGTTCACCACCTCGCCCGACGGCACTGAAGACTGGATCGTGTACCACGCCAAGGACACGACGTCGCTTGGATTCGGGGGGCGGACGGCGCGCGCTCAACGGCTCACGTGGACCGCCAATGGCCTGCCGTTCGTAGGCCGGCCGGTGCCGTTGGGTGTTCCGCTGCAACCACCATCCGGCGAATGACGGATCTCGGTGTACTACAGACGCGAGCGGCGGCGGCCAGTATCATCACACCGGATGAAATCGGTTTCTCGTCTCACCACAGTCGTCATCGTCACTCTCGCATTGGCGTGCGGTGTCGCACTTGCCGACGGCCCTGAGACATCGCCGGTCAGCGTCGAATCAGCGAACAGCTCCGGGAACCAGACCACCTCCACCGTCGGCCCTGAGCGCTCGTCGTCCACAGGCGCGCCGGGCACGGTGTCGGTCGCTGAGCTGCAAAGTGTTCCCCCCGACGGCTCAAGCGTTCTGGCCGCCGCCGGCGCGCAGGAGGCGGGCACCAGGCCCGACGCCTGTGCGCAGATCGTGGCCCAGACCGACTCGATCAACGCCACCTTCGACAAGGTCGAACAACTGATGGTTTCCGTGCTCCCAGATGCCCAGTTAGCCGGTGTGATTGCCGTCCTCGAAGCGTCCCGCGACCGCGTCATCGCTGACCTCGATGCTGCATTCGCTGCGTGCGTGGCCGCCACCTCGACGACGACCACGAGTTCCACGACCTCGACAACAGCCGTTCCGTCAGCCGGATGTGCGGCGCTGGCCGCCCAGAAGAACGCGGTCAATGCTCAGTTCGACGCCGCCGAAGCCGAGTTGCGAGCGACCATCACCGGCGAAGAACTGGCAGCTGCGATCGCGTCCATCGAGGTCGGCCGCACTCAGACCAACGCGGCCTTCGACAGTGCCATCGCGGCCTGCGCCGCCGCACCGTCGTCATCTTCGACATCGAGCACGACCCCGACGAACAGTTCGACGACCATCCCCGCCGCCTCCTGTGCCGAGATTCAGGCTGAGCGAGCGGTCTTCAACGCCCAGCTCGACGCAGCCGAGGCCCAGCTGCGAGGAATTCTGGCTGCCGGCAGTGAGGCACTGACGACTGCCATCAGCGGCATCGAGGCGGAACGGGCGAGCGGCAACGCCGAGTTCGACGCCGCCCTCGCCAACTGCTGACCCGCCTCTCGCGAACTGGGGTCACACAAAACTGTAAGAACCTGCCCCTTCCTGCCTCTACCCCTTAGACGACCGAACAAGGGAGAGGCAGATGAAAAACGTGTCGATGCGCAAGATCGTTTCCGCCGCGGCCGTGGCTATCGGGCTCGGAGTCGCTGCGCTGGGTGGCGGTGGACTTTTCGGCGCAGAATCCGGGGGCTCGCCCGCGCCGACCTCGGTGGAAGCCAACGCGAGCCAGTCAGTTGCGACGAGCACGGTGGCGACGGCGCGCAAGGCGTCCTTGGCCGTTTTCGACGCGCCGGACGGCGCCCCGGCCGAATTGAGCCCACTGCCGAACCCCCGACCCTCGGGCGCGCCGCTCGTGCTGTTGGTCGTCGAGGATCGTCCCGGATGGTTGCAGGTGCAGCTGCCCGAGCGACCCAATGGCAGCACCGGTTGGGTGCGCGCCGGCGAGGTCACCACCAGCAGTCATCAGTTCCGCATCGAGGTCTCCCTCGGTGGCCATGTCCTGACCGCCTTCGATGGCGACCAACGGATCCTGGAGACGCCGGTCGCAGTCGGCGCGGAGATGACCCCGACGCCCACCGGCCACTTCTACACAACCGAACTCCTCCGCCCAACCAACCCCAGGGGTGCCTACGGGCCCTACGCATTCGGCCTCTCCGCCCACTCCGACGTACTCACCGACTTCGCAGGCGGCGACGGCACGGTCGGTATCCACGGAACGAACGACCCGTCTTCACTCGGAACCGACGCCAGCCACGGCTGCGTGCGGATCGACAACGAGGCCATCACGTTCTTGGCCGAGTCAGTGCCGGCCGGCACGCCAGTCGACATCGTCGCCTGATGGCGGCCTGATCAGGATGGGCTGAGGCTCTGGGCGGTGGCGTCGTATTGGCTGTGGAAGGTGAATAACCCACCGGCCGCAGACGCATCGGCGACGAAGTGCTCCTTGGCCCAGATCCGCGCCGACGGGGCGAACCAACCAGTCAGCTCGACCTGACCGGAGACGTCGCCTGCGGGGAGGGTAATCCGGGTGCGAACTACGAGGGTGTCGACCGATTGACCACCCACGGTCACAGTCTCCTTCCCGGTGACGTCGACGGTCGCGTGAGCGACGCCACCATCCTCCGCGTGAAGGTCAAACTCCGAGTGCCCGCCGGGACCTACAGCACCCGGCACCAACAGAGGCGGTGACGACGGGTGCAGCTTCTGGACATTCACCATCCCCTGGAAGCCGTTGGTGAGGGTCAGGTCGTCGAGATATACGCCGTCGGTGCGGAAGTCGAGTGCAAACTCGCTGACCGAACCGCTCCCTCCTGCGTCACGGAGGTCACGGGTCCAGCGCTGCTTCTCGTCGCCCCCCGCAACGGTCAGGGTGCTCACGGCCGGATAGGGCACCGACGTCAGCGCGAATGTCGACACCCCCGAGGTGTCGTAGCGGTACGTGCCGGTGCGAGGTGGTTCGAAGGCGCTCGGAGATTCCCCTTCCCCAGGAGCGGAGCTGCCGCCACTCGCCGCCCCTGCCGGGCTCGAGCCGCTCGGCGCAGCTGACGTGACCGGCGCGCCCGGCGTGGGCGGGCCAGGCGGTGCGGCAAGCGCGGATGCAGTGGTGGTCGACGTCGGAAGACGGGGCGGGGCGTAGACGGTTTCCTTTTCGGACCCACCGCCGCTGCACGCGGCCAGCAAGGCCACGCAAATCCCGAGCGCGCCGGCGACCTTCGCCGGCCTCAGCTGCCGACCGACCTGATTCGCACGGGTTCGGCCTCGGCACTCAGTTCGGCCTCACCACTCGACGTGCCCCGGCCCAGTGCAGCAAGCACCGACGCGGCCAGTCCTTCACCGTCGAGTCCGAGTTCGGCCAGGATGGAGGCCGGGCTGCCTTGGGCGAGGTACTGGTCAGGAATCCCGAGGACGACGACCGATGGGCCAGGCCCGTCATTCCGCTCGGCCGCCACCGCCGCCACCGCCGCCACCGCCGCCGCCCCGGCGCCACCGTCGCGCACGCCATCCTCCGCCGTTACGACGAGTGGATGGGCGGCCGCGTCGGCAACCATTGCCGGGTCGAGCGGCTTCACGACTCGGACGTCCCAAACCGTTGCATGAACACCATGACGGGCGAGCCGGATGGCCGCTTCCTCGGCGGCTTCGACGAGCTTGCCCACGGCGAGGATGCAGACGTCGGTGCCACGGGTCACGAGCCGGGCCGACAGCCCGGAACCGACCTCCGAGGCCGGAACCTGGCGCGCCGGGCCCTTTGGGTACCGCAGGGCAACGGGGCCGTCGTCGCGCGCAAGCGCCTCGTCGAGCATCACGCTGACTTCCTGGGCCGACGACGGAGCGAAGACAGTCATCCCCGGCACCTTGGTGAGCAGTGCGAGATCGAGCACCCCATTGTGCGACGGCCCCTCATCGCCTGTGATCCCAGCCCGATCGATCGCGAAAACGACAGGAACCTTGTGCAGGCCGACGTCGAGGTTCGCTTGGTCGAACGCCCGGGTCAGGAAGGTCGAGTACACCGCCACGACCGGGCGCAGGCCCCCCATTGCCATCCCGGCCGCCGCCGTCACCGCGTGCTGCTCGGCGATCCCGACATCGAAGAAGCGATCGGGATATCTGTCCTGGAATGGGATGAGCCCCGTCGGCCCTGGCATCGCCGCAGTGATGGCGACAACCCGCTCGTCGCGCTCGCCAGCTGCGACCATTGCTTCCGCGAACGCCTGGGTGTAGCCAGCCGGCGCCCACGGCGGCGGACCGGTCACCGGGTCGAAGACGGGCGTGTCATGGAGACACTTCTCGTCATCGTCCTCCGCAGGCTTGTAGCCACGGCCCTTCTGGGTAAGCACATGGACGATGATGGGCCCTTCGTTCTCGGCCGCCTGACGCAAGATGCGCTCCAAGCCGGGGACGTCGTGGCCGTGCACGGGGCCGATGTAGCGGACGCCGAGGGCCTCGAAGAAACCGTCGGGTTCAAGAACCTCTCGGAACGCGGCGCGCACACCCTCGACGCCGAGCTCGAGGTGCTCACCGATCTTCGGCACCCCTCGCAGAACTCGCTGGAGCCGGTCACGGTTCTTCACATAGGACGGGCTCAGACGCAATCGGGTGAGCCCCGCGGCCAGTCTCGACACGGTTGGCGCATAGGAGCGGCCATTGTCGTTGAAGACGATGATCACCCGCTGGCCGCTGTGGCCGAGGTTGTTGAGAGCCTCGTAGGCCATCCCCCCGGTCATCGATCCGTCGCCGATCACGGCCACCACCCGACGATCGTCTTGGCCGCGTAGGGAGTTGGCGGTCGCCAGGCCGTGGGCCCAGCTGAGGATCGTCGATGCGTGGCTGTTCTCGACCCAGTCGTGCTCGGACTCGTCGCGCGAGGGGTAGCCCGAAAGCCCGCCCGTCTGGCGCAAGGTGCCGAACCGGTCACGCCGGCCGGTGACGATCTTGTGGGCATATGCCTGGTGGCCGGTGTCCCACAGCAGCATGTCGCGGGGGGAATCGAAGACCCGGTGGAGGGCGAGGGTCAATTCAACGACGCCAAGGTTCGAACCCAGGTGGCCGCCGGTGACGGACACCGACTGGACGATGAAGTTGCGGATCTCCTCGGCGAGGAGAACCAGCTCATCCTCGGTCAGGTTGCGGAGGTCAGCCGGGCTTTCAATTGTGTCGAGCAGCATTCGCGGCGAGCCGTTCTTCCGGGCAAGAATCGTCGGTAAATCCCTAGCTGCACGCTACCCCGGGGGGCGCGCTTGGACACAGTCAGGCCGGGGGTCCGGGGGCCGTGACGCCAGAGTACGGTTGCCGCTCGGTGGACGCCGACGAGTTCCAATACCTCGGCCTGATGGCGGCCTGCCTCCTGCTGACCCTTCCGTTGGAGTTCCTGTTCAGGGCCCGGGTTTGGCGCCGGCCCCGCAGGCTGCTCGCGGCCATGTGGCTGCCGGTACTCATCTTCGCGGTGTGGGACATCATCGCCATCGCTCGCGACCACTGGACCTATAACCCCGCATACGTGACCGGCGCGCAGCTGCCAGGGGACTTGCCGATCGAGGAGCTCGTGTTCTTCATCGTGATTCCGATCTGCTCGCTGCTCACGTACGAGGCCGTGAAGGGGATAATTCGCCCGGGCAGGAAGCAATGACCGAGTACACGATCGCGTCAGTGGTAGCGGTGGGGATCGTCGTCGCGGTGGAGTTGCTGTGGCTGCGCACCGGGACCTTCGCCACGGCAACGTTTTGGATCGCCTACGGCATCATCGTGTTCTTCCAGTGCCTCGTCGACGGCTGGCTCACCAAGCTGTCGGCGCCGATCGTGATCTACAACCCCGACGAGCTCAGCGAGTGGCGCTTCCCCTTCGACATACCTGTCGAGGATTTCCTCTTCGGGTTCGCACTCATCGCCCTCACCATCATGTTGTGGGAGAGGGCGGGCTCGCGCCGCGATCGCGACGGTGAAGCCGCACCAACGAGTGGACCAGCAGAAGCACGGCCGAGCCCCCCACAATGACGACGTGGCCCCAGAGGGCGGCCAGGGCCAGGGGCGGGATTCCCAGACCGAACGCAGTCAGGACGATGCGCGTAGGACGCTCCCCGGGTGTGATCAGCTGGTGGCCCGGGCTTTGCCGATCGACTACGGCTTGCCCAGTGGCATCGGCAAGCGAGGCCCGCGCCCGGATGTACTCCATCCACCAACACGCGGCCACCGCCCCGACCGCAACCCAGGCGCCGCTGCCGGCGACGATCGCCAGCGCCACCGGGAAGGCGGCGTCAGCCAGGCGGTCGAGCGCTGAATCGAGAAGGAAACCGACTTTGGTGGCGCGCCCGGCCTGCACGGCGACTGCGCCGTCGAGGGAGTCGAGCATGCCGGAGATCACGACCGCCAGGCAGGCGGCCGCCGGTCCGGGCCAGCCGTCGATCATCGCCAGCGGCACCGCTGCGATCCCAGTCAGGCAAGCGACGACGGTGACCGTGTTGGGTGAGATGCCGGCGCGCGCCAGGGGGCGGGCGACGGCGGCAGACGCCCGCAACCAGCCGGCGACGAACCCGGTGGGAGTGTCAGTCCGGTGGAGTTGCGCCCACTCACTGACGTGCTCCTCGCCGCTGCGCTCTCCACGTTCGTGGTTCATCCCCCGCGATCTTGCCCCGCCAATCGTTCTCGACATTGAAACGGCGCGTTCTTGACGCCTTTCAGTGCCGGAAAGGTGTCGGTTCGGAAGATATCGGTGGGGACACTGGCCAGCGGGGTCGGGGTGGCCCGGATGGCCGTCGCAGCCGCTCACTTCTTGAAGCCCGACCCGGGCGCGCCGGCGATCGATGTGCGGGTGGTGATCCCGGCGCGCGATGAGTGCGAGACCATCGAGGCGTGTGTCGCGTCGGTCCTGAGCCAAACGTCGGAGGTCGTCGTGGTCGACGACGATTCCTCGGACTCGACGGGTGACCTCGCGGCGCGCGCCGGCGCGCAGGTCACCCGGCTCGAAGGCGACCCGCCGGTGGACTGGCTGGGCAAGCCTCGGGCCTGCGCGGCAGGGGCCGAGGGGGCGACGACCGAGTGGCTGGCGTTCGTTGATGCCGACGTCGTCCTCCACCCACTGGCGCTGGCAACGATGGCGGCTGCGACTGGCCGAACTTCGATCTCGATCGCCGGCGGACTGGAGTGCCGCACGTTCTGGGAGCGGCTGCTGCTCCCCGAACTCGGGCTGGCGCTCGTGCAGGGCGGGATGCCACAGGACTTCGCCAGCGGACAGTGCTTCTTGGTGCGCCGCGACCACTACGACGCCATCGGGGGCCACGGCCATCCGGCGGTACGGCGCTCGGTGATCGACGACAGGGACCTGGCCCGGGCCCTCGGCGACCACGACGCCCGGCTGGCGCCGGACCTCATGCGCGCCCGCATGTACAGAGACTTCGCCGCCCTCCGTGCCGGCCTCACCAAGAACCAGGCCGCGCTGTACGACCGTCCCCTCCCCCACCTCGCCAATCTCCTCCTCCCGGTGGCGGCGCGCCGGCCATGGGCCGCCATGGCGGTCAGCGCCGGGGGGCGTGCCGTCTCGGGCCAGAACCCCGCCTTTGGGCTGCTGGCACCGGCGGCGCGCGCCGTCCTCGCCGCGCTCTACCTAGAGAGCCTCTGGCGCGCCCACGCCGGTAAACCCGTCGACTGGAAAAGCCGACCCGTGCGCGCCGATTAGCGCGCCGGCGCTGTCGACTCCAACGTGTAGGTCGACACGTCGATGTACGTCACGTCGCCCACGAATCCCGATCCCACCTTTAGGCCGATGTTGCGTTCCTCCCGCAGAACAAGCCCGGTGGCAGGGTCGAACCAGTCGTCGACAACGGCCGAGCCGACGGTCGCGCCGCTGAACTTCGTCACCCACCTCGTGTGGCGCGACGGCATCGTCCGGCCCCCGACGACCACCTCCTCGTCGGCGAGATAGGTCGTGGTCTGCTCGGCGCGTGTGTCCTCGTCGCTGCACTCCCACGCCGATACCTCCCCGGCGCGCATAGCGCGGCCGTCGAACGAGCCGCTTTCGCACCGGAAGTCCTGAGTGCCATGGGTCCACCAGTAAGCGATGTCGGTGCCATAGCCCACCAAACTGTCGCCGCACCTGTCGTAGTACTCGACGTGCTGCACGAGGAAGCGCTGCTCCTCCCGGACACCGCAGCCATGACGAGTCACGATGCGAACGGTCGTGGCTGAGTACGAGCGCTTGTAGTCCAGGAACGAGATTCGCTCCCCGCCCGTCGTGCGGTACCGGTAGACCCCCGGCGCTGGCAGTCCCGGAATGGCTTCTGCCGCGCCGGCGCCTGCGGCCCGGAATCGCACCACCGCCTCCGAAGGCGAGACATCGCTCACCCAGTAACGACCGCCGAGGAGAAACGCCGGAAGTGCGACAGCGACTAGGCCACCGAGAGCCCAGAGCCGGTGACGCGCCTCGCCCGTCACCTATGCCGGCGAAGGCGTTTCCGGCTGCCTGCCGTCCCGGCCGCCCCGGTCGCGCCGGCTGACCCAGACGTCCCCACCAACCGCGCCGCCACCGCCAACTTTTTCCACGTCGGCACCCGCACCCGGCGCGTGAACACGTCGTAGCCGGCAACCTCGATCTGGTCGAGGATGCCCGAGTACAGCACCCGCGCGCCGCGGATACACCGTCCCGACACCGGCGGCAGCATCGGGATGCCTTTGTCGGCCGACTCGTAGTAGCGCCGGGTGCGGGCGATCTCGAAGGCCATGAGATCGCACCACTCGGGTGTGGCTCGCCGCAGCCAGGGGTCGGCGTCGAACTTCCGCAAGTCTTCTTGGGGGATGTAGACGCGGCCGCGATCGAGGTCTTCCCCAACGTCGCGGAGGAAGTTCGACAGCTGGAAGGCAATGCCAAGATCCTGCGCGTACTGGAACGCCTCGGTGCTTGTGGGCTCGAGGATGGGCAACATCATCTCCCCGATCACCGCGGCAGAACCGTCCATATACACGAGGAGATCGTCGAAGGTCTCGTACATCTCGACACTGAAGTCCATGGCCATGGAGTTCAGGAATCGGCGGAAGTATTCGGCGTCGATGTCGAATGCCCGCACCGTATGCACGACCGCCTTCAGCACCGGATCGTTGGACTGACCCGAGGCGAGGTCGGCGAAGAACCGCCGGCCGAAGTCATCGAGCGTGGCGCGCCGGTCGTCCGGCGTCGGTTCGCCGACGAGGTCGACAATGTCATCGGCGTAACGGCAGAAGCCGTAGAGCGCGTGCACATGGTGGCGCTTCACCGCGGGCAGCAATTGCGTCGACCAGTAGTAGGTCGTGCCGTAGCGACGATTCAGTTGGCGACAACGAGCGTAGGACTCCTCGAGGGTGACCACGCCGAGACCTCAGCCGCCCGCCCGCGCCAGCTCGTCGACCCGGTCGGCCGCCAGGCGGCCCGAGAGCAACACCATGGGGACCCCCACCCCCGGAACCGTTCCCGATCCCACGAAGACGACGCCCGGCACCCGCTTGTCGACGTTGTTCGGGCGGAAGGGTCCGGTCTGGAAGAAGTTGTGGGCCAGCGCGAACGGGGTGCCTCGCGACATCCCCTGGCGCTGCCAGTCAGCGGGGTCGATGAAGCGCTCGACCTCGACGTCGCCGGTGGGATAACCAAGGGCGGCGACCCGACCGAGCAACGACTCGCGCAACGGCTCGCGCGCCGTCGCCCAATTGACATTCCCGTCGAGATTGGGCGTCGGCTCGAGCACGTACAGCGCTATGCCGCCCTCGGGAGCGAGTGATGGATCGGAGACGCTCGGGCTGGTGACGAGGATTGAGGGGTCGGGCATCAGCTCGCCCTTGTCGAGGAGTGAATCGAAAGCCGTCGCCCAGGCCTTGCCGAAGTGGATGTTGTGGTGCGTCGCACCTGCGGGCAGCGTGCCCCGCACACCGGCGAACCAGACCGCGCACGACGGTGAGTAGTTGCCCCGGCGCGCCACCCGGGGGGCGCTCACGCCGGGGAGAAGTTCGTCATACGCAACGGGCAGGTCGGGGTTGAGCACGACCGCGTCGGCCGGGATCAGGTCGCCGCCGGCAACCACCACGCCGAGCACCTCACCCGAGGTCCCCCGCACCACTCGTTCGACGGTGACGCCGTACTGAAAAGTGGCACCAGCCTTTTCGGCCGCGGCCGCGAGCCCGCGCGGGACAGCATGCATTCCGCCCTCGGGGAAGTAGACGCCCTCGACGGTGTCCATGTAGGTGATCACGCAGTAGAGGGCCAGGGCCTCGAAGGGTGAGAGCCCGGCGTACATCGACTGGAACGAGAACAGTCGCTGCAACCGCTCGTCGGAGAAGTAGGCGTTGACGACCTTGGCCAGCTTTCGCAAACCGCCCATGCGCACGAGGGTCACCAGAGGCATCACCGGTCGGGCGAGGTCGAACAGCGAGTCGAAGTTCCGGTCGATGAAGTTAGGGAGCTCCAGCCGATAGAGGTCGGTGAGCCAATCACAGAAGCGGCCGAATGCCTGCGCCTGATCTCCCCCGCAGACCGAGGCGATCTCCTCCGTCATTGCCTCGCGCCCGTGGAACACACGAATCTCGCTGCCGTCAGCGAAACAGGCCCGGTACATGGGGTCGACGGGGTGCAGGGTGAGGTACGAGTCCATGTCCACGCCGGCTCCGGCAAAGGTGTCGGCCAAAATCTTGGTCATCGTCAGGACGCTGGGGCCGGTGTCGAGCCGGTAACCACTCTCGCTCAGAATCCCTGCCCGCCCCCCGGGGACGGAGCCTCGTTCGAGCACAGTCACGTCGTGTCCGCGACCGGCGAGGTGACATGCCGCCGACAGCCCGCCCAGACCGGCTCCGACGACAGTGACTCTCATCAGCGGTCGCGACCGGCGACGAACTCCGCCAGTTCGGCCAGCGCGGTGCGGGCCTCTGCGGTCAGCGGGATCCGGGCCAAGGCCGCCGAGGCCTGGTCGACGAGGTCGTCGATCGACCGCTCGACAGCGTCGACCGCGCCCGTCTCGACAAGTACCTCCTGAAGGAGACCGATCTCGTCGTCGTCAAGATCAGCGGCCCCGTAGCGCTCCAACGATTTGGTTGCGACAGGATCGGCGAGGTCGAGCGCAGTGGCGAAGAGCACCGTTGGCTTGCCTTCTCGCAGGTCCTCGCCGACCGGTTTGCCGGTTGCCGTCGGATCGCCGAACACGCCGAGCAGGTCGTCGCGCATCTGAAACGCCTCGCCCAGCGGAAGACCAAAGTCGGACAACGGCCCTTCGAACTCCGGGAGACGTCCGGCCAAGGCCGCGCCGAGATGCAACGGGCGCTCGACCGTGTACTTCCCGGACTTGTAGCGAGAGATGCGCATAGCCGCACCATGGGCCACGCTGCCCTTGGCGGTTCCCACCAGGTCGAGATACTGGCCGACATTCACTTCCACTCGGAGGTCGTTGAACACACGAACCGCGTCGGGCGGGGCAGAGGCCAGGAGCTTGTCGGCGTAGACGAACGCCAGGTCGCCTACGAGGATGGCGACACCCTCTCCGAAACGACGGGCCTCGCCCCGCCACCCGCTCAGCGCATGGCGTTGCTCGAAGGTGACATGGATCGTGTCGGTGCCACGGCGGGTGGAGGAGGCGTCCATGATGTCGTCGTGGATGAGGGCAAAGGTGTGCAGCAACTCGACGGCCGCGCCACCGTCGATGACGACCGCATCACCAGGGTCTCCGCCGGCGCCGACGTACGCCCAGTGGCAGAACGCCGGTCGTAGTCGTTTCCCTCCAGCGACAACCAGATCGCGAAGGGCGGTCAGTGGCTCTCGCAGTTCGCAATCGGCAGCAGCCCAACGCTCGACCTCTTCGTCGAGCAGTTCCAGCATTCTGGCGTCGACCTGTCGAGCGATCTCGGCCAAACCCGCCGGAGCCGCGGTTGCGGGAACGACTCGCACTACCTGGTCTCCCTTTTCCGTCCGTCGGTGTAGTTACGTTACCGGCGGCAGAGGAGGATCACGACGGAAGCGCGCCGCGATCAGTCAGGCGATGTCGCCGCTATAGCGACCGGCCGGCGGCGAGCGGAGCCAAGGCTGCGCCGGTACATCGCCCGGCCCAAGAGCCAACCGCCTCCCAGGGCTACGGCGCCGGCCAGGGCGTCGAGGATGAAGTGGTT
Source organism: Acidimicrobiales bacterium (assembly GCA_035525375.1). Taxonomy (GTDB): domain Bacteria; phylum Actinomycetota; class Acidimicrobiia; order Acidimicrobiales; family AC-14; genus JALZBN01. The sequence goes on from DATLEI010000068.1 coordinate 25,726, forward strand.
GGCAGTTATCACGATGGCCAGCAGCGTGAGCACGGGGTAGAGGACAGCGAGGACCTTGGCCCACGGCCGCCGCAGCACAGGAAACAGGGCGAGCCCGCTCCACAGCGACCAGGCGAAATGGAGGCTCGGCATGGCTGCGTACTGGTTGGAGATCACCTGCATCGAACCCGAGTCGAAGGACCACAGGCTGCCGTAGACCTTGAGGCTGTCGATGAACCCGTGACTGGAGGGCAAGAGCCGGGGCGGGAGCAGGGGGTACATGGCGAAACCGATGAGGGCAAGCGCAGTCGTTGCCGCAAGAGCGTTCCGCCAGACCCGGTACCGCTCGGGGAATCGACGGAAGAGGAACACGAGCACGAAGGCGGTAACGACGAAGTGAAACGTGCCGTAGAAGAAGTTCCACACCACCATTGATGGTTGCGCGCCGACAAAGAGCTGTTGCAGCCAGCGCTCGTGGTAGACGCCGAAGAACTGCTCGACCGTGATGATCCTGAGGGCGTTGGCCTCGGCCACGGCCCGCGACACCATTGCCGAACCCTGGGTGTTCCGCACGAAGCTGTAGACGGCATAGAAGATCGAGGCCAGCAGCAGCTCCCGCCACCAGCGCAGGGGACGGTCGATGACGGCAGGGATATCCGCAGTCTCGTACTGAGAATCCGTATCGGTGTCCGGCGCGGGAACATCGTCGGGCCGAACCGCGACCAGACGGCTCACGCGCCGGCCGTGCACCATACGAGTGCGCGCCACCTGACTCATCGCGTCACCGCCCTCATTGGGCCACCGCCACGGCCGGTTCGGCCATGATCGGCTCGGTGCGAGGACCGACCGCGAATGCCGGCGCGCCGAGAAGGCTCACCGCCATGTTCATCCCGTAGAGCAGTAGTCCGAGGGCGACGGCCTGATGGTTGGCGACTCCGAGCGGCGCGAGCAACAAGACCAGCGCGCCCTCGCGCAGGCCCAGTCCGTTGACCGAGAACGGGAGCACCTGGGCGATCATGACGACGGGGATGAAGGCCAAGACGGCGCCCCAGGCGACATGAATCCCGAGCGCCTGGGCCGCGAGCCAGGCGGCCAGCACGAGGCAGAGCTGATAGGCGAGAGCGGCGACCAGCACCGAGACTGCGGCGCGCGGGTGGCGCCGGATCCGCTCGAGCCCCAGATGCACAGCCCCAACGAATCGCAGCCAGCTCGACTTGCCGGCGAGGCGCGATCCCAAGCGAGGGTTCACGCCCACAACCACGATGACCATCAGGGCCACCAGCGTGGCGATAGGCAGCACAAGCGCGAGCCCGGTTGCCGTGCCGAGATGGAGCAGTTCGGGATGCACAGCTAAGGCCAGGAGGGTGATCAGCGGCAGGACGATGAACCCAGTCAAGCGCTCCAGCACGACCGAGGCGAATGACGCGGGCCGCTGGCCATTCCGGGCCGACAAGCGCACGACCCGCAGGACATCGCCGCCGATGGTCGACGGGAGAAAGTTCCCCACAAAAAGGCCGGCCAGGCTGTAGGACACCAACGGCGGAAGCTCGGTAGGTAACTCGAGTGCGGTCAGCACCTGCTGCCACCGAACGGCCGACAGGACTATCGCAACCAGCATTGCGCCGAGTCCGGCGGCAACCCAAGGGATCGTCGACCAGTGACCCGCCGGCAACAGGGACGCGAGATCGAAGCGCGACAGCAAGTAGCCCAGCATCGCGGCGCTCGCTGTGATTCGCAGCGCCATTAGAACCCTTCGCCGACGCATCACTCTTCCTCTAGCCTACGCAACCAAACCTTCCTTCGGGAGGGCATAGGTAGGATCGCCTCATTATCGTCGTCGAAGCCGTCACCCTGAGCGACTCCTGACCAAGTGCTCGCCACTGCCGTGGAAACGGTTCACCACATCCCGGTCTGGCACGCGATCGTGCTCGGCATCACCCAGGGGCTCTCGGAATTCCTACCGATCTCGTCGAGTGGACACCTCATCCTGGTTCCATGGTTGTTCGGCTGGAACGAGTTCACTGGCCCCGCCAATACCGAACTGAACAAGACGTTCGACGTCGCTCTCCACATTGGCACGTTCGTCGGCGCCGCGGCCTACTTCCGCTCCGACCTCATACGGTTTGCGGGAGGCGCGCTGCGGTCGATCCGCCGGCGCGCCGTCGAAGGTGATGACGAGCGCATGGCCTGGCTCTTGCTGCTCTCGGCCATTCCGGGAGCATTGGTCGGCGCGCTCTTCGCCTCGATCATCGAGGAGCACCTCGGCCAGATCTGGCTCATCGCGGTGATGCTCATCGTGTTCGGCGCGGTACTGCTCGTTGCCGACCGCGCTCCCAGGCGACGAGCCTTCGCAGATTTCCGGGCCCGTGACGCCCTCATCATGGGCATCTGCCAGGCCGCGGCGTTGCAACCTGGCGTCTCTCGATCGAGCGTCACCATCTCGGCAGGGCGCTGGCTCGAATTCGATCGCGACTCAGCAGCTCGCCTGTCATTCCTCATGAGCCTCCCAATCATCGGCGGCGCCGGGCTCTACAAGGGCATCGAGGTCGCCGGCAGTGGAGGACTGCCGGCGGGCACTGAGGCCGCTTTCTTCTGGGGCATGGTCGCGTCGGCAGTTACGGGGGCGCTCGCGGTCGGCCTCGTGCTGCGGGTCGTGCGCACCCACTCGTTCACCCCGTTCGTCGCCTACCGGGCAATCGTGGGCCTGGGCGTGCTGGTACTGGTGGCTACCGGCGCGCGCTGAGCGTCGCCCGGCGCGCCGACAGCAAGCGTGACTGTTGCTTGCGTCACCGCGAACGCCACCCGCTTCGCTTCTTCAGGACCGACGGCAACGGTTGCGGCGTCCCCGCCAACATCGACAACCACTGCATTCGTGGCGACCGCGAACGTGGGCTCCTGGGCGGCCGCGCCCGGCGCGGCCGGGTCGAAGGTGGCGAGCACGTCGACCACGTCACCCTTACGCAGTGGCGCGGTTGCACCACCGGTGGGCACCGCCACGGCACGCGCGCCGGGCGGCAGGAGTGCGGCCACACCCTCGAGCCCGAACGGCGCGAACTGCTCTCGCACAACCGCCTGACCGGGGAACAACCGGGTCAACACGGTCCGGCCGAGCACCTCGCTGAGCGCGGCGACCGAAGCCTCAGGCAGGAACGCGGCCGGCACCGACCGAATGACGACGTCGTCGGGGCCCAGGAGCGCGCCGGCTGCGACCGGCCGGGTGGCAACGGCAGCGTCTCGCAACGAACCGAAGTGCTCAGCTTGGGCCTGAGCCCTTCCAACGATGCCGGCGACGACCGACCAAGTGATGACCGCCAGCACAGCAACGGCGATCCAGAACGCAAACGGCGACCGAGTGACACGGCGAAGGCGCATGGCGCGCACCTCCTCAACAGAGAGGACTCCGGAGGGGGAAGCGCCGGACGCATCCTATTCCGGAAAGGCTCCCGGGTCTATGGCCCCGGCGCCGCACGAGCATCCCCGCGCCGGGGGGATCGCCGGAACTACCCGCGCCAGGAGGCCCTGCACACGTACGATGTTCTCCCGGAGTGCGGCGAACACCGCCTCCAGGGTCACGGGCTCAATACCCTCGATGCCTTGGAGGCCGGCGTCATAGTCGGTCACGAGGGCCACGCCGCAGTAACACATGCCGAGTTCCCGGGCGAGGACGGCCTCGGGGTACTGCGTCATGTTCACGACGTCCCAACCCGAGGCCGAGAACCACCGCGACTCGGCGCGCGTCGAGAATCTCGGGCCCTCGATGACAACGACAGTTCCCGTGGGGTGCGCGTCGATGCCCTCCGCTTCGGCACTATCGATCGCAGCTTGGCGGAGCTCGGGGCAATAGGGGTCGGCAAAGGAAACACAGTTCACCACCGGCCCGTTGAAGAACGTGTCGCCTCGACCACGAGTGCGGTCAACGAGTTGGTCGCAGATCACGAACTCGCCGGGATGGATCTGCGGCTGGAGTGACCCGACGCTGCAGGGGGCGAGGACGCGCCGCACGCCGAGGCTTCGCATCGCCCAGAGATTGGCCCGGTAATTGACGACATGGGCCGGGTACTCGTGGTTCAGCCCGTGGCGGGCGAGAAACGCAACCCTTCGTCCGTCGAGGTCACCGACTGCCAGGCGCGCCGAGGGCGGACCGTAAGGAGTCTCGACGGCAACCTCTTTCAGATGGTCGAGAAAGCTGTAGAAGCCGGTGCCGCCGAAGATCCCGATCTCGACGGGCTGCTCGCTCACCGGGCCGCTCCCTTCGGGAGCCGTCCCGCCGAGCAGGACGCTGTGCTTCTTGGTTCGCTCGCAAGCTCGCTCACTGCGGCGGCGGGTCGCTCGACGGTCAGGCGGACTTGGCGTCGGACTTCGTGGAGGATGCCGACTTGGACGAGTCGGCTTTTGGCTTGGAATCCGACTTCGATTCTGACTTCGACTCCGCCTTCGACTCGGACTTCTTGCTGTCGGACGCGCCGTCCTTCTTGCCGTCACTCGACGAGCTGGCCGCGTCGGCCTTCGCCTTTTTCGCTTCCTTTGAAGGTGTGCGGCTGTCGGTGCGGTAAAAGCCAGTGCCCTTGAAGGAGATCCCGATCGAGCCGAATACCTTTCGTAACGCGCCTCCGCACGAAGGGCACACACTCAGAGGTTCGTCGTTCACCGACTGCCGCACGTCGATGTGGTCTCCGCACGCTTTACAGGCGTACTCGTAAGTAGGCATATCGAGGCCGAGTGTACCGGGCTGGTCCACCTACGATGGGGGTGATGGCTGGTGACCTGCCCGCGGCGGAGTTCCGGCGGGCGCTCCGGCGCCTAGGTGATGCCCTCGCCGCGACCCACGATCGGCCGGCAATGACAAGTGCCGTCCTCGAGACGAGCGCCCTCACCCTCGGGGCCCGGGCCGGGATGTTCTTCGAGCTCATCGCCGGCACCGACCGGCTCCGGGCCACCGCAAGTTTCGGTGACGCGCCGGAGACCTGCCAGCTGGCTGTTGGGCAGGGAGTGGCGGGTACCGCTGCGCTCACCGGGAAGGTGGTGACGATTCCGAGCGAGGGTGAGCCGGTCGCGCCGGCGTGGTCGGAGCCTCGATCGGCGGAAGTGGGGGCGGTCGCGCTGCCAGTTCACTCGGGTCGCCACCCCTTCGGCGTCCTCGCCCTCTACGGCCGCTCCGACGGCGAGCCCTTCTCCGACGATGACGTCGACACACTGAGCACCCTCGTCCGCCAGGCGGAAACCGCGCTGGAGAACAGCTTCCTCTACGAAGAGGCGCGCCACCTCTCGCTCACCGACGGACTCACCGGCGTCCGGAACTGGCGTCATTTCGAGCTGCGCCTCGCCGACGAGATCTCGCGCGCCGTGCGCTTTACCGAACCCTTTGCCCTGGTCCTCACTGACCTAGACAAGTTCAAGTTGGTCAACGATCTCCACGGCCACGAAGCTGGCCACGGCGCGCTTGTCGAGATCGCCCGCCGCATGGTCGACGGCACCAGAGAGGTCGACCTGGTGGCCCGGATCGGCGGCGACGAGTTCGCGCTTCTGTTGCCTCGCACCGGGCTCGCCGGCGGCCTGCGCCTGGCCGAGAAGATTCGGCAAAAGGTGGCGGACGAGCCTTTCGATGTCGAGGGCATCTCGTTGAATGTCACAATCTCCGCGGGAGTGGCTGCGTTTCCCGACCATGGCAGTTCGGGAAAGGAGTTACGTGCAGCTGCCGACGCCGCCCTCTACCGGGCCAAGGACGAGGGAGGAAACCGAGTGGAGCATGCTCGGCACGGAGGTGGAAATGACACAGGTTCGTAAGGCGGTCATCCCCGCAGCGGGACTTGGCACCCGGTTCCTCCCCGCGACCAAGGCGCAGCCCAAGGAAATGCTGCCCGTCGTCGACAAGCCCGCGATCCAGTACGTGGTCGAGGAGGCGGTGCGCGCCGGCCTTCGCGACATCCTCATCATCACCGGTCGAGGGAAGCGGTCACTCGAGGACCACTTCGACCGGTCCTTCGAGCTCGAGCACTACCTGGAGGCAGGCAACAAGTTCGACCAGTTGAAGGAGATGCGCGCCATCGCGGAGATGGCCGACATCCACTACGTGCGCCAAGGCGAGCCGAGAGGCCTTGGACACGCCGTCGCCGCGGCACGAGAGCACGTGAGCGGCGAGCCGTTCGCAGTGCTCCTCGGTGACGACATCATGACCGACGAGTCGACGATCCTCGAAGAGATGCTGAGCGCATATGGCCGGTACGGCCGTTCCGTCGTCGCCCTGAAGGAGTTCCCCCTCGAAGAGATCTCCTCCTACGGATGCGTGCGGTCGGAGCCGGCGGGCGACGATCTCGTGCGCATACTCGACATCGTCGAGAAGCCCAAGCCGGAAGACGCGCCGTCGAATCTGGCCGTGATGGGCCGCTACATCTTCACTCCCGAGATCTTCGACATGCTCGAACGGGTCGAGCCCGGCGCCGGCGGCGAGATTCAGCTCACCGATGCGATCGGGATGCTGCTCGCGGACCAGACCATCTACGGCCACGTCTTCTCCGATGGGCGCTACGACATCGGAGACAAGCTCGACTACCTGCGGGCGACGGTCGAGCTGGCGCTACGACGCGACGATCTCGGTCCGGGGTTTCGAGCCTTCCTCACCGACCTGGCCCGGCGCGAGAAGCTGATCTGACTGTCGTGAGCGGCGCTCCCCTAGCGCCGCTCGAGCGCGTCCGCCACGAGATCCTCTCGGCGTGCCCTCGGCTCGTGCCCACGGAGCTTCCGCTCGCAGACGCGCTCGGCTGTGTCACTGTCGATGAGGTCGTCGCGGTTCACGACGTCCCCCCCTTCGCCAACACGGCGATGGACGGCTACGCAGTTCGAGCGGTTGACACCGCCTGCGCGCCGGTTGAGCTGCGAGTGATCGGTCTGGTGGCTGCGGGCGCGGCCGCTCAGTGTGCGGTCGGCGCGGGCGAGGCGGCGCGGATCATGACCGGCGCGCCGATACCGGCCGGCGCGGACGCGGTCGTCATGGTCGAGCGCACCCGGCCGTCGGCGGACGCGTCCACGGTGACGATCGAGACCACCGCCCTGCCTGGCGATCACGTCCGGCGCGCCGGGGATGATCTGGCGGCCGGCCAGGTCGTCATGGAAGCAGGCACCACCCTTCGCCCCGCTCACTTGGGGTTGCTGGCCAGCGTCGGCGTTTCCGACGTACGAGTGTCCCCGCGGGCACGCGTGGGAGTCCTGTCCACCGGCGACGAGTTGGTCTCCGGCGCGGCAGCACTCGGACCGGGTCAGATTCGCGATGCCAACCGTCCGGTGTTGTTGGCATTGCTCGCCGAGTCGGGTTGTCACGGTGTCGACCTCGGGATGGCTCCTGACAAAGAAGCGATCATCGCTCGAGTCGTCGATCAGGCGTTGGGTGACTGCGACGCCCTGCTCGTGACTGGTGGCGTGAGTGTCGGCGACTTCGACTACGTGAAGTCGGTCATCGACAAGCTGGAGAAGAGTTGGTGGTGGCAGGTTGCGGTGCGCCCGGCCAAGCCACTCGCCGTCGGCGTCCGCAGTGGGAAGCCCGTGTTCGGGTTGCCGGGGAACCCGGTGTCGTCGATGGTCTCCTTCGAGTTGTTCGCCCGCCCCGCGCTCCGGCGCATGATGGGCCATTCCGACGTGTTGCGGCCCGAGGTCGAGGCCATCGCCGACGAGGCCTTCGCCCGCCGGCCCGACGGCAAGCTCCATCTCATCAGGGTGGTTGCGACCTGGGGTGACGACGGGCGGCTTCATGTCCGTTCAGCCGGCGGCCAGGCGTCGCACATCCTCTCGGCGATGGCGGCCGCCAATGCACTGGCTCTGGTGCCCGACGGTCCCGGGATCGACGTAGGCGGGCGCGTAAAGGTCATGCTGTTGAACCCGTAACCTCGATACGTGCCCGAGCCCTTGGTCGACCCCTTCGGACGGACGGTTCGCGACCTACGGGTGTCGGTAACCGATCGCTGCAACCTGCGTTGCCGCTACTGCATGTCCGAGGAAATGACATGGCTGCCACGCGCCGAGCTGCTGACGTTCGAGGAGATTGAACGAATCGCCCGGGTGTGCGTCGAGCGCTTCGGCTTCGACGGGATCCGCCTCACCGGTGGAGAGCCCACGGTCCGAGCTCAGTTGCCCGTCCTCGTCGAGATGCTCAGTCGGCTGGACGTCGACCTCGCTCTCACGACAAACGGCGCGACCTTCGCCGTTGTCGCCGATGACCTCCGGCGCGCCGGACTTCGGCGGGTGAACATCTCATGCGACTCGCTGCGGCGCGATCGGTACGCGTCGGTGACCCGGCGCGACGTGCTCCCGGCGGTACTCGACGGCATCGACGCCGCCGTGGCGTGCCGGCTGCATCCGGTCAAGGTGAACTGCGTGCTGATCCGTGGCTTCAATGATGACGAAGTGCTGGACTTCGCCACCTTCGGCCGCGAGCGAGGGGTGACCATCCGCTTCATCGAGTTCATGCCCCTCGATGCCGGCGGTGACTGGACTGCTGACAAGGTCGTGCCCGCCGCTGACGTAGTGGCCGAGATTGACGCCCGGTACCCGCTGAGCGCGGTCGTCCACGGCTCGGAACCGGCCCGCCGTTACCGGTACCTCGACGGCGCGGGCGAGATCGGGGTGATCGGAAGCGTGACCGAGAGCTTCTGTGGGACCTGTGATCGGGTGCGGGTCACCGCCGAGGGGATGTTCCGGAGCTGTTTGTTCGCGATGCGGGAGGCAGACCTTCGGCGCGTCCTGCGCGCCGGCGGCAGCGATGACGACCTCGCGGCCGCGATCTCAACTGAGGTCGGTACCAAGTGGTCGGGTCACAGCATCGGGCAGGTGGATTTCGTTCGCCCGGCGCGCAGCATGAGTCAGATCGGCGGTTAGCGCCTAGACTTTCTGCGTGTCCGACAGGGGTCTCACCCATATCGATCCCCTGGGACGGGCTCGTATGGTCGATGTCACGCCCAAAGAGGCGACTCATCGCCGGGCGCTCGCCCGATGCAAGGTGATGATGCAGCCCGAGACAACCTCCAGAATTGCCAGCAACGCCATTTCCAAGGGCGACGTCCTCGCCGTGGCCCGGGTGGCCGGTATCCAAGCCGCAAAGCAGACCCCGCACCTGATCCCACTGTGCCACCCGTTGCTGGTGGGGTCGGTATTCGTGAACTTCACGGTGGGCGACGACCATGTCGAGGTCGAGGTGCAGGTCGACACGGTCGACCGCACCGGCGTCGAGATGGAGGCCATGACGGCATGTGCCGTGGCCGCCCTGACGGTCTACGACATGTGCAAATCGCTCGATCGATCGATGGTGATCGGCGAGCTGACCCTGTGGGAGAAGACCGGCGGACGGTCGGGCATCTACAGGCGAACCGACACTTCGACCTGACTGCCACCTTGCTTCGGCCACGCCCCGGCTGGTAGGAAGGAGGTCGGCGGCTTCGCAGTATGCGCGTATTCGCGTGCACCATCCGCGATTCGGCAGTGCTGTTCCTGTACGGTCCCCCACTAGTAAAGAGAGGTCGAGGAGCGTGACATTGGTTCTGGTAATCCTCGCCATCATCTGGGTAGCCGTATTGGTCCCGCCCGCCATTCGGGCGAGGGCCGAGGCTCGACCGGCTGATTCGATAAGCGCCTTCCGCCGCCAACTGCGTGTGCTTCACCGCACTCGCCCGGCGTGGGGCGGCCGAGGGCCGGCCCCCGATGCATGGGCGGCTCCTTCAGCAGTGCCCTCTGCCGTAGCCGCGCTCCACAGCCGCTCGGTCGGCAATGTGAGTCCGATTCGCCCGATCCGCTCCGCACAGTCGTTCCAGGCCGCATCCGCCCGCAGCCGCACCATGCGGCGCCGGCGCGACGTCCTCGTGGCCCTTTTGGCTAGCTCGGGCGCCACTCTGTTGCTGGCCCTCGTTGGCCTCGGCATGATGCTCTGGATCAACCTGCTCGTCGATGCCTGCCTCATCGGCTACGTCGCCCTGCTAATCCGTCAGCGCAACTTGGCCGCCGAGCGTGAAATGAAGGTGCGATTCCTGCCCCGGTCGCCGCTCGCAGAGCCGGCGTTCCTGCGCCGCTCGGCCAACTGATCCTCAGCTAGCTGAGTCCCAGCCCCGGCCCCAGCCGTCGCGAGGAACTCGATGCTCTTCAGGAGCGTCTCCGGCGCGACCTGGATGCAGCCCACGGCGCGCGCGAGGTTGCCTTGGCCGCGTGCCGGCGGGCCATCCGGGCCTGTGGAAGCTCGATTCGCGGTGTCCACCGGGGTGATGCGGCCGGCGCGTCGGCGTTGGCTGACGAGGCCGGCGTCGCCGTCGCCGAAGCCCAGGCGGCGCTACTGCCCTTCCCGGCCCTGGCTGCGGCCGGACCCCTGCATGACGCCGAGAAGGAGTACGCCGAGGCGCGTCTGACTGCGGCCCTCGTGAGCGGCGCGTCGTTGCCGACGCCTGCTGACCTCGGGGTGCGCTCCGGCGCGTGGCTGAACGGCTTGTGCGAGGCCGCGAGCGAACTCCGCCGGTACCTGCTGGATCGCCTGCGCGCCGGCGAGATGGCCGAAGCCGACCGGCTCCTGGCGGTCATGAGCGATGTCTACGACCTGCTCGTGTCAATCGACTATCCCGACGCTGTCACCGGTGGTCTCCGGCGCGCCACCGACGCCCTACGCGCCGTCCTCGAGCGCACCCGCGGCGATCTCACCACCACCGTCTTGCAGACGCGCCTGCAAGCAGCAATCGAGACAAGGCTGCCTGCGGCGCCCGAGTAACGTTGGCGCGTAGCCGACGGGGGTGTAGCTCAGCTGGTAGAGCGCTACGTTCGCAACGTAGAAGTCGGCGGTTCGAGTCCGCTCACCTCCACCAAACGCCCAGGTCAAAGCGGTTACGAGTGATTAGCCGATTTTCTGCACCACGCCTGCACCACAAGAATCTTGAAAAAGTTTCGGTCGACCGCCTACAGATTCCCGGCAACTCGCCCCCGGAAGCGTCCTGGATGTCCGCGTGGGGCTCGGACGCCAGCTCGAGCGTGGGCGGCGCGCGCCGGAAAGGCGGGCGCCCTTCTACGCGCCCCGATCCACCCGCGCTCGCAAGGCAATCGCGAGAGACGCGACGAATACGCCAATGGCAGCCAACGCGGCGGCAGGGCCAAGCATGGTGTAGTCCAAGCCGACGAGCCCCACTAGTCCGGTCCCGGATGACAGCGCTAGCCCTCCGGCACCACTGAGCCCGAGGACGACGAGGCCTCGTGTCTTCGCCCCGCGGCGGCGTGCGAGCAGCCATAGCAACGGGGCCGTGACCACGAGGACAAGCGGAGCCAGCTGCAGGCGGGCGAGCCAGCTCGGACCAATCGTTGAGAGCGGCTCACGGCCGAGCACCGCCCGCCGCTCCCATCGGCCATCGGGCCCGCGGTGCAGAACTCCCTGCGTACCCATGGCGACCACGACGTGCTCACCACCACCGGCTACGACTGTCGAGACCGCACCGAATTCGTCAGCGGCGCTCACGCCGCACGTGAACGGAGGGATGTGTAGGCGGATCCGCTCTCGCTGCTCGTTCGTGAACGCGTACGCCACCGTCCAGGGCGCCGCGCCCTCCCGTTCCTCGACCCGTGACCCGGGGACGACCTGGACGCACTCATGGTTCGTACATGCCGTCTTCTCCACAACGGTGGGCGCCGCCGGGGCAAGGCTCTTCGCCCAGTGCCGCCCACCGTCGTGGCTGACCGCCCACTCGGTTGGAGGCGCGCCGACGACGTTCCTCGGTCTGTCATGCGGGCGAAGACGGTGGAGCCGTGGACGGCGAAGGCGTCGATGACCGGCGGGTTGTAACAGCTGGCCATGATGCTCCGTAGTCGTCTCGGCGGGTTGAAGGACCTTATCAATACTGATAAGTTACGTCCATGCCTCGCCAGACCAGTTCCTCCAGCCGGACCGTCCCGAAGACCATTGCCTCCCGCGGGGCGATTCAAGGTCGACGCGCAGCGACGCCAATCGGTAGAACCGCCGACGCCGCTGCCGCTCAGCGGGCGGCGCGCAGTCCTGAATATCTCGAGCAGCAAGCCGAGCGACAGAGCTTCCGCGAGATTGCTTGGCTCCTCATCAAGTACCGAATGGACAAGGGGCTCAGCCAACGAGAGCTCGCCGACCTCGTCGGTACGAGCTACTCGCAGATCTCGCGAATCGAGAGTGGTCGGCACCGGACGAACCTCGACACCCTGTCTCGCATTGCCCACGCTCTCGACCTACGAATGGTGCTTGGGTTCGAGAGTAAGCGATCAAACGGGAGACCAAAGCGAGCTCTGGTTACTTTCCAGAGCGTTTGATTGAGCACGCTCCGCCGCCCCTCGTGCACAGCGTGAAAAACCTGGTCCGGCTCGGCATCCTTGCCCAGGACCGACAAGCCGTGCGGCCCACTGCCATGACGCCCATCGCCACCGGGGTGCAGACATGCACGCAATAGCGCAGCACCGCTACGGCACAGACGCCGAGCGCGTCCTGCAGCTCGAGGAAATCGCAACGCCGGACATCGGCGACGGCGACGTACTCGTGCGGGTGGCGGCCGCCAGTGTCGACATGGGCACGTGGCACTGCATGACAGGTATGCCGTATGCAATGCGCCTCGCGGGCTTCGGCGTCCGATCCCCCAAAGCGTCCAACCCGGGCCGGGCCCTCGCCGGAACAGTGGAGTCCGTTGGCAAGGAAGTGACCGAGTTCAGACTGGGCGACGAGGTCCATGGCACCTGCGACGGATCCTTCGCCGAGTACGCCCGCGTCGAAATGAACATGCTCGCATCCAAGCCCGCGAACCTGACGTTCGAACAGGCCGCGGCTGTCCCCATCTCTGGCGGCACAGCGTTGCAGGCTGTCCGCAAGGCGAACGTGCAGCCTGGTCAGACGGTGTTGATCGTCGGCGCGTCGGGAGGCGTGGGCACGTTCGCCGTGCAGATCGCTAAGGCCTTCGGCGCCGAAGTCACCGGTGTCTGCAGCACCGCCAAGATGGATCTCGTTCGTTCCCTCGGAGCCGATCGCGTCATCGACTACACACGCGACGACTTCACGAGCGGCAAGGATCGCTACGACGTCATTCTCGACATAGGCGGCAGTCGCCGACTGTGGCATCTTCGTCGAGTGCTCTCGCCACGAGGAACACTCGTTATCGTCGGTGGCGAGACGGGCGGACGTTGGCTCGGGGGCTTCGACCGATCACTGCGCGCGGTACTGCTGTCGCTGTTCGTTGGCCAGAAGCTGGGCATGCTGGCTTCGAAGGAGAACGCCAAGGACCTCAACCTGCTGCGCGATCTCATCGAAACCGGACAAGTCACACCCGCGATCGATCGCACATACCCACTGAGCGAGACCGCGGACGCGATCCGGCATGTGCGCGACGGTCGCGCACAGGGCAAGATCGTCATCACGGTGCAAGGCCTCGGCACGCTGCCGACATCGGACCAGTAATGGTCATCGACGAGGGTCGAGGACAGGCCCGGACGTCATCACGATTGGGGCGCCGACCGTTCGCGCGCCCGCTCGAGGCCGTCGAGAATCAGGTCGAGCCCGAACTCGTACTCGTCGCCGTAGTCGTAGCCGGGCTGCAGGATGTGCTCAACGGCCAGCTCGGTGAGGTGGGGGTACTCATCGGGCGGCATCCGCCGAAGAATCACTTGAACTACCTCCTCCGTCTCCGCCGCAGTGTGGAACGGCAGGCTGGCCTCTTGCAGAGCGAAGCCATAGATGTAGCTGTCTAGGACGGCGTACGCGTGGGCGGCCATCTCAATCGAGAAGCCCGCCCCACGAAGGCTGCCGATGACCTTGTCGTGATGTCGCAACGTGGCCGGGCCGGGTGTCGTCCGGGACTCCATAAGGCCGATGGCCCAGTGATGGCGCAATAGCGCATGGCGGGCGGAGACCGCCCGCTGGCGCATGGCGCTCTTCCAGCCCGCTTCGCCCGACGGAAGGTCGATCTCACCGAAGACTATGTCCACCATGGCGTCCAGCAGCTCGTCCTTGCTGGCCACGTGGTTGTACAGCGACATTGCCTCGACGCCGAGCGCTTCGCCGAGCTTGCGCATACTCAGCGAACCGACGCCATCCTCGTCGGCGAAGGCGATAGCGGCGCCTAACACCCGTTCACGGTTTAGCGGGGGCCGGGCCGTCGCTGACTCAATCGGCTTCATCTCGTCCTCCTGACCTCTTGACAAACGCACAGCGTACGGTAGGTTCCACTTACGATGTAAGTGCTGACCGGAAGGAGCAACCATGTCAATCGCTACCCCTTATCCCCTTCAGCTCGACTTCCAAGCCGAGCGCGACATCGTCCGGTGGCGCCCGTTGGTGCAATGGCTGCTGGCTATCCCGCACCTGTTGATCGCCTACGCCCTCCGCACCCTTCGGCAGATCTTGACGCTGATCAGCTTCTTCACCGTGCTGTTCACCGAGCGGATACCGCGACCAATCTTCAACGCGATCGTCATGACCTACCGCTACGAGTGGCGGGCCACGAGCTACGCGCTCTTCATGCATGAGGACTACCCGCCGTTCGACTTCGATCTGACTTCCGAAGACGACGGTATGGAAGTCCACACGTCGCTCCGACTGACCTACCCCGAGCACCTCGCGCGATGGAAGCCGCTGTACAAGTGGATCCTGGCCATTCCCCAGTACTTCGTGCTGATCGGTCTGTTCATCGTGGCGTGCCTCGGCATCATCGGTGGGTTCTTCGCTGTGCTCGTCACCGGGAAGTATCCAGAAGGGATCCGGGACTTCTTGGTCCATGCCTACCGCTATGGGCTCCGCGTGGAGGCCTATGTGGGCTTTCTGACCGATCGCTACCCGCCATTCAACTTCGCGGCGTGAGGCGGAAGCCAGTGGGTGGTGTGCATGTGCGGACGCACGTCGCGACGCTCGGATACGGCCTCCGCCATCGGGACAGGCGGGAGATATTTGGGCAGCTGGTCCGGCTGGTAGTGGCGGCGCCTGGGACGTGGACGCGGCGCTACCCCGTCGGCAACACCGGTGGAGCCAACGTCAGCGCGCTGAAACCGATGCCGATACCCGACGACCTACAGACCGTGCTGCACGGTCCAGTCATCACGCCCGCCGGAGTATGACCCGTCCGTCCGCCTCGAACGTGGCGGACGTGCATATTCGTCATTCCCGGGGGTCGCTGCGTGTCCCGATTCTGTGGGGACTCCTCTTCGGTGCAATCCAAGGCGCGTCGCCAGTTGGGTTTGCATGGCTCGAACCGGCGACTGTGCAGGCGATGCTGCTTTGTTTCATCGCCGCGGTCTATGTCGGCTTCGCGGTTGCGGACGGCCGCCCGCGCGTCATCGTCATCGAAATCGCGATGGCCACGGCCTTCGTTTTGCTTGCATCGGTATCGGTCACGGGAACAGCCTGGCTGCTCGTCGTCGGTTACGTCGGACACGGCCTGAAGGACTTCTGGCAAGAGCGCCAGCAGTTCGTCGCCAACACGCGCTGGTGGCCTCCGTTCTGCGCATCCGTCGACGGTGTCGTCGCCCTGGTGCTGATCGCCGAGATCGCAGCCGGTGTCAACTTTCATCAGTAGGAACCGCATCCCCAAGGAGGTCAATGACAGCCACGCACGACATCCCAGTGGAAGCGCCGGCGACCACATTCTCAACTGACATTGCAGGCTTGGACGAGTGCGTCCCTCCGACGTTGGTCGACCTCGCCGACGGTGATGTCTTCGACCTGCGAATTGCGCCCGTTGTGAAGCAGATGGACAGCAACCGAGTTCGCATGATCGCCTACAACGGCTCCATCCCCGGACCGACCCTGCGCGTGCGTCAGGGATCTGAGATCTCGGTCCGGGTGCGCAACGACGCCGACACGGCGGCGACGGTGCACTGGCACGGGCTCTGCCTCGACAACAAGTACGACGGGGTGCCCTACGAGACCCAGGAGCCGATCGCCATCGGCGGCGACTTCACCTATCAGGTGCGCTTCCCTGATGCCGGCCTGTATTGGTACCACCCCCATATTCGCGAGGACTACGGCCTTGACATGGGGCTGTACGGCAACCTCGTTGTCGAACCTGCCGACCCTGACTACTGGCCGCCCGTGAACCGTGAGTTCGTCGTCACCCTCGACGACGTCCTGCTCGAGGACGGCCAAATAACCCCGTACGACCTCGACGGCCCGAACTTCGTGGCCATGGGCCGCTTCGGGAATGTGATGCTCACCGGCGGTGAGTCCAGCCTCGAACTGACCGCACGCGCCGGCGAGGTCGTGCGCTTCTACTTCACCAACACGGCCAATACCCGGCTCTTCAACGTCGCCATCCCCGGTGCCCGGATGAAACTGATCGGGGGCGACAGCGGACGCTACGAGCGCCACACATTCGTCGACGACGTACTACTCGCCCCATCGGAGCGAGCCATCATCGACGTCCTCTTCCCGGCCGCCGGCGCGTTCAACATCGCGCACAACACCCCCACCCAGAGCTACATCCTCGGCGCGATCAGTGTCACCGATGAGCCGGTCGACGAACCGCTCCTCGCTCAGTTCGAACAGCTCCGCACCTGTCCAGACCTCGCCGCTGAACGGACCAGGATCGACGCACGACGCGATCGTGCCCCTGACAAGACCCTGGCGTTCGAATCACTCATGCCGCTCCTGTATGGCGACACCGGTGGGTCCGCAGCCGCGTGGACGTGTCCGATGCATCCCGAGGTGGTGAGCACCGAACAGGGGACGTGCCCGCAATGCGGGATGAAGCTCGTACCCGCGTCCCCAGACGCCATCCCGGTCGCCGGTCACTCGGACACTCACGCGCACGACGCGCCCGACGGTCTCGAGTGGGAAGACCTGATGCCCGAGATCAACCGAGCGACGAACTCGTGCAACATGATCTGGAAGCTCGTCGATCGCGACACCGGACGAGCCAACTGGGAGATCGACTGGGCGTTCACGGTAGGCGACCAGGTCAAGATCCGTCTCGTCAACGATCTCAACCAGGACCATCCCATGCACCACCCCTTTCACATCCACGGTGCCGGGCGATTCCTTGTCCTCTGCCGTGATGGTGAGCCGGATCCGAACCTCGTGTGGAAAGACACCGTTCTCGTGCGATCCAATCAGACCGTCGACATCCTTCTCGACGTCACAAACCCCGGGCGCTGGATGGCGCATTGCCACATCGCTGAACACAACCAGAACGGAATGATGTTCAGCTTTCCGGTCAGCGAGGCGTCGCCGAGGCAAGCAACGACGGTTCAGCCACCGGACACCCCATGAGATAGGCCACCGATATCGGGAGTTGTCCTAGCCCGTCTCGCCACCGAGGCCCGCGCTAGGTGAAGTGGGCTGCCACCGCGCGTTCGACATCGTCTTGGACCAGATCAGCGTTGATGGCGATCGCCGCTGCCGATCCGGCGCCGGCCGCAGTGATCACCTGCGCACGCGGGTCGGACACATTCCCCGCCGCCCACACTCCGGGCGTGCTCGTACGGCCGTAGGCGTCGACGTCGACGAAACCGGTTTCATCGACGCGGCATCCCAGACCAGCAAGCAGGCCGTCGGCGTGGGGCCGAAGGCCCGGCCGGATGAACACCGCCGTCCGCTCGATGACGCGTCCGTCGGTCAGCTCGACGCCGGTCAACCGATCGGCATCGACCACCAGCCGCGCGACCTCGCCGTGGACGATCTGCACGCCTCGCGCCTCCAGCTGTACCAACTGGTCAGACGTCAGGTCATAGGTGTGGACGAAGAACACCACGTCGTCGGACCACTGCCGCACAAGCTGCGCATGCTGCACTGAGGCGGGCTGAGTACCCAGAACTCCGATGGGCTGGTCGCGGACCTCCCACCCATGGCAGTAGGGGCAGTGCAGAAGATCCTTGGCCCACCGCTCGCGCACGCCGGAGATGTCCGGCAGCTCATCCCTCAGACCAGTCGCGACCAGGATCCGTCGCGCCGGCAACGTGCTACCCGTGGCGAGACGTACGACGAACTCAGGCTCTATCCCGACCACTTGATCCTCAACGAGCTCTACGCCGTAGCCGGTGACCTCGGCGCGGCCCACAGCCACCAAGTCCGCGGGCGACATTCCGTCACGGGAGAGGAAGCCGTGCATGTGGGCCGCAGGTGCGTTGCGTGGCGCGCCGGCATCGACGACCGCTACTCGTCGGCGCGCCCGGCCCAGCACGAGAGCAGCACTCAGGCCGGCCGCTCCCCCGCCGACCACGACTACGTCGTAGGCCGATGTTTCCATTAGCGATTACCTGCTGACGACGCATACGTGGTGATGATGGGTGAAGGCCGGAATCCCTTAACGGCCAGGTAGATGCCAAGCGATAGCTCCCAGAAGAACTCCGGGATCGTCGCGATGCCTTGAGCCACGCTCCCTCGCTCGATGACGTCGAACAGTACAGCGGTCCCCGAAAGCAATATCAGAGGACCTCCGAGGATGCCGGCCTTCGTGATCCGCTGCCTCATCCAGCTTTGACGCCGCTGTGCCTTGGCCAGCGCACGTATACCGGTACGACAACGCGAAAGCGTCCTTGACGTTGGCGTGCACACCGCGCTTGAGGCGGCCCGCACCCCAAGGCACGACATAGCAAGGCGTTCCTCGAGCGCGTCGCTGCCTGGATGGTCTTCGCAGAGGAGCTTCGTGACTACCGCGCTGACCTACGACGTCCCGCTACTTGAGCTCGACGGAGCGATCGTCGGCGCCTGGCTGCGGTGCACTGCCAGCTAGCCGCTCGGTTCCGGCGATAGAGGACGGGGCGCCGGCTGGCCCTTCGCCGGCGATTGAGGGCACCCCAACGTCGGTTGAGGTGCGGAGCGTTATGGGACGCATGATCGGCACGGCCGGCGCCCAGCTGCATTGCACGAAGTCGTCGATCTGTCGCGCTGCCGAATCCCCACAGGTGTTCGGTGGGCGGCGGTCGGGAGGGACGGCTCCGGCCGCAGCTAATCTTGACTAGGAGCCCGCGTAGCGGCGGAGGAAAGCATGGAGTTCCGGGTACTGGGCTCGATCGAGGTCCGGCGGGGCGGCGACGTCATCCAGATCGGCAGCCGCAACGAGCGGAAGCTCCTTACCGCGCTGCTCGTGGACGCCAATTCGGTTGTGTCGACATCGCGGCTGATCGATGTCCTCTGGGCCGACAACCCGCCCGCCTCTGACCGCAACACCCTCCAGACCTATATCGCTCGGCTGCGGCGGCGGCTCGGGAGGGCTGGCACGCCCGGCCCGATCGTGGGCCGGCCCCCCGGCTATGTCATCGAACTAGTCCCTGACGAGCTCGATTCTCTGCAGTTCCGGGCGCTGCTCCTCGCGGGACAGGCCGTGCTGAACGTAGACCCGGGGCGTGCCATCAAGATTCTCGACGAGGCCCTGGCGCTATGGCGGGGCCCAGCCTTCGCCGAGTTCGCCGACGAGGAGGTGGCCCGCGCCGAGGCGGCTTCTCTCGAGGAGTTGCGACAGACCGCGATGGAAGACCGCGTGGAAGCGCTGCTCGCGGTGGGCCGGACCGCGGATGCATTGAGCGCACTGGAGCGAGCCGTTGGCGCCCACCCGCTCAGAGAGCGGCCCCATGGCCAACTCATGCGGGCACTGGCAGGGAGCGGGCGACAGGTCGACGCCCTGCGGCTCTATCAGCGCTACCGAGAGCACCTTGTCGACGAGCTCGGCATCGAGCCGTCGCCTGGCCTGCGCGACCTCGAGGGTGACATCCTCCGCCAAGAGGCGTACCCACGTTCGGTTAGCCCGCCAGCTCCGTCACCTCCGGCCGCGGGCAACCTTGTTCCCGCCGTCACCGCCTTGGTCGGCCGAGAGGAGGATGTCGTCGAACTCCGCACCCTGCTCGGACGAGCACGGGTGGTGACCCTGGTGGGGGTCGGCGGCGTGGGCAAGACCCGTCTCGCCCTGCACCTCGCCGAGACCGTCGCCTCGGATTTCCCCGACGGAACCTGGGTGGCCGAGATGGCGCCGATCAGCTCGGCGGAGGCCGTTCCCCACGCCGTCGCCGCCGCTCTGGGCGTAGCCCCCAACACCGCCCTTACACGCTCGGACGCATTGGTGGACGCCCTTCGCGCCCGCCAGCTACTACTCGTGGTGGACAACTGCGAGCACGTCCTCGATGCCGTCTCACGGCTGGTGGATGCGCTCGCACGCGGATGCCCCAAGCTCTCGGTGGTGGCCACCAGCCGGGAGCGCCTTTCCGTCGGCGGCGAGCACGTATGGCGCGTGCCACCACTGCCCGTCCCGCCTCAGGGAGCCAAAGGGGAGGACCTGGAAGCGTCACCAGCGGTCGCGCTGTTCATCGACCGGGCCCGAGCTGCTCGGGCCGACTTTCGCCTCAACGACGCGAACGCCGACGCCGTGGCCAACATATGCCGGGGACTCGACGGGCTCCCCCTTGCTCTCGAAATCGCCGCGGCCCGTCTGGGCGTCCTCACCCCCGAGGACATGGCTGGTCGCTTGCGCGAGCGCTTCACACTCCTGACCGCCGGGCCCCGGGGTGAGGGCGATCGGCACCGTACGCTCAGCGCGCTGGTCGACTGGTCCTACGGGTTGCTCGACGAGGCTGAGCGAGCGGTGTTCGCACGGCTCTCGGTGTTCGCCGGGGGCTGGACCCTCGAGGCCGCCACCACCGTGTGTGCGGGCGACACAGTGGCGGCCTCCCAGGTCGGCGGCCTCGTCGCCAGCCTGGCCGACAAGTCGATGGTGGTCCCACTCGCGGCGGCGGGACCTGGCCGCTACGGCATCCTCGAGACCCTGCGCCTCTACGGCGCGGAGCGCCTCGCCGCCCGGGGCGAAACCGAATCCACCCGTCGAGCTCATGCCCGGCACTTCGTGGCGCTGGCCGAGGCGGCCGAGGTCGGCTCACGCGGGCCCGACGAGGCCGAATGGGTGAGGCGCCTGCGCGTCGAGATCGACAACCTCCGAGCAGCCCACGTGTGGTCCCGGGAAAGTGGGGCGGTCGACTTTGCCTTGCGCCTGTCGGCCGCGCTCCACCGGTTCGCTTGCTGGCAGGCGAACGACGAGGTCCTGAGTTGGGCGGAGGCGGCCGTCGAGCTCCCGGCCGCGCTCGGCCACCCCCTCCTTCCTGTGGTGCTCGGCTCCGCCGCCGGACGGCGGGTGCACCGAGGGGAGATGGTCATCGCGGCCGAGTACGCCCACCGGGCCCTGGCCGACTGCGCCGGGCCCGACGACCCGCGGCGGGCGCTCCCCACGGAGGCCCTGGCCGCCACCTCCTTGCTGACCGGCCGGCTGGACGAGGCATTCGAGCTATACGGAGAGGTGGTACGCCTCTGGCGACTCGCCGGCGATGACGAGGGAGTGGTGTGGAGTCTCTGCAGCCGCGCCGTCTCCGCGGCGAAGAACGGGCACCTGTCGACCGCTGTGGGCCTCGCTGAGGAAGCGTGGCAGGTAGCCGCCGCCGCGGGCAGCCCGACGATGAAGGCGCACGTGCTCTACTCCCAGGGTGAGTCTCTGCTCGAGGTAGATCCCCTGGGGGCCCTGGCCCCGATCGAGCAGGCCCTCGACCTCGCAGCCTCCGTCGACAATGTGTTCATGAAGGGTTTGGCATTGATCTCGGCCACCTCGCTTCGCGGCCGCAATGCCGCGCCCCGCCTCGCGCTGCCGTTGTTCGAGGACGTCATCCAGCACTGGCGCCGGGACGGGAACTGGACCCAGCAATGGCTCACGCTGCGGAACCTCGTCGAGCTCATCGCCCGCGTCGGAGCCGATGAGCCGGCGGCCGTGCTGTACGGAGCTTGCACCGCCTCTACGACGTCGCCGCTGATATACGGCCCCGAGGTCGATCGGCTCGAAGCCGTCGTCGCTACGCTCATCTCCCGCCTGGGCCAGCAAGCCTTCGACCAGGCCAGGCGACGGGGAGCGAGCCTGAGCGACGAAGAGGCCGTTTCATTCGCGTCGGCCGTCACCCGGCAGCTTCTCGCCGACGATGAGGCACCCGTAGGCCCGGTCGGCGGCTGAGCGACGCGGGCTGCACGTCGCCCGCAACCGAGGCGCACGCGTCGCATCGCACGATGAGCAGTGACTGAGGACACCGGGTCCCGTCGAAGGAGGATCACCCATGAACGTTCCCACCGCGGTCGAGGTGCTCGACCAAGTCACGGGCTCCTACGAGCCCGACCCCGTTCACAGCCGTCTCGGCTTTGCCGCCCGCTATGCCATGGTGACAACGGTTCACGGATGGTTCGACTCCTTCCGGGGCCAAGTGCACCTGGACGGACAAGACCCGAGCAACTGTTCGGTCGCGCTCACGATCGACGCAGCGAGCATCCGGACGAACAACTCCGATCGAGACGCCCACCTGCGCTCGGCCGACTTCTTCGATGTCGAGCGCCATCCGACGATCACCTTCGAAAGCTCGGGCGTGACGGCCCTCGACGACCACCACTACCGGGTGACGGGCGACCTCACCATCAGAGATGTAACCCGAGCCATCGACTTGGAGCTCACCCACCAGGGCAACTCAATCGACCCGTACGGGCAACTCCGTGTGGGATTCGAGGGTTCAGGTGCCCTGAAGAGGAGCGACTGGGGCCTGACGTGGAATGTGGCGCTCGAAACCGGCGGCATCGTGCTCAGTGACCGCATCAATCTCGAATTCGACCTCTCGCTTGTCAAGAGCGCGTGACCGTGATGAATCGAACCGCTAGCGAGGGCACCCGTTCACGTCGAGGGCTGGCCGGGGCCCTGGTGGCAGCCGTCGTGATGTTGTCCGCAGGTCTAAGCGCGACGCCGGCGATCGCACTCCCTGACACTAGGGCCAACGTCATCCGGACCTGGAACGATCTCGCCCTTCAGACGGTGCGCACCAAGAATGCGAGTGATGCCCAAGCGGCGCGCCTGTTCGCAATGCTCAACGTCGCCATGTACGACGCCGTGAACGGTCTGCCCGGCCTCGGTGCACACCAGGTCCGGGAGGAGGCCCTCGTGCCGTCGCGGCGGGGTGCCTACGGCGATCAGGTCACGGCTGCTGCCGGCGCGGCCCATGACGTGCTTGTCGCCCTCTATCCCGACCAGGCCGCGGTGTACGACGCCCGCCTGGCCACCGACCTGGGCTCGCCGTCGGCGCTACGGACCGCAGGCCGAAGCTGGGGGGGCGAGGTGGCGGACCAGGTGCTGGCGGCCAGGGCCAACGACGGATCGAGCCCCAATGAGACGCAGCCAGCGGGGTCCGGGCCGGGCGTCTTCCGCGCCAGCTGGTCCGGTGTCCAGTTCCGCAACCTGGCTCCCTTCGCCATCGCTGACCCTGAGGCCTACGTGAGTTCCGGCCCGCCGAGCCTCACCAGCGCGGCGTACGCAGCAGCCTTCAACGAGGTCAAGGTCGTCGGCGACGCCGCAGTCCCCGATCCGGCGGGTCTGGCGACGTACCGGTACTGGAGCCTCGGAGGCGGATCGAGCCAGCCGCCCGGAGCGTGGGTCCAGGTGGCCCAGACAGTCTCCGCGAGCCAGTCCCTGTCCCTCGACGATACGGCCCGGCTCTTCGCCTTGGAGACGATGGCCATGGCCGACACCGTGGCGCCCACCTACGAAACGAAGTTCATCTACCGCTTCTGGCGGCCGACCACAGCGATCAGGGAAGCCGACACCGACGGCAACCCGGCGACGGTGCAGGACGCCACGTGGTCGGCTCGTGCCGGAACCGTCGGGTCGTCTCCGGAGCACTGGTCCGGCCACAGCTCATTCAGCGCGGCCGCCGCGAGGGTGCTGGCCGGCTTCTTCTGCCGGGACGCGGTGCCGTTCACTCTCAAGACCGACACCGCCCCCGGCGGGACGCCTCGGAGCTACCCGAGCTTCTCGGCGGCGGCGGCGGAGGCAGGGCGGTCCCGGGTCCTCGGGGGGATCCACTTCGAGTTCAGCAACCAGGGCGGTCTCTCCGCCGGCCGCT
>DATLEI010000084.1:0-8910 GCA_035525375.1 Acidimicrobiales bacterium
TCTGCGTCCCGGGAACCATAGCGATTTCTTTCAGCTTCCAGGAGGACCACTGCCGAAACCACCCAAGGATGACGCAATCGTGATGGAGGGCACGGTTGTCGAACCCCTGCCCAACGCCATGTTCCGAGTGGAGTTGGAGAATGGGCACAAGGTCCTCGCCCACATCTCAGGGAAGATGCGGATGCACTACATCCGGATCCTTCCTGGTGACCGGGTGCAGTTGGAGCTCACTCCCTACGACCTCAGCCGGGGTCGGATCACCTACCGCTACAAGTAGAAGGCGAATGAAGGTAAAGCCCAGCGTGAAGAAGATCTGCGAGAAGTGCAAGGTCGTCCGTCGCAACGGACGCGTCACTGTCATCTGCTCGAACCCGCGCCACAAGCAGCGGCAGGGTTAGGGCTAGCGATGGCACGAATCTCCGGAGTCGACATTCCTCGCGAGAAGCGGTTGGAGATCTCGCTCACCTACATCTACGGCATCGGCCGCTCGAAGGCGGTCGAGGTCTGCAAGGGCGCCGGCATCGATGCGTCGACCCGTGTGCGTGATCTCACCGATGACGAAGTCGCCCAGCTGCGCGGCTGGATCGACCAGAACCTCAAGGTCGAAGGTGACCTGCGGCGCGACGTCGCCCAGGACATCAAGCGCAAGATCGAGATCGGCTGTTACCAGGGAGTCCGTCACCGGCGCAGTCTCCCGGTGCGAGGGCAGCGCACGCACACCAATGCCCGCACCCGTAAGGGCCCGAAGAAGACAGTCGCCGGCAAGAAGAAAGTCAGGAAGTAGGGGATGGCGAAGCCGAAGCCTGGAGGCAGGCGTCCGAAGAAGCGCGAGCGCAAGAACGTGCCGTACGGCGTTGCGCACATCAAGAGTTCGTTCAACAACACAATCGTCTCGATCAGCGACCCCGACGGAAACGTCCTCGCCTGGGCATCGGCGGGCAACGTGGGCTTCAAGGGTTCTCGCAAGTCGACGCCGTTCGCGGCTCAGTTGGCGGCCGAGACCTGTGCGCGCCGGGCCATGGAGCATGGCGTCCGCAAGGTCGAGGTTGTCGTGAAGGGCCCGGGCTCAGGCCGGGAGACTGCGATCCGGTCGCTGCAGGCGACGGGCATCGAGGTCGCTGGCATTCGCGACCTCACGCCGATCCCGCACAACGGCTGCCGTCCTCCGAAGCGAAGGAGGGTCTGATGGCGCGCTACACCGGCCCCGTCTGCCGCCTCTGTCGTCGTGAGCGGATGAAGCTGTTCCTCAAGGGTCCCAAGTGCGACTCCATGAAGTGCCCGATCGAGCGCCGGCCGTACCCGCCTGGTGACCACGGCCGTGGGCGCATCCGGGAGTCCGAGTACCTCCTCCAGCTTCGTGAGAAGCAGAAGGCGCGCCGGATCTACGGCGTGCTCGAGAAGCAGTTCCGCAACATGTACAAGGAGGCCAACCGCCAAGACGGCATCACCGGCGAGAACCTCCTGCGCATGCTCGAGCAGCGTCTCGACAATGTGGCGTTCCGCGCCGGGTGGGGCGCGAGCCGCAACCAGTCCCGACAGTTCGTTCGCCATGGCCACGTCGACGTCAATGGCCGGCGGGTCACGATCCCGAGCTACCAGGTGCGCAAGGGCGATGTCGTTTCCATCCGCACCAAGTCTCGGTCGATGATTGTCCTGCGCCACAACCTCGACACCCTCGACCGTGCGACGCCCCCGTGGCTCGAGACGGGCGACGAGGCCATGTCAGTGACAGTCCGTGACCTCCCGTTGCGCGAGCACATCGACGTACCCGTGCGGGAATCGCTCATCGTCGAGCTGTACTCGAAGTAATCGCTACACCGCAGTAATTCAGTGCTCGGAGTTAGTCAGAAACAGAGGAGTTGTTGCGCATGCTGATCATCCAGCGTCCCACTGTCGAAGCCCTCGGAGAACCCGAAGGCAACAGGCAACGTTTCGCAATCTCGCCGCTCGAGCCCGGGTTCGGTCACACCCTCGGCAACTCGCTGCGACGCACGCTGCTGTCATCGATCCCGGGGGCGGCGGTGACCCAGGTTCGTTTCGACGACGTCTTGCACGAGTTCGCCACGATCCCCGGGGTGAAGGAAGACGTAACCGACCTCATCCTGAACCTCAAAGACCTCGTGTTGCGGGTCGAGTCCGATGACCCGGTCAACGTGCGCCTCGACGCTCGTGGTCCCGGCGAGGTGACCGCTAACGACATTCAGGCGACGGCCGATGTCGAGGTGCTCAATACCGACCTGCACATCGCCACCTTGAGCGCCCGGGCGCGCCTGGCCCTCGACATCACCCTCGAGCGCGGCCGCGGCTACGTGTCGGCCGAGCGCAACAAGCGTTCTGCCGTCATCGGCGTGATCCCGGTCGACTCGATCTTCTCGCCCGTCCGCCGGGTGGCCTTCACGGTCGCCCCGACGCGGGTCGAGCAGGCCACCAACTACGACAAGCTCACGCTCGACATCGAAACCGACGGTTCGATCACTCCTCGCGACGCACTGGCGTCGGCCGGCTCCACCCTGCGCTCCCTCGTTGGGCTCGTCGCCGAGATGAGCGACGCGCCGCCGACCCTCGAGCTCGGCGAGGTCGGCATCATGGGCAGCGGCAGCCCCGATCTCGACCTCCCCATCGAAGACCTTGACTTGTCCGAGCGTCCCCGCAACTGCTTGAAGCGCGCCCAGGTGAACACCGTTGGCGAGCTGGTCACCAAGAGCGAGGACGACCTCCTGGCCATTACCAACTTCGGTCAGAAGTCGCTTGACGAGGTGCTCGTGAAACTCGACGAACGCGGCCTGTCGCTGCGCAACCAGCAGGCGTAGGGTTCAGCCATGCCTGGTACCCCCACCAAAGGACGGCGTCTCGGCGGCGGCGCGTCGCACCAGAAGGCCATTCTCGGCAACATGGTCGCCTCGCTGATTGCCGCTGAGGGCATCGTCACCACCGAGGCCAAGGCCAAGGCCCTTCGCCCTGTCGCGGAGAAGATCATCACCAAGGCCCGCAAGGGTGGCGTGCACAACCACCGCCAGGTCGTCTCCTTCATCGGAGACAAAGACATGGCGCACAAGCTCTTCGAGGAGATCGCTCCCCGGTACGAAGACCGCCACGGCGGCTACACACGGATCCTCAAGCTCGGTCCGCGCCACGGCGACAACGCGCCGATGGCTCGCATCGAACTCGTCTGATCTGACCGCCACTACCCGCGTCCGGATGCTCTTGGCCTATGACGGCCGGGGGTTTCACGGCATGGCGGCGCAGCCCAATCAGGTCACCGTCGCCGGCGCGCTTGGCGCGGCCATGGAACAAGTCATCGGCCAGGCCGTGAAGCTCACTGTGGCCGGGCGCACCGACACCGGTGTGCACGCCTGGGGGCAGGTCGTCAGCTTCGATCTAGATCGTGCCGATGTGGACTACGAGTCACTACAGCGATCGCTCAACTCGATGCTCGCGCCGGCCATCGTCGTGCGCGCCGTCGGTGAGGCCCCACCGCAATTCGACGCCCGTCGTTCGGCGCTGACGCGCCGGTACCGCTACCACGTGCTCAATCGGGAGACGCCTGACCCCTTCCTGGGGGCGACGTCGTGGCACGTCCCCGAACCGCTCGACCTCCGGGCTATGACGCTCGCGTGCGACCCGGTCATCGGCGAGCACGATTTCAGCTCGTTCTGCCGGATTCCGAGGGGCCCGAGTGGCGGAAGGACCGAGGGGCGTGTCCCCGAGCCGATGATGGTACGGCGCGTGATCGATGCCCGCTGGTCGCGCCTTGCTGCCGACGACAGCGGCAATGGCGATCTCGTACGGTTCGAGATTGAGGCCAACTCGTTCTGCCAGCAGATGGTGCGTGCCCTTGTCGGCCTGATGCTGGCCATTGGTGACGGTCGCCGGCGCGCCGGTGAAATGGCGGCGATCCTCCGAGCGCGATCGAGGTCGGAGGCCGTCCATCTGGCGCCTCCACACGGCCTCTGTCTATGGGCCGTGACCTATCCAAGTGACCCCTCGTTTGTCGCGCCGGGCGCCAGCACCTAGAATCGCCAGGTTCGGCACGCCACCCAGGGCTCTCAACGGAAGGACAGCGTGCGCACGTACACTCCCAAATTGACTGATGTCCGGCGCGCCTGGCATGTCGTAGACGCCGAGGGCCTCGTGCTCGGGCGCATGGCGACGGAGATCGCCACCCTGCTCCGGGGCAAGCACAAGACCATGTACGCGCCCCACATCGACACGGGCGATCACGTCGTCGTCGTGAACGCCGCCAAAGTGGTCCTGACCTCTGACAAGCAAGAGAAGAAGATTGCGTACCGCCACTCGGGTTACCCCGGCGGGCTTCGGCGCCGCACCTACCAGGAGGTCATGGAGACCCGTCCCGAGGACGCCATCCGTCACGCTGTCAAGGGCATGCTCCCCAAGGGCCCCCTTGGCCGCAGCATGATCAAGAAGCTCAAGATCTATGCCGGCGCCACCCACCCGCATACCGCTCAGCACCCCGAAGCCCGGCAGATTGCACATGCCCGGCAGCGGGCCCAGTCGTAGGAGAGCAGCATGCCGAAGCCACTCGTCCAGTCCACCGGCCGTCGCAAGCAGGCCGTGGCCCGCGTGCGGATCCGCGCCGGCTCCGGGCAGATCACAGTCAACAAGCGGGCGATTGAGAACTACTTCCCGTCGGAGACGCACCGTATGGTCGTGACCGAGCCCCTGCGGCTCACCACGACCGCTGAGGTCTACGACGTCGACGCGACCATCGACGGCGGCGGCATCTCGGGGCAGGCGGGCGCCATGCGTCTCGGCATTGCCCGGGGGCTGCTGGTGCTCGACGAAGACCTGCGCGCGACCTTGAAGAAGGCCGGCTTCCTCACCCGCGACGCTCGGGAGAAGGAAAGCAAGAAGTACGGCCTCAAGAAGGCGCGCAAGGCCCCTCAATACTCGAAGCGCTAGGCCACCGGGTCCGGTCCCAGTGACCCTCCGGTTCGGCACCGACGGCCTCCGGGGCGTCGCCAACTCCGATCTCACTCCTGAACTCGTCATGTTGCTCGGGCGCGCCGCGGCACGCGTCCTCGGCTCGACCCGTTACCTCGTGGGGCGCGACACCCGCATATCCGGACCGATGCTCCAGGCCGCGCTCACCGCCGGACTCACCGCCGAAGGAGCCGACGTGGGCGACCTGGGAATGCTGCCCACGCCGGGAGTCGCGTGGGTGTCCGTGGCAGAGGATGTGCCGGCGGCGATGATCTCGGCGTCGCACAATCCGTACCCCGACAACGGCATCAAGTTCTTCGCCGCCGGGGGGCGGAAACTGTCCGACGACGTCGAAGCAGCCTTGGAGGACGAGCTCGACCGCTTGGTCGCGGGCACGGAGAAGCGTGTCGCGCTGACCGGCGACGCGGTCGGCACTGTGCGTCTGGTCGAAGGGCGTGCCCATTACGCCCAGGCCTTGGTCGGGTTGCTCGGATCAGATGCGCTGACTGGACTGTCGCTGGTCATCGATTGCGCCAACGGCGCGGCATCGACTGTTGCCGCACCGGTCCTTCGGGCCCTCGGCGCGGACGTGTCGGTCATCAATGACGCGCCCGACGGAATCAACATCAATAGTGGCTGCGGCTCGAATCACCCCGAGGGGCTGGCCAAGGCGGTCGTTGCCGCCGGTGCCGATGCTGGGCTGGCGTTCGACGGTGATGCCGACCGGGTGGTCGCCGTCGACCATTCCGGCGCGGTCGTTGACGGCGACCAGATCCTGGCCGTCTGCGCGCTCGACCGGCGCGAGCGAGGCGAGCTGGCCGGCGACACGGTCGTTGTCACGGTGATGGCGAACCTCGGCTTGCGCCAGGCATTCAAGAGCCACGGCATCAACGTGGTGGAGACCAAGGTCGGCGACCGTTACGTACTCGAGCAGCTGGAGGCTGGAGGCTGGACCCTCGGCGGCGAGCAGTCGGGCCATGTCATCTTCCGTGACCTGGCGACGACTGGCGACGGGATCCTCACCGGCCTGCAGGTGCTCGACGTGATGGCGCGCACGGGCAAGCCGCTGGCGGAGTTGGCGTCGGTGATGAGCCGGTTGCCCCAGGTACTGCGGGGTGTAGTGGTGAACGGCGCGCGCTCGCTCGACGACGCCGCCGAGGTCTGGGACGAGGTCCGGCGCGCCGAAGAGCGGCTCGGCGACGACGGGCGGGTCCTGGTGCGCGCCAGCGGCACCGAGCCAATCGTGCGGGTCATGGTCGAAGCCCGCACGCTCGAGGACGCCGAGGCCACCTGCGAGACCCTGTGTCAGGCGGTACGCGCCGCCGTTGGCGCGAGCTGACCTACGCCGGGTCTTCAGTCTTGAGGTGGCTGCCGGCCCAGAAGCCGCCGAACGGCACCAGGGCGAGGAAGAGGATCAGGACGGTGTGCCAGAAGCTCCAACCCTGGCCTTCCCTGACGGCCAGAACGAGCACTACGTACACGAGGAAAGCGATGCCGTGGACGGGACCCATGATCGAGATGAAGTCGGGGCCGTCGAAGACGCGGAAGGTGATCGAGGAGGCGAGCAGGAGGAGGAAGGTTGCGGCCTCGAGGTAGGCGACGATGCGAAAGGCGAGGGCGGTCCCGTCGAGTTTGGAACCTTGCATCGGAGTGGTCATTTGGTCAGGAGTATGGCCGCAGACGCCCGCCCACGGCCATCCCGCTGTCGCCGTCGTAGGCTGGCGTTGTGTGCGGCATCGTCGGCGTTTCCGGTAGTAAGCCTGTGGTCCCGATCCTGTTGGAGGCCTTGGCGCGCCTCGAGTACCGGGGCTACGACTCCTCGGGCGTCGCCGTCGTCGACGACGGTGCACTCTGGCGCCGGCGTCGGGTGGGCAAGCTGGCCGAGCTCTCTGGCGCCGTCGACGACGCGCCGGCGACCGCCCGCACCGGCATAGGCCACACCCGCTGGGCCACGCACGGGCGGCCCGTCGAGCATAACGCTCATCCCCACATCGACTGCAGCGGCGACCTTGCGGTCGCCCATAACGGCATCATCGAGAACCACGTCGAGCTGGCTGACGAGCTGACGGGCACGGGTCATGAGTTCACGTCCGAAACCGACTCCGAGGTCCTTGCTCACCTGATCGAGGGCGGCCTTGCAGCCGGCCTCGACCTGGCCGGCGCGACAAGAGCGGCCCTCAAGCGGGTGGTCGGGTCGTTTGCCCTGGCTGTGGTGCACTCGGCCCACCCCGACGTTGTCATCGCCGCCCGCCGAGGTTCGCCTTTGATTGCCGGGCGATCAGACGGCGTGGGACTGGTGGCGTCCGACATACCCGCGTTGCTGCCGCTGACTCGAGAGGTCTATGTGATTGACGACGACCAGCTCGTCGAGGTCGGCCCTGGAACCCTGCGAGTCACAGCGCTCGAAGGCGAGGAGATCGAGCCCCAGCGCAAGCACGTCGACTGGGATCTCGAGGCCGCCGAGAAGTCGGGCTACCCCGACTTCATGCTGAAGGAGATCCACGAGCAACCACAGGCGATCCGGGAGACCTTGCGTGACCGAACGCGCGACGGACAGCTCGTCTTCGACGAGCTGCGGATCAGCACCGAGGAACTGCGTGCTTTCGACAAGGTCTTTGTTGTCGGGTGCGGCACCAGCTACCACGCCGGGCTCGTCGCCAAGTACGCGATCGAGCACTGGGCCCGCCTGCCGGTCGAGATCGACATCGCCAGTGAATTCCGTTACCGCGACCCAGTTCTCGACTCCAAGACGCTCGTTGTCGGGATCAGCCAATCGGGCGAGACGCTCGACACCATGGAGGCGTGCCGCTTCGCCCACGAGGCGGTGAACGGGGCCAAGATCCTCGCCATATGCAACGTCGTCGACTCGTCGATGGCGCGTGAAGCAGACGCCGTGCTCTACACGCGCGCCGGGCGAGAGATCGGAGTCGCCGCAACCAAGACGCACGTGGCCCAGATCGTTGCGGCCGATCTGCTAGCGCTGCACCTGGCCGAGCTGCGGGGAATGTTGTACCCGGCAGAGGTGACGGCACTGGTCGACGCGCTGCACGAGCTTCCCGATCTCGTCGAGCGGGTGCTGGCTCGCGCCGACGAGATCGCGGCAGTGGCCGAGCGCTACGCCGAAACCCGTGACTTCTTCTATCTCGGACGTGGTCCTGGCTACCCGGTTGCCCTCGAGGGCGCGCTCAAGCTGAAGGAGATCTCTTACGCCCGGGCCGAGGGGTACCCGGCGGGCGAGATGAAGCACGGGCCCATCGCCCTCATCGAGCCCGGCACCGTGGTCGTCGCCGTCGCGACGCAGGGACGGCTACTGGCCAAGATCAAGGGCAACATCGAGGAGATGCGTACTCGTGGGGCCACAGTCATCGTTGTGGCCACCGAGGGCGACGACGCCACGGCCGCCATGGCCGACGAGGTGCTGTGGGTGCCGCCGGTCGCCCAAGCGGCCGAGCTCTTCTCGCCCGCCGTCGACGTCGTTGCCTTGCAGCTGTTCGCCTACGCCTTGGCCAAGGCTCGGGGCCGAGACGTCGACCAGCCCCGCAACCTGGCCAAGACCGTGACGGTCGAGTGATCGGAATCGGAATTGACGCTGTCGAGATCTCGCGGTTCCGGCAGGTGCTCGCCCGCCGGCCGCTGGTTGCTGATCGGCTTTTTACCGATGGCGAGCGGGCTTACGGGGCGCGCGCCGTCGATGGCGCGCCGCGGCTGGCGGTGCGGTTCGCGGCCAAGGAGGCGGTGATGAAGGCCCTCGGCGTCGGGGTGGGTGCCTTCGCGTTTCGTGACGTCGAGGTGGTCTCGGCGCCGTCAGGCCAACCCTCGGTCGTGTTGCGGGGCCGGGCCGCCGCGCTTGCCGCCGACCGAGGTGTCGCTCGCTGGCACCTGTCACTGACGCACACCGACGTTTCGGCTCACGCTGTCGCCGTCGCTCTTTGACCCCGGGTCGATGATTCCGGTCGTCACTCCGGCCGA
>DATLEI010000091.1:0-8598 GCA_035525375.1 Acidimicrobiales bacterium
CTGAATCGGCCTGGGTTCACTGGAGGCTCCATACCTTGGAAGTGGAGGATGGAGCATGGAATCGAAACACCCAGCACAGAAGCGGTACCCGCCTGAGCTCAAGGAGCGGGCGGTGAGGATGGCCCAGGAGCTGATCGCCGACCAGGGTGGGCAGCAATTCGGGGTGGTGACCCGGGTGGCCCGCCAGCTCGGGATCGGCACCGAGTCGTTGAGGAACTGGCTGCGCCAGGCCGAGATCGACTCGGGCCGGCGACCGGGGACGACGACCGCCGAGGGAGAGCGCATCGCTGCCCTGGAGCGGGAGAACCGGGAGCTGCGGCGGGCCAACGACATCCTCAAGGCCGCCTCAGTTTTCTTCGCGACCGAGCTCGACGGTCGACCGAAGAGGTAGTCGCATTCATCGACGCCCACCGGGCCAAGGAGTCCGGTGGGCTGCGATGGGGGGTCGAGCCGATCTGCACGGTGCTGGAGATCGCCCCTTCCACCTATTACGACGCCAAGAGCCGCCAACCCTCGGCCCGGGCCACCCGTGACGCCGCCCTTGGCCCGGCGCTGAAGGCGCTGTGGACGAAGAACTACTCGGTGTATGGACGGCGCAAGCTCACCAAGGCCGCCCGCCGCGCCGGCCATGACGTCGGCCGTGACCAGGTCGCCCGCCTCATGGCCGACCAGGGCATACGTGGCGCCAGCCGGGCCCGCAAGCGCTTCACCACCCGCCGCGACCCCGCTGCGTTGCGGGCGCCGGATCTGGTGAAGCGTGACTTCACCGCCAGCCGGCCGGATCAGACCTGGGTCGCCGACTTCACCTACTGCTCGACGTGGTCGGGCATCGTCTACGTCGCCTTCGTCATCGATGTGTTCTCCCGCCGCATCGTCGGCTGGAAGGCGGCGCGCACCATGGCCACGAGCCTGGTCCTCGACGCGTTGAACATGGCCGCCTGGACCCGGCGGGGAGTTGACCTCGACGGGCTGGTCTGTCACTCCGACGCCGGCAGCCAATACACCTCTATCGCCTACACCGATCGCCTCGACGAGATCGGAGCGGCACCCTCCATCGGAACCATCGGGGACAGCTTCGACAACGCCATGGCCGAATCGGTGATCGGCCTCTACAAGACCGAGCTGCATCGGAACCCGGCTGCCCTGGCCACCAACGGCGGTCCGTGGCGCGGTCTCGACGACCTCGAGATCGCCACCTGCGGATGGGTGGGCTGGTTCAACGAGGAGCGCCTTCACGGCGAGCTCGGCGACCTCACGCCAGCCGAGGTGGAGGCCGAGTACCGTCAGCGATCTCAGCCCAGCGCGGCATGAGAAAACCAACCGAACGAGCCTCCGTCAAACCCAGGCCGATTCATCAAGTCGGCTCGCGTCGTGCTGAGGCGCGGCGCTCACCCGGCGGTTGGGGACGGTCGACGCGACCTACGCGACGATGGGTATTTCGTGCGGCCCTTGCGCCACCGAGCGAAGGATCGAGACGGTAGGGAGCGGCAGGACGTACGCGATGCCGTCGTTGCCGCCTGCTCCGAACACGACGATCCGCTCTTCGGAGCCGGCTGATTCGAGCGCCTCGTTCAACGAGGCCAGCGGCAGCAGGGTGCAGTCAGTCCACGGGTCCGCGGTCGCTGGCACCATGCCGCCGCCGGGCGCGTACCTGTAGAGGTCAATGAGTTTCCCGTTCACCTCGATCGTGTAACCCTTCGATCCAAGTTCATGGGGACCCTCGATCGTGCCTACCTGGACCGGGATGCCTCGACGAGCCATCGCGGGCGCGATTTCACGAAGAAGCTGCTCGACCAGGCCTTCGGCGAGGTCTTCTCCATCTACGACCCAGCCCCGATTGCCCATCGCCTCGAGGGGATGACCGCCTGCAGCGACGAGGTCTCGAAGGCGGTCCCGCTCACCCGTCACGTCCTGCCAGAAACCGACATCGTCGAGCGCGGTCGCGAGCGCGTGCCCTTGGAGCCCTTCCGCTTTGGTCTTTCGCCGACGAAACAGGACCATCGCTCTTGTCTAGACGATCAGGAGTAGCCCCACCCGGAGCCGGCGTTCTGGGACACTCGTCACAACCTGAAACTGAGTCCCCTGGGCGGCGGTATCGTCCAGCGATGCCGCTCCGCCGGTTCGCCGTGTGGCGGTGGGTCTGCTCTCCGTTGCAGGTTGCTCGAGTTCCTCGGACGCGAGCATGCCGACCACGAGTCACCCGCCGGACGCACCCGGACGGACGAAGGGTCTGGGTGCTGCAGCGTCACCCGGACACGAACGTGCGTTCGGTGGCTGTGGTATCCTGAGGCGGATCGACGAGGAGACCGGCGCGTGGCGACAGAGGAGCAGTTGACGGGCTGGACGGGCCAGTCCAGCGACACGGAGCAGGACAAGCAGGACCGCACCAATCGAATGATCACCGATGCGGTGAATGCCCACCCCGCGTTCGAGGGCTGCTCGCTGTCCGTCTACCCGAAGGGTTCCTACGCCAACCAGACCAATGTGCGAGCCGACTCCGACGTCGACATCGTCGTGCAGTGCCATGAGTGCCAGTACTGGGATGAGGCCGAGCCCGGTGCGCGCCACGACACCGCCGGGACCTACCAGGGCATCTGGACTCCTGCGAAACTCCGATCCGAGCTGGTGGCTGCGTTGCAGGCGAAGTTCCCCGGGCAGGCCGACGCCTCCGGGTCGACGGCGATCGTCGTCCGATCGAGTAGAGCCCGTATCGATGCCGACGTGGTGCCGTCGTTCAACTACCGCTACTTCTTCGCATCGGGCTCCTACCGCGATGGGACCAAGGTCTTCAAGAACGGCGCCGGCTCGGTCGTGAACTGGCCCGCCCAACACCTGGCGATGGGGCAGGCCAAGAATGCGAGGACGAACGGGCGCTTCAAGCAGGCCGTCCGGATCTTGAAGCGCATCGAGAACCTGATGGTCCAAGCCGGGGCCCACCGCGAGGTCCCTTCGTACTTCATGGAGTGCCTCGGTTACAACGTGCCAGACAGCATCCTGCTGAGCTCGACGTGGACCGACACGATGAAGGGCGTCCTGTTCCACGTGTGGGACGGGACCGGCGGCGCGGAGCCGATCGAGGCCGCCGAGCGCTGGCTCGAGGTCAACGAGTGCAAGTGGCTGTTCAGCTCAGCGCAGAAGTGGACGCGGACCGACGGCCGCGACCTCGCCCAGGCAGCGTGGACGTACCTGGGGTTCGGCTCGTGAAGGGCCGGCTGCAGGTCCAAGCCGTGGTCTTCGTCACGGTCCTAGTGTTCGCCGTCGGGATGCTGGCGACCGGCGACAATCCGAACCCGGCATGGCTGAAGTTCTACTCGTACGCGGTCACCGCGGCCGTGGCCCTGGTGACCGCCTGGGATCGGTGGCTGTGGCGCCTGGTGATCTCGCAGAAGGTCGCCGCAGTGCCACGCAACCTGAACGGCACGTGGAAGGGGGTGCTGACGACCTTCTGGGTCGATCCGGAGACGGGTGTTGTCCCCCCACCGAAGCCAGCGTTCCTCGTGGTGCGCCAGACGGCGACGACGGTCTCGGCCACCATGATCACTGACCAGATGCGGTCCGTGTCCTCGCTTGCCAGCCTCTCCGGCGTCGACGGCCAGCGGTCTCTCGAGTACATGTACCTGAGCCGCCCCGACAGCCGGTACGAGATGCACAGCCGGATCCACCACGGGTCGACGTCCCTCGACGTCACCGGCATCCCGCCGGATCGCCTTCGCGGGCGCTACTGGACGAACCGGGACAGCCGCGGCGAGCTGGATTTCACCGAGCGGCGCGGGGGGTTCGCGGACACGTACGACACCGCTCTGCGGATGTTCGGCGACGCCGCCTCCTCGCAGGACCCTGCCGGTGACCCGCCTGGGACGGAAGGCGAGGGAGGACGCTGAGGGACTGGGAAGCCTGGCTCCGCAAGGCCGCTGCACGGCCGAGCGACCACGAGGACTCGAGGCGCGAGAAGACTGAGAAGGAGGTGAAGGCCGCCTTGGCGGCGAGCGACGCTCTGAAGGGGCGGCCCTACCGCGTCTACGTCAAGGGCTCGTACGCCAACAACACGAACGCGCGCCTCAACTACGACGTCGATGTCGCCGTCGAGTACCACGGGTACTTCTACTACGACCTCGTGTTTGAACTGGAGGGCCGACCGAAGTCCGACGTCGGCATCGTGTCCTCGGACGATCCGTACACGCGCGACGAGTTCAAGCGGGACATCAAGGAGGCGCTCGTGGCCGCATTCGGGTCCGCGGCCGTTGAGACCGGCTCGATCGCGTACCGGGTCCGCAAGCAGAAGACGACGCTGCCTGCGGACGTCGTCCCGTGCTGGGAGTACCGCAGGTACGACCGGATCATGACAGGCGTCCCGATCGTCCAGCAGGGATCGTGCGTATACCCGACCGGCAAGTCCAGGAAGGAGAACTACCCGCAGCAGCAGTACGACAACGGGGTCACGAAGAACGACGCCACCGGGCGCCGATACAAGCGGATGACGCGTTTGCTCAAGCGCCTCCAGACCAGGTTGATCGCTGCTGGCGTCGAGCTCGACTCGATCGCGTCTTACCACATGGAGTGCACCGTCTACAACGTCCCGGACGATCACTTCAATCACTCGACGTACAAGGCCGACCTGCGGGCTGTCTTGGCGTTCATGTTCAACCAGACGCTCGCTGAGGGGAACTGGAACGACTGGGAGGAGGTCAACGGCCTCAAGTACCTGTTCCGTGGCGGGGACGGACCGACGAGGGCGCAGGTCCACGCGTTCGCCAGCGCTGCGTGGGACGAGGTCGGCTTTGAGTGACCGCCGCCGCCGACGGGCCGGGGTCGTAGCGCTTACGTGCCCGTCGTCCTGAGCTCGCCTGGCCTAGCGCTGGCGGCCGATCCCTTCGCGCTGCCGGGGCCCCTCGCAGGCAGGGCAGTACGCCTCCGACAGGCCGACGCCCTGCCAGTAGACTCCATCGAACAATTGCATGGCGGGCCGTGCCGGATCGCAAATCGCGCGGTCGTCGCCGGTCAGCAAGTGGACGGTACCGGCTGGCCGCTCGATGGTTTCGGTCTTCCCGTCGAGCGTCGGCGGAAGTGTCACTCGCTCGACTTTGGCTGATCCAACTCGCCACGTATCGATCACGATGGCCCCGCGGTACGCACCGCTCCTCGGGTCGGCCACCGCTACCGAGGTTTCGGGCGTGATCCGTTCACGGGGAGGGCCGGTGGCGCAGCCCGGGTTGCCTGCGGCCGATGGGATCCTGATCCGGCGCTACGTCTCGGTGCACCGTTGGAGCACTGCCAGTGCGTCCTCGAGGACCTGCCAGTCGGCTTCCACGCCTGGGCTCGCCGTGAACGCGTCGAAGGCTCCGAGCGCGGCGGCGAACTGCTTCCGGCACGGTTCGTACCCGCGATCCACGTAGTCGGCGAGCGTGCGTCGCAGCAGCGGCAGGTGATCGCGCTCCCGGAGCTTCACGTACTTGTCGAACGGCTCGCTCATGCGGCGAACCTACTCCTCGGGCGTTGTGGGCTGCGACGGGGCTGCGAGTCTCGAACAGCGACCTCGGCCCAGGCCCGGGCGGTCCCCCGGTGTCTCCGAAGTGCCTGGAGGACAAGGGCAAACGTTGCCTGCCGTGGCACCAGACGGCGATTCGCATGGCCAATCAGCCCGTGGGCGCGAGATTTTGTGCTCGCCGGCGGCCTAGTTGGTCATGGAACGTAATGGGCTCTCTGTTTTCGAATTCCTTCTCATCGCGGGTGCCGCCATCGTCGGGTTTCTCGGCGGGGCCGTGTGGCTGGGGGCGTGGGTTGCGGCCGCGGCGAGTGACGGGCGGCTCGACGCCTCGTTCTCCGACGCCGTCGGCTCAGGGCTACGGCTTCCCTCTCATCTGGGTGATCCACGACTGGCCTGGCCGCCCGAGATGCGGCCTGCACTGCCGGGTGCGCTCGCCTACTGGGGGGCCACGGGCGTGGTCATGCTCGCGGCGATCGCCATCGCCGTTGTCCTGTTCCGGCTGCTGAGCCGCTCCAAGGTCGGCACCTTGCCGCGACGGCCATTGGGGGTCGATGCTCGTGCCCGCTTCGCCACTGCAACGGACCTGAAGCCGCTGATCGTCCGGGGTGACCACCCGGGCCGTTTCCTGCTCGGGGACTTCGGGCGCCACTCGCTTGCCACCGAGCTGGCGCCAAAGGGAATGGGCCGGGGGAGAAGAAGCAAGCGTCGCGGCGACCGGGGGGCGGTGGCCCTCATCGGTCCGTCGCGATCGGGAAAGACGACGGCGGCAGTCAGCGGAATACTCGAGTGGGAGGGGCCGGCCGTGCTCTCGTCGGTCAAGGCCGATCTGCTGGGCAGCACCTGTGGGTGGCGCAAGACGAAGGGCAAGGTTCTCGTCTACGACCCGACCCACAGCACCGGTGACAGCTCTGCCGTCTGGTCGCCCCTGCGCGCCGCGAAGACCGTTCTCGGTGCTCAGCGCGCCGCCCGGGCATTGTGTGAGGCCGCCCCCCGTGGTGACAACGTAAAGGGCAACTACGACTTCTGGCTCTCCCAGGCCGAGATCCTGATGTTCGGGTTGATGTGGACAGCCGTGCAGACCGACAAAGACATGGCCAAGGTGTGCGAGTGGGTGATGGTGCAGGACCGGCCCCGCCCCGACGGCCCCGGCGATGTCCGCACTGCGCTCGACCGGCTCCTCAAGTCGAATGACCCTGACGTGTGCGACGGCGCCGTTCGGGCCTCGCAGGCGGTCATGGGCATCTGGGAGATGGAGGACGAGACCCGGTCCTCGGTCTATTCCACTGCCCAGACGGTCGTGTGGCCCTGGGCCGACCCTGGCGTCGCCGCTGCGTCGCGGGGCGACAGCCTCAGTCTCGACTGGGTGCTCGGTGGGCCGAACACTTTGTACTTGTGCGCGCCCATCGAGGACCAGGAGCGTCTCGCACCCGCCTTCGGCGGACTGCTGAACGATCTCGTAAAGCAGGTGTTCCTGCGGGTCGCGGCCGACGGCAAGCCGCTCGATCCGCCACTGCTGATCGTTATCGACGAGGCCGGCAACACCCCACTGCGGGCACTACCCCAGTACGCCTCGACCCTCGCCGGCTTGGGGGTGCTGCTGGTCACGATCTGGCAGTCGATCGCCCAGATCGAGGCCGCCTACTACCGGCAGGCCGACACCATCCTTACCAACCACCTGTCCAAGGTCTTCTACTCCGGCTTGTCCGACCCGGTCGCCTTTCGCTACATCGCCGCTGTCCTGGGCGACGTCGAGGTCGAGACCCGTAGCCGCTCCGAGGGTTCCGCCGAGGCGCGCAACTCTCTGCAGCTGTCCACCACGCGCGAGCCGCTGGTGCCGCCCCACATGGCTCGCCAGATGCCACCAGGCGACGCCCTACTCATCCACGGCACCCTCCCGCCGGCGCACGTGCGGACCCGGCCGTGGTGGGCCGACCGGCGCCTGGCCGCTCGGGGTGAGCTGGACCCGCGCCGCAGCCCCACCCTCGTTGTTCCCAGCCAGGAGGTGACACCACCATGAGAGAGCCCTATCTGCGCGCCGTGCCACCCGAAGGTGTTGCGGCGAGGTCGTGTCCAGGGGGCGAGGAAGCCGAGCCGGCCGGCCTGTGGCACGGGCGGCAGGCGGAGGTCGCCTTCGATCGCCGCCGCCACGAGGTGGCGTTCTTGCGCGGGCGAACGTCGCAGACGGTGGTGGACGGGATGGTCAGCTCCGGTTGGGAGCTTCGCCTGACCGATGGGCCCAACCAGATGTGGATCCGCGACCGCTGTGCACTGGCCCTTGGGCGCCTCGACCGACCCGTCCCTGTGCCCGCGCTCAAGCGGGCTGGGCCGAGGATCGCCTGACCATGGATGCCGCTGCCAGCGAGTTGCTCAGCCGGGCCCGCCTGTCGGTCGTCGACGGCCGTTTCGAGTTGCACCTCGACGGGTGGCCGCTGCTGCTGGTCGACATCGAGGAGGGCACCGTGGGGGTCAACGACTTGCGCGCCGCCACGATGTTCGCCGCCGATGCCACGCTGCCTTCCACCCACGGGCATCTGTGCATGCGAGCCGGCGTCGTGGGAGACGAGCTCTACCTCCTGGTGGGCGAGGCGGCGGCGGTCTTCCTGGTACCCGACGCCCATCGCGCCACCCACGTCGAGGTCAAGGTGGTGGAATCGGCGACGGGCAGGCTCCTGCTTGATCGCATCGTTCGCTACCGCCAGATGCCCGTTGGCGCGGTGGCGGTGTCGCCTGCGATCCGGCGCATCGAGGGATAGCGTGTGCCCCGGGATCGGAGTGAATCCCCTCGCGCGCAGCTGTCGCTGTTCGAATCGCTCCCTCACCCCGGCACCGGGCCGAAGCGGCCCGGGGAGGTGGACGAAGATGAAGATGAACCACTACGCGACGTTGGCCTACGACCACGCTCGCCAGCACCGCCCGAAAGCATTCGCGGCGATGGCCGACCCGATCGCTCACTTCTCCCGGCTGGGGGAGGAGGTCGAGAACCGGATCATGACAATGCGGGACCAACTGCTCGCCACGCCCAGCTCCCCGGAGACCTTCGAGGACTACCGCCGGCGCGCCTACCAGGCTCGCCGCCAGGCCGAGGAGATGGTCCTGGCGGAGATGGTCTGGAC
>DATLEI010000092.1:0-8091 GCA_035525375.1 Acidimicrobiales bacterium
GCCGTCGCCCCGGCGATACCGATCACTGACCGGACGGAGTTAGGACGGCAAGGACATCGGAGGAAGGGGTAGAGGGGCCTCGGGGTGATCACCTGCTTCGGGGTGCCATGGGACCGCCACGGTGGTGGCGGATCGCGCCCAGGGGTGTGGGGTGCGGGAACATCGTGGCCGGCTCTCCCGCTACCGGCGCCTGGGAAGGTGGCGTCGAACCCGGACAAGCATCCGGACCATCTCTTCGGCCAGATCGTCGTTGGCGGCGCGGGGGTTGTTGTAGAGCACATACTCCTTGGCGACGAGGGTCG
Source organism: Acidimicrobiales bacterium (assembly GCA_035525375.1). Taxonomy (GTDB): domain Bacteria; phylum Actinomycetota; class Acidimicrobiia; order Acidimicrobiales; family AC-14; genus JALZBN01. The sequence goes on from DATLEI010000092.1 coordinate 303, forward strand.
CGAGGTAGTCGAGGAGGCCCGGCTCGTCGTCCCTCACCACCAGGTAGTCCTCGTGGCGATCGTTGTAGAAGACGATGCCGGTCTCTGATTCGAATCGGCTTCGGGCCTGACCGGGATCAGGATCCGGGATGACCGAGGGAAGATCAGCGGTACGCCGCCGGTCCGGCCGTGCTTGTGGCTGAGGAGCCGTCGGAGCATCGCCACCTGCGCCTTCGAGCTCAGGCAGTTCTGGGACCCCGTCGGGCGCGGTGGGGCCGCCCGACCCGTTCTTCGACGGCCCCGTGCCTCCCGCCGCTTGAGCCTCGAACAACCCTCCCGTCCCGGGCTCGTCGCCGACGGCGGTGCGCATCGGGTTGTCCAGATCGGCAAGCTCCTTCAGCACTCGACCGAAGACGCGCCGCAGCGTCTCGGCGAGGCGGTCCGCAGCTTGTGCGTCGACTTCGTGGGCAAGCTTTTCGGTCGCTCGCCGGACCGCCGGCTCGACCGCCTTCACTGCGTCGACGAACACTGGGAACGCTTCGCGATCACGCAGGACCGCCCGGCGCCCGGCTGTCTGCTGCAGGGCAACGAAGACCACCTCGCCGGTAAGCTGGCCGCTGTCCCACGGCGGCTGCGCGAACTCCTCGATCTCCGCGATGTCGTCGACGATGGTCGTGCCTGCCCGACCGACGACTGCAACGCGCCGGCGCCGCCGGGGATCAGGTGGCGACACGTAGAGCGCGAACTCGATCCGCCCCCACAGCGTCGGGCGAGCGGGGATGTCGAGTTTCAGACCCTCCGGCTTCTCGGGGGTGATGACTTCGACCGAGCGGCCCTCGACCACCTCGATGCTGTAATCGCCCCGAGCCAGGGCAGGACCCCGCCGGGTCCGGAGGTAATCGACGACCTTGCGCTGGGTGAGCACCCGCAGAACATCGGGTTCCAGGTCGGAGAGCACCACCGTGGTGCCGGGGACCTGGCGGGCCTTTCGCCGCTCGCGCTCCAGCTGCGCCGTGGCCTTTCCCCTTTGGAGACGCAGGACCCAGGTCTCATCGGAACCCTCGGCCCTGGAGACGACGTCGCAGCGGTTGCCGAGCTGCTGGAACGCGAGGACGCCGATCGCCTTCTCGCCGAGCGTTCGGTCGTCACCCGCCTTCGCCGACTCGAACAGGTTGCGGGCAATCTCCCGGAGTCGATCGGGCGACATGCCCCGACCAACGTCGTCGATGGCGATGACGGGGTATCGGCCCTTCCGGCGCAACATGACTCGGATCCGCTCGCCGCGTCGGCCCGCCTCGACGTACTCGTCGGCGGCGTTCGACACGAACTCGTTGAGCGCATCCTTGGGGTCCTGGTAGGCCTGTCCCGATACGAGGACGGCCTTCGCCAGATTGCCGATCCTTAGCCGGAGCCGTTCAGGGGGCACCCGCTCATGTTATGGAGGACCCTCGCGCAGCGCAGCGACCGCGGCGGAGCTCAGGCGTAGGCCGATCGAACCCTTGGTCAGAGCCTCGGGCGCCAGGCCAGCGGCTCGGCTGAAGAATGGCGGCTCGCCGAGTGTCCCAGAACAAGACGCTCGTCGAGCCGGTCGAAAGTCCCCTACCGCGGCCGGAGGACGGCTAGATACCGGCTGTCGCGTGCCGAGCAGGCGAAGGCATGACTGCTCGACGAAGCCGTTGGGCCTCTGGAACGGCCTGATCGAGCCGCTTCTTGCAATGACGTTCGATCTCGTGGTCAGCCAGCGGTGCGATCAGTGGCGCCCATCGCTGACCGGCGGTCCGTCGGCCCTGGGGACAACGCCCCAGTCAGGCGACCGTGATCTTCTGACGTATCCCCGTGCCGCGCTCACCAGGCTTGCAGGCGACCTCGTACTCGCCCGGGCCCAGGGTCACCGAGAACGTGGCCTGCGTCCCGGGACCGATGTGCTCCTTCTCGGCAACCACCTTGTCGCCCTTGGCGTACACGTACACCTCGGTGACGTCGGAGCCCTGATTGTCGACACGAAACGACTGCTTCCGGCTGGTGAGCTCGGTCTGAGCGACGCGGCACTCCGTCTGCGTGGCGACGATGCCGATCGCCTCGCCGCCCGTACCGCTGTCCGAACAGGCTGTTATCGCGATACTTAGCGCGAGTGCGGCGCCGGCGGCCCGCAGGCGCCTCATCGGGCCTCCACGTCTGCGCTCGCCCTCTCCCCACCGACGGCAACTGTTGCGGGGCGCAGCGTCGTCCCTCGGAACCCGCCCACGAAGATGGCCATCACCGGGACGAGGTAGGCGATCCAGACGGCGATCTCCAGCCGGGTTGGCGTCGGGCTGATGCTGAAGAGACCCTTGAACAATGAGCCCCACCAGCTGGACGGCGGAAGGATGCCGGATGCATCGAAGGCCACGGCCCCGAGCCCGAAGGAATTCGCAAGCCCCGCCTCCTGAAGGTCGTGGACGCCGTAGGCGAGGACGCCGGCTGCCACCACGATGAGCGCGCTGCCCGTGTAGGTGAAGAACTTGGCCAGGTTCAGCCTGATGCCACGCCGGTAGAGCAGGTAGCCGAGCACGACTGCGGTCACGAGGCCCAGCATGGCGCCGAGCAATGGCGACGCAGTCGAGCCGGTGGCCTGGACCGCGGTCCAGATGAACAGTGCGGTCTCCAGGCCTTCGCGTACCACCGCGAGCAGCGCGGTGGCCACGAGGGCCGACGTTCCCATCACGAGGGCGGCGTCGAGCTTGCCCTGCAGCTCCCCCTTCAACTGGCGCGCCGTGCGCCGCATCCAGAAGATCATCCAGGTCACGAACATGACCGCGACGATGGAGGCGACACCGCCGAACATCTCCTGTGCCCGGAACGACAGGGCCCGGGACGTGAAGGTCAGGACGGCCCCGGCCAGCAAGCTCAGTGCGACCCCGATCGCCACGCCGAACCACACGGGCGGAAGGCGATCCCGGTTCCCCGTTCGGACAAGGTACGCGACCAGGATCCCCACGATCAACGACGCCTCCAGGCCCTCACGCAACCCGATCAGGTAGTTGGCGAGCATGACGGTCCTCCTCCTCGGCAGTATAAGGCGGTCCAACCAGAGATTCTTTGGTCAGCCTAATTTATCGCGTCTCCCTAGCTTCCCTGCCGTCGATGAGGACCTGCTGGCGGTTCTGTCGTTCCTTGAGAGTGCTCCTGTCGCGACCGGGGTTGGGTCGAGGCCCGCTTCCCTGTGGTGCGATGGCACGGTGAACGCCACCTCAATCCTACGTAATGGCTGGCCGTCACAGCCCAGTGTGACAACTAGGAGCCTCGGTTCCCTCGATCTGAACGGCCACCTCGAGCCGACGGCGCGAAGCAGCGTCGCCGCACCATCTGTCCAGACGAGTCTCTGACCCGATAGGGCTTCCGGAGAAAGAGTCAAGCCGAAGCACGGACGAGCGGCCCACTATCCCGGCGGATCAGCGGCGTCCAGGCGCCCCCTACCGCCGGAGGGGAGCGCCCCGCAGCGGACGGCAGCCGCCGTGGATCCGGCAGTCTGATAATCTGATCTAGATGTCGGAGATCACAGCCACAGAGGCGGCGCGCAGCTTCGCCGACCTTCTCGACGCCGTGGAACACCGTGGCGAGCGCTTCACCATCGTCCGACGAGGGAAGGCGATCGCCATCCTCGAGCCGATGAATGATGGCCACGGCGCCGATGTCAAGGCTTTGCTCCGCCGCCACCGACCCGATCCTCAGTGGTCGGAGGACCTGGCTGACGTTCGATCCGTCGTCGAGATCGAGGAGCGGCCCTGACCAGGCTTCTCTTTGACACAACCTTCCTGGTCACCGCAGAACGTTCGGCAATCGGCCTCGACGATGCTGTCGGTGACGACGACGAGGTAGCGATCGCCGCCATCACCGCGGCGGAGCTTCGAGTCGGTGTGCTCCTGTCCTCGGGAAAGAAGCGTGCGGCCCGACTCGCCTTTCTTGAGGACATCTTGGCCGTGATCCCCGTCATCGACTACGACGGTGCGGTGGCAGGGGTCCACGCCGAGCTGCTCGTTCATGTCCGACGTCAGGGGAGGCCTCGCGGGGCGCACGATCTGATCATCGCCGCTACTGCGAGGGCTGCCTCCCGCACGGTCGTAAGCGCCGACAACACCGCCTTCGCCGACCTCCCGGGCGTAAGAGTGCAAAACGCATCGCTGACACGCCCATAACCCCGGTCAACCGAACTGACGCAAACGCCCCCAAACGCCGGCCTTGAGCGCAGGCGCCGGCGCGGCCGGACCGATCTGGTGTGGCGACTCACGGGCGCTTCAGTCGAAGTCGGAGTAGGCGAGATGGACGCCGCATGTGAGGCAGCGGAACAAGTAGGCCGTCGGCGCGCCACCCTTGGTGAGGGAGTCGAGATAGACGGCCACGTCGTCCTCGCCCCAGCCGCTCAGCTGCGACTCGCGTCGCAGTGCCGCCAACGCGTCGGGGTAGTCGTCGAGCTCGCGTCGGCCGACCTCGCCCATGAACGCGCAGCCGTCATCGCAGTGGTAAAGCCAGTGTTCCTGCTGCCAGCCGCGGAACCCCGGCGTGCGGTGTGCGATGTCGTCCGTGGCCGATGTCGGTACGCCGACGGGAACCCCCAAACTGACGTCGGTGTACTGGGCGTCGAACCTCTCGGCCGCCGTCCCGCTGCCGATGCACCACGGGCACAGGGCATCGACCAGTTCGGCTTCCGCGAAGACAGGGCCGACATAGATGAACGCTCGGGCTCGTCCGCACGCGAGGCACTCCTTCTCGGAGCGCTCCACGGCCCCGGTGGCGATCGGGTCGGGGTGGTAGCGGAATTGTGGGAACGGCTCGACCACGCTTTCATGATGCCTCGTCGACCTACGGACGGACCGGCTGCGCAGGCGCGGCGCTCGGCCTGGGCGCCGGACGCCACGGTCTGCCCCATATCCACTCGACTTCCGATCCCGATGCCATCGCCCACATCGCCGGCAAGGAGTGATGCCGGAGGGGCCGGGGCCTGCCTGCGCTGGTGATCGTCACCAGGCAGGATCCACTCGTGGAACCTGTGCGTACTCGATTACGCGGTCCCGTCCTGGGCTGCAGCGATGCTTGGCTGCTCGCCGACTTCTACGCGTGGTTGCTGGGATGGCGAGTCGCGGATCGCTCCGAAAAGGTCCCCGGCGGGTGGGCATTGGTCGAGTCGCCCTCCGGAGACCAAAAGCTTGAGTTCCAACGCGAGGAGCCGTTCGTACCGCCCGTGTGGCCGACTGTCGCCGGCCAGCAGCAGATGGGCATGCACTTGGACATCGCCGTGGACAACTTGGGGGATGGACCGGATCGACGCACCCGCTTCTCCGAGCTTCTCGACGACGCCGTAGCGCGAGGCGCACAGGTCGCAGACCACCAGCCGCAACAGGACCGCGTCGTCGTCATGCTCGATCCGGCCGGACATCCGTTCTGCTTGTTTCCCGGGAGAGACTGATGCCCGACGAGCCGCCTCTGAGCCCTGATGAAGTACGTCTCGGCGGACGTCAGCCAGGACGGACGTGATCCCACACTCACGGCCGGTGGTGGCGGGGCCGCCCCTGATCGCCCGTCATACGGGTGATCAACAGCCCGGATCAGGGCCGCGCCGCCCCGCGCCACGCGAGACTCGCCAACGTGTACGTCGTCCACGGGACCGGCAAGTTCCTCGAACGGGTCGGCGCTCAGTCCCGGGGCCAGGTCGGTCATCCGACGACGGTCCTCGGCGGCTGGTACGCCACGGTCCTGTTCTGGAAGCCCCAGGCGGCGCTGTTCGTTAACGAGTCGACCTTGCTGCCCGTACTGCTGCCCCTCGCCCCAGCGGCCACGGTCGTCGACCGGTCCCCAACGCATTGGCGATGGTGCTGCGACGACACGGGATCAGCGAGCCGTTTATCGGCGCCGAGTGCGCGGCGATGGCCGACCACCGTCTCGCCAAGACGAGGAACCGAAGCGTGGTCGGGATGATGACCGAGTTCGCGTTCCTCGGCGGCGCCTACTCCGAGTCGAGCGACGTCGTCGACCTCGTCGAATTGTCGCTATGGCTGGCCCGCACCCCGTGCGGGCCGTTGTACGGCCGCCAAGGCAGTCCCGACCGCGAACTGGCTGCCCACATCGCCAGATGACTCGGCTGAACTGCGCCACCGCGCGTCGCAGAACGGCGGTCGGCGGCCGTGCGGGACCGGTCGGTCCTACTATCTGGGGACTCGCCAATCTCCGAGGAGGGGCCGATGGTTGATCGAGTCGTGGTGTTGCACGCCGACGACGGACTGTCCTTCATCGCGGACGCATGCGCGGTGATGGCCGATGCCGTGAACGAGACCCGACTGGTCACCTATGGGCACGCCAACCTGGTGGACGCGTATGCCGAGATGGTGGTGGCCTTCGCCCGGCTCGTCCGTCCCCGGCTGTTGGACGACGGCGAGACTGTCCGGGTCGCGGTGATGGACCACCTCCTCGATCGCCTGACCGAGGCCCGAACCGGGCTGATCTCCCTTCCCGTCCTCGACGTTGTCGATCGGCTGCACGGGGAGCTCACCCAGGACCACGCCCGGGTTTGACTCGCCGGGATCGTCCGGCCTGCTCCTATAACCACGAGACCTCGCGGGTGGGCTTCCTATCCCTGACCGCCGGCGCGGTGGGCCGGCTGATGGCGTAGATGGCGCGAAAGCGGCCTGCCACGCCGGCTACGCCTCAGCGCTCGACCATGCCTGCGAGATGGACCTGCGGGCAGGCGTGAGCACCGCCGCAGCGGCGGCGTCGATCAGGAGAAGAGCCATGAGCAGCACGAGCACCTGTGAGGTCAATCCACCGAGCGCAATCCACCAGACGAGGACCACGAGGTCGAGGGCAATGACGACGGAGGCGAAGACGACGCCGAGGTCTTGGTGGACCCTCACCAACGACGCCGGGTGCGGGTGGCGGCGGATCAGGACCGCCACGACGACGAACCCGCCCAAGACAGTCGGGACGACGGCGACCAAGGCGCCGTAGATGACGCCGCCCGCCAGGCCAATCGCCACCAAGGCCGGTCCGGCGCTCGTCGCCACAAGGACCCCGATCACGAACCCCGCGACGCCTCCGACTGCCGCACCGGTTGCCAGGCCCCAGGCGAGGCACCGCAAGTACAGCCGGGCGCCGCTCAAGGCCGCCGCTCCGTGAACACGTGCTTGGCCTCGCCCATCACGACGACGATGTCGTCCAGCATCGTGCGCATCACCGGGAGGCGGGAGAGGCTGATGGCCCGGACCACGAGCGGGGCGGTCCGGGCCACGACGCGCCTGGTAGCCGATGCGTCGGCTGTGGGGTCGTGCACCCAGAACAGCACGATGCCCATGAAGTACAGCCACAGCATCTGCGGAAGGTCGGCCCGTAGCCGCTTCGGGACCTTGGCGTCGGAGCCGTCGAGCACCTCGCGCCACAGCGCGATAGCCGTGGTTCGCGCAGTGCCCGATTCGGAGCTGAAGGGGCTGAGCGGGCTCGTCGGCTCGGCCGCGTTCTTGAAGAACTTGCCGGCGAACGGCCGGTAGGGCTCCATCGTCACGAGCCATGCCTCGATCACGCCGCCGATACGGGCGGCGAGGTCCCGCTCGGAGTCGAGCACCGGCCGGGCAGCGACTTCGTGCTCGAGTTGGGCCCGGTCGTAGAAGCCTTGGATCAGCTGCTCCTTGGAGTCGAAGTAGTAGTAGGCGTTGCCCACGGAGACACCCGCCTCCGTGGCGATGGCCCGCATCGTGGTGGCGTCGTAGCCCTTCTCCCGGAACAGCCGCAGGGCGGCATCGATGATGGCGCTGCGCGTGCGCGCCGCCTTCGAATCGGTCACCGC
>DATLEI010000095.1:0-4402 GCA_035525375.1 Acidimicrobiales bacterium
GGTCGAGCATCTTGTCCTTGTGGAAACCGATGCAATCTTCGCCGCCGCGGTACACCAGCGCCACCGCGTGGTTGAAGCTTTCGCCGAGGAGGGCCTCGATGCGCCGACGAACCGCGTCGACGGTGGGCGTCATCGGCGCGATGACGCCGTAACGGTGCTGGTCATTGACGGGGAAGCGGTAGTGAGGAATCCGCCCGCTGCCCTCCTCGGGCACGGCCATGGCGACCTTGATGCGGCTCAGCGGCTTGAGCGCGCGCCCCGCGCGTTTGCGGTCGGGCATGTGATACCATTGTTGGTACGGGATCTCGCCGCCGGGGAGCAGCCGCGACAGCATCGTATCGGCCTCGCCGGCGCTGAACACCCCGGGGAAGTAGGCGCTGTCGCCGGCTCCGAGGCCGTGCTCGGGCTGGCCGCTGGCCGCGACACGCACGGTGCACACCTCGGCGGTCGGGGCAGGGCCGTCGCCGAGCGATGTCGGGATGAGATTGTGATTGGTTATTGGGACCTCCGGAAGCCGATCCTGTACCACATGGACGAAGCCCTCGCAGGCCGAGCCGCGGCTCCGGGCCGGACGGCCGCGACCGCTTCCGCCACGTCGGGGGCGGGGCCCGGATTCGACCGCTGCGGGCATGGGGCACTCACGGCTTCGGCGCGCGCGATCCAGGCCCTGCGCGGTGACGACCGCTCAGCGCACGTAGCCGAGGGTCGACTCGCCCATGCTGCCGGCGGGGCACGGGCCGTCGAGCCAGTGCAGGTGCACGTTCATCTGCGAGAGGCAGCGGGTCAGCGGGCGGGCGCTGTCGCTGGACGGGCCCATGGCGGCGTGGCCGAGCAGCTTGACGTGCTGGGCGCCCTCGCAGTTCGGGTCCGTCGACAGGAAGTTGTCGACGCCGGTGTAGCAGCGATGAATCTCGACGCGGCCAGGGCCGCCCGTGGTGTACAGGCGGAACGGGCCGTCGCCGGTGGTCCCGTTGCCGCACAGGCCGGGCGGGCCGTAGTGCGGGTTGCACACCTCGTCCCAGCTGCCGTTGCCGAGCAGCGTGGTCACCTCGTTGGCGTCGTCGGTCGGCACGTGCTGTCCGGCGAGCGGGCCGCCCTTGACGCGGAGGCTGCGGATCAGCACGCGGTCGGCCGGGGGCTGGCAGCAGGGCTCGGCGTTGTCGGTGCAAGCGGCCGCGCCGGTGCGCCACACGCGGAGGCAACTCTTCAACAATTCATAGCCGGCGCCGCCGTCCTCGACGGTGGGTTCGAAGTCGCGGTCGTACTCGGCGCCGTACATGTCGACCCACAGCCAGGGGGCGGAGGGGTCGGGGTCGGGCGCGTCGGTCACGCCCATGCTGCGGCGTAGCGGGCCGAGGTTCGGGTCGTAGGGGTTCGCCTGCGGCTGGGCGAGGTGCTCGTTCCACGCGTTGATCAGCAGGTAGTCGGGCTGGACGGCGAGGGCGGTCGCGAACTGTTTTTGAAAGGTGAGACCGTCGAGGCGGCCGGCGGCCTGTAGCGGCAGGCTGGCGTAGCCGATCTGGTAGCTGCGGCTGACCGACAGGACGGTGCCGAGCGGCGATGTGGTCGTGTAGCCCTGGTCGCAGGTCATCGTCGAGTCGAGCAGCGTGTTGAACGCGCCGTCGCGCGAGCACGGCTGCATCCACGCGGCTGTGCCCGCGGCCAGCACGTCCGCGGCCAGCACGCCCCACAGGCGGACCGGGAGCACGCCGCGGGCCGTGATCTCGTCGAGGTGGGCCTGGACGATCGGCAGGCCGCCGTGATCGACGATGAACATCACCGGTTGGCCGTTGTGCGTGAGGATGAGGTCGGGCGCGGCGGCGTCGTAGGCGTCGAGCAGGCGGCGGAACATCGGCGTCGCGTCGCCGACGTCGCTGGCCGGACCCACGCGGCCACCTGCGGCGTCGGCGTGCCCTGGGCCCGCAGGGCGCCCCACTCCGCGAGCAGGATCTCGAACGGGCGCAGGCCGATCACGTCGGCGAAGTCGTTCATGCCCGGGACGTTGGTGAGGTCCATGTAGATGAAGTCGACGCCGGCGTCCCACAGCGCGGCGGCGTGGGCCGTCGTGATCGACGCGGTGTCGGGGTATCCGGGGGCGAAGTTCGGCTCGGCGTACGGCGTCTCGCCGTCGCGTGGGCGGTACAGGCTGTAAAACCCGAGGCTCGGCTCGTGGTGCCAGTGGAATGCGGCGGCCTCGCCCATCAGGCCGGCGTCGAGGAGCATGTCGGAGAATTGCAGGTCGCCTCCGCGGATCACCGCCTCGACCGTGCGCGGCTTCGCGGGGTCGACCTTGGTCACGGCGTCCCACGCGAACGCGTGCCAGCCGAGGTAGAACATGCCGACGCGCTTGTCGGGGTAGACGATCGGGCCGGTGGTCGTGTCGCCGGTGTCGCTGGTGTCACTGGACTCGCTGCTCGTGGTTTCGCTGGTGCCGCCGGTGTCGCTGGTGGGCGCGCCGGTGTCACCGGTGGGCACGGTGAGCGAGCCGGTGTCTGTGCCGGTCCCGGTGGTTCCCCCCAGTCTCAGGAAAGTTGTCGCCTTGACCGATAAACCACAGGGGGGGCGAGACAAGAACCAGTAGAGATGAATTTTCCCAGTGCCCACCAGCCAGACGACCCCAGCAACCACGAGTTCGAGGTGATCCTCGAGGACGGGATCAAGCCGGAGTCGGAGAGCCCGGCGAAGCCGGCGACGGCGATTCTCGTGATCATCCCCAGGGGGATCGGGTTCAAGGTCGACGTCGATAGCTACCCCGGAGCGATCTGCGTGAAGATCCCGGTGGGGGAGAAGCGGTGACGACCAAAACGCGAAAGCGCTACTCGCGCGAGTTTCGGACGAATGCGTTGCGCAGGATGAACACCCCGGGCCAGTCGGTCGAGGAACTCGGCAAGGAGCTCGGGGTCAATCCGTCACTTTTGTATCGGTGGAAGAAGGAAGCCGGTACCAAGGAGTCCATGCCGAAGCAAAAAACTGCAACTGCCCCGACGATCGAGCCCGCACGCAGACCCCAGGACTGGACGGTCGAGCAGAAGCTGGCGGTGGTGCTCGACGCACGCGAGCTGGGCGAGGAGCAACTCGGGGGCTTCCTGCGCCAGCGAGGGCTGCACCAGGCGACGCTTTGCGACTGGCGCGAGACGGTGCTGCGTGGGGCCAAGGCGGAGCTCGGCGGACGCAATGACAAGCAGCCTGATGCCTCGGCGAAGCGGATCCGCGAGCTCGAGCGCGAGCTCGCGCGCAAGGACAAGGCGCTGGCGGAGGCGGCCGCGTTGCTGGTACTCCAAAAAAAATTCCGAGCCCTTATGGAGGCCGAGGACGACGACACGGAGCCGAGGAGCGGACGATGATCCTGGGCCTGCTGGACGAGGCCACGACCGCCGGAGCAAGGCTCTGGCGGGCCTGCAAGGTGGTGGGGCTGACCGTGCGAACGGTGCAGCGCTGGCGCTTGCAGGGCGGTGGAGATGATCTTCGCCGTGGCCCGACCAGCACGCCGCGCAACAAGCTGTCGGCCGCGGAGGACGAGGTCGTGCTCGCTATCGTCAAATCGGAGGAATTTTGCGACCTGTCACCGCGACAGATCGTTCCTCGCCTGGCCGATCGCGGCGAGTACTACGCCTCCGAATCCCACTTCTACCAGATGCTGCGCAAGTCCGGCCTGCTGCACCACCGGGCGCTCTCCCGGCCGCCCACGAAGCGCCCCAAGGCCCTCACGGCCACCGGTCCCGACCAGGTCTACTCGTGGGACATCACCTACTTGCGCAGCCGCGTCCGCGGGGTTTTCTTCTACCTGTATCTCGTCGTCGATATTTGGAGCCGCCGCATCGTCGGCTGGGCCATCCACGACCACGAATGTGGCGACCTCGCCGCTGCACTGATCGAAAGAATTTGCGCTGACAACCCTCGATCTGCTAATCTCCTCTGGCTGCACTCGGACAACGGCGCGGCGATGAAGAGTGCACCTCTGCTGACGATGCTGACCACGCTCGGCATCTCGCCATCCTTCAGCCGGCCTCGCGTCAGCAATGACAACCCGTACTCGGAAGCCCTCTTTCGCACCCTCAAGTACCGCCCGAGCTTCCCGTCGCGCCCCTTCGCAGACATCGCTGCGGCCATCGCCTGGGTCGGACGCTTCGTCCAGTGGTACAATACCGAGCACCTCCACAGCGCCATCAACTTCGTGACGCCTGACGACCGACACTTCGGCCGCCACCTCAAGATCCTCTCCGCCCGCAGCCGCGTCTACGCCGCCGCTCGCCGCCTCCACCCGGAGCGCTGGTCCGGCAAGACCCGTAACTGGGACCCCATCCGCGTCGTCTGCCTCAACCCTGAGTACGACAACGGATCCTCGAAATCCAAGGCGAAGCGCGCCTGAATTACGAGGCGACAACTACCCTGAAACTCACCG
>DATLEI010000109.1:0-41324 GCA_035525375.1 Acidimicrobiales bacterium
CTGGTGAACACCTTGCCAGGGTGGGTGGCCAAAAACTTCAGCAGCTCGTACTCCATGTACGTCAGGTCGAGCGGACGGCCACCAATCGCCGCCTGATAGGTCTCCAGGTTCAGCATGAGATCGTCGTACTCGATCAGCTCCGGACGGGTACCGCGCCCGGTACGCCAGAAGAGATGCTGCAAACGCGCCTCGAGCTCACGGCTCTGGAACGGGGTGACGCAGAAATCATCGAACAGGTCCTCCCGGAGTTCGAGATCATCGAGCTGTTGCGAGGAGACCAAGAGCAGCAGCGGCGCCAAAGGGATGTCACGCTTGCGCACGGCCCGGCAGACCGCGAACGCCTCGTCGGGTTGCTCGTCGGCGCACACGATCGCACCAGCCCAGCCATCGTCAGGTTCGATGCGCGCTGCGTGCTCACCGCTGGTGACGGTGCGGAACGGATACCCGGAACGGTCAAGCACGTGCGTGAGACCCGGAGGAGGCGGATCCGGGAACACAAACAGCGGTTCCTCCATGCCTTACAGCCTCCCGAGGTATCGCTCGAGCTCGAAGGGCGTGATCTGCGTCTTGTAGGAATCCCACTCCGCTCGCTTGTTCCGGATGAACCAGTCGAATACGTGCTCACCGAGGGCCTCGGCGAGAAGCTCCGACTTTTCCATGCACGCAATCGCTTCCTCGAGCGAGCCGGGCAACTCTTGGACACCCTCGGCCATCCGCTCCTCGGGCGTCATCTCGTACAGGTTGGCGGTGAGCTCGGGCTCGAGCTCATAGCCCTTGTCGATACCGCGCAAGCCGGCCGCGAGAATCACAGCAAACGCCAGATAGGGGTTGCAGGCCGGGTCGGGTGAGCGAAACTCGATGCGGGTGGACGACTCCTTGCCCTTCTTCGACCCTGGCACCCTGACCAAGGCCGAGCGGTTGTTGCGAGCCCACGCGATGTACACCGGGGCTTCGAAGCCCACCACCAGGCGCTTGTAGGAGTTGACCCATTGATTGGTCACGGCCGTTATCTCCGCCGCGTGGGTCAACAGGCCGGCGATGAAACCTTTGGCGACCTGCGAGAGGTGGGTCTCATCGTCGGGGTCGTAGAAAGCGTTGGTGTCGCCTTCGAACAACGAGACGTGGGTGTGCATCCCCGAGCCTTGGACACCGGCCAGTGGCTTGGGCATGAAGGTCGCCAGCACGCCACGCTCGTGCGCCACCTCCTTCACCACCAGCTTGAACGTCATGATGTTGTCAGCCATCGTCAGCGCGTCCGTGTAGCGAAGATCAATCTCGTGCTGGCTCGGGCTGTCCTCGTGGTGGCTATAGCGCACGGGAATCCCGATCGACTCGAGGCCGAGGATCGTCTTGCGCCGAAGGTCGGTAGCCACGTCGACCGTCGTGAGATCGAAGTACGAGCCGTTGTCGAGGGGAGTCGGCGCCTGCCGCCCGTCTCGATCAGAGGACGCGAAGTAGAAGAACTCCATGTCGGGGCCGACGTAGAAGGAGAAACCCTTTTCGCGGGCCTTGCCCATGTTGCGCCTCAAAACGTGACGGGGGTCGCCTTCGAAGGCTTCGCCGTCGAGGGTCTTGACATCACAGAACATCCGGGCCACGGGAGTCTCGTCACCCCGCCACGGAAGTAGTTCGAAAGTGTTGGGATCAGGGGCGAGCAGCATGTCGCTCTCTTGAACCCGGCTGAACCCGTCGACCGACGAGCCGTCGAAGGTCATGCCCTCCTCGAAAGCATTCTCCAGTTCGCCGGGAACGATGGCGATCGACTTGAGCTGGCCGAGTACGTCGGTGAACCAGAGTCGAACGAAGCGGATGCCTCGCTCCTCGACCGATCGCAGTACGTAATCCTGCTGTCGCTCCATCCGATGCTCACTCTCCCGCGACGGCACCAGGACTGTCGCCCGGGTGTTGTGTTCGCTATCTTCGCAGCCGTTCAGGCGGTTCCGCTCCAGTTCATAAAGCGTTCATAATCACGCAACTGGCGAGAAACCGGCTGAGCGACGGTCCGAGCCAACCCAGGGGGAGACAGATCGTGGAAGAGCGGAGTCCTGCGGATGTGGTGCGCCTGGCCAAAGACGAAGGGGTCGAGATCGTCGACTTCCGGTTCTGCGACCTGCCCGGCCTTATGCAGCACTTCTCGGCGCCTTTGCACCAGCTGACCGAGGACGGTTTCGAGGAGGGCTACGGCTTCGACGGATCGTCAATCCGGGGGTTTCAGGAAATCCAGGAATCCGACATGATCCTGATCCCCGACCCGAACACCGCGATCATCGACCCGTTCCGGGAGCACAAGACCCTCAACGTGAACTGCTTCGTGCGCGACCCAGTTACCGGTGAGCCGTACAGCCGTGACCCTCGGTACGTGGCCAAGAAGGCGGAGGACTACTTGGTGTCGACCGGCCTTGCCGACACCGCCTACTTCGGGCCCGAGGCCGAGTTCTACATCTTCAACGACGTCAAGTTCTCCCAAGACCAGCACTCGGCTATGTACTCGGTCGACTCGGTGGAGGGCATCTGGAACTCTGACAAGGACGAGAACCCCAACCTGGGATTCAAGCCCCGCTACAAGGAGGGGTACTTCCCGGTACCACCCATGGACCACCTCCAGGATCTTCGCTCGGAAATGATCCTCACCCTGGAACGCCTCGGCGTTGAAGTCGAGATCCAGCACCACGAGGTGGGCACCGCCGGCCAGGCCGAAATCGACATGCGCTTCGACACCCTGTTGCGCATGGCCGACAAGCTGATGCTCTACAAGTACGTCACCAAGTCGGTGGCCTGGGCCCATGACCTGTCGGTCACATTCATGCCAAAGCCGCTGTTCCAGGACAACGGCTCGGGCATGCACTGCCACCAGTCGTTGTGGAAGGGCGGTGAACCCCTGTTCTTCTCCGAGACGGGATACGCCGGCATCTCCGACATGGCGCGCTGGTACATCGGCGGCTTGCTCACGCACGCCAAGTCGATCCTCGCCTTCGCCGCGCCGACGACCAACTCGTACAAGCGGCTGGTCCCGGGCTACGAGGCGCCGGTCAACCTCGTGTACTCCCAGCGCAACCGATCGGCAGCGGTGCGCATCCCGCTCTACTCCAAGAGCCCCAAGGCCAAGCGTTTGGAGTTCCGGTGCCCCGACCCGTCGTGTAACCCCTACCTGGCGTTCTCGGCCATGCTCATGGCCGGCCTCGACGGTGTGCAGAACCGCCTTGAGCCTCCCGACCCGGTCGACAAAGACCTGTACGACCTTCCGCCCGAGGAGCTGGCGCGCGTCCCGCAAGTACCCGGCTCGCTCGAGGAAGCGCTCTCCGCCTTGGAAGCCGACCAGGACTACCTCCGCGCCGGCGGCGTCTTCACCTCCGATCTCATCGAGACCTGGGTGACGTTCAAGCGCGAGCGGGAGATCGACGAGGTCCGTCTCCGACCCCACCCGTGGGAGTTCATGCTCTACTACGACATTTGACCAACGGTTCCCTGGCGCGATCCAGGTGAGCCTAGAAATTCAAGCCCTGGCTCATTAGTGTCGATCCTTGGGTCAGTGATAGTCGACACGGCGGGGGCACACGTACAGACCATGGTTCGGACCAATCGTCTACTCAGTTTCCGGAGGGGGATCGCCGCCACTCTGGCTACCCTTTTGGTGGTTGGGCTCGTAACGATGATGCAACCGGGTGAGGCTCACGGGGCGACCGGAGCAAATGCCGACGCCTTGCAGGCGCGGGTCCGCTCAGAGCTGAGCGTCTTTACCGGGTGGCTACGCACCTTCGGTGTCCCCGGGTTCGTGGGTGAGGTCGGATGGCCCAACAACGCCGACACCGGCCAGTGGAACGCTTTGGCGAACAAGTGGTACGC
Source organism: Acidimicrobiales bacterium (assembly GCA_035525375.1). Taxonomy (GTDB): domain Bacteria; phylum Actinomycetota; class Acidimicrobiia; order Acidimicrobiales; family AC-14; genus JALZBN01. Next base: position 3,844 of record DATLEI010000109.1, read on the forward strand.
CGACGCCGAGGCCGCCGGCGTGTCGACCACCGCGTGGTCGACAGGGGAATGGTGGGGCTGCGGTTACAAGCTGGCGATCTACACCTGGGCTACGTGTGCGTCGATGGATGGCCCGCTGAGTCTCGCCAAGTCGCAGGCACCCGTCATCGAGAGTCGAGCCAATCTCAACAGCCGGGGCATCAACGTGAGCGGCGGCGAGTTCGGCACGCCTGGGCCGCTCGACTCCACTTCATCCTTTTCGAACGCCAACCCTGGCATCTATGACCGGGCGTACCACTACGACGTGGCCCAGTCCTTCACGTATCTCGCCTCCCGGGGCATGAAGCAGGTGCGCCTACCGGTGCGGTGGGAGCGGGTACAGCCAACGCTCGGCGGACCGCTCGACGCCAACGAGGTGCAGCGGATCACGGCCGCAGTCGGTCGGGCTCAATCCGCCGGGTTGACGGTGATCATCGATATCCACAACTACGGCGCCTACTGGCTCTCCGACGGCACGCAGGGCATTCGTCAGCCGATCGGCTCGTTGAGCGTGACGGTCGAGCACTTCGCCACCCTTTGGCGGCTCCTGAGTAGCAGCTTCGCGAACAACTCCGGCGTCGCCGGGTACGACCTGATGAACGAACCGGTGGGAATGTTGAATTCCATCGCGTGGGAGTTGGCGTCACAGGCGGCGCTCACGGCCATACGGCTGAATGGCGACACCAAGACGGTGATGGTGCCCGGCTACAACTGGTCGGGGGCCCAACAATGGACGAGCCAGCACCCACTGCCCTGGATCGTCGACACCGCCAACAACTTCCGCTACGAGGCCCACCACTACTGGGACCGAGATAGCTCGGGTGCCTACCCAAATAGCTACGCCAGTGAAGTGGCCAATGCTCAGTCCCGGGGCTTTTCCGCCTCCCCGCTCCGCCCGGTGGCGGACTTCACCGGTGACTCCCGCACCGACGTATCCGTGTTTCGTCCATCCAACGGCAACTGGTACGTCAAGGACGGCGCCAGCGTGAACTGGGGCATGAATGGCGACATCCCTGTGCCGGGTGACTACGACGGCAACGGCACGTCCAATATCGCCGTTTTTCGGCCGTCGAACGGTGTCTGGTATTTGAACGGAGCAGCAGTGTCCGCCTGGGGAGCCTCCGGCGACATCCCTGTGCCGGGGGACTACGACGGCAATGGCACAACCGACCTCGCCGTCTTTCGACCGTCAAACGGCGTGTGGTACGTCAACAGTGGGGCGGCGTCAGTTTGGGGTGTCTCCGGCGACATCCCGGTCCCCGGGGACTACAACGGTGACGGCATCACCGACATGGCGGTGTTCCGGCCGTCGACCGGCACCTGGTTCGTAAAAGGCCAGTCTCCCGACGCAACCACGTACGGCGCGTCCGGTGACATCCCAGTGCCTGGCGACTACAACGGCGACAGCATCACCGACCTGGCTGTGTTTCGGCCGTCCAACGGTGTTTGGTATCTCCGAGGGCAGTCGCCCGAGGCCAAGACCTACGGCGCGTCAGGTGACCTACCGGTGCCCGGTGACTACGACGGCAACGGCACTACGGATCTGGCGGTGTTTCGCCCGTCCAACGGCATCTGGTTCCTGCGGGGTCAGTCGCCCGAGGGCAGGGCATACGGCGCGTCCGGTGACACGCCGTTACCCCTCCCGGATGCCGTTCGGAGGTTCTTCTTTTAGAGGCCTCGCTCAGCCGAGTCTGGAGCACGGCCAAGTCTCTGCAGAACCCATCCGGCGAATGTCAACGCGGCGCCAATCAGCGTCAGCGGGAGTGCGAAGACCGAACCGGTCATTGCGAGCTTTCCAGGACCACTCATGTTTTCACCTCCTCTCAGGAATAGCGGCTAGGCGAGTCCCAGCGGCAGCTGGCAACTCGGGGCTGGCGGATGGTCTTGAAAAAGGCGTGAATGAACACGACCCGGTAGATCCAGTCGATGACGACAAGCCCGGGGACCATCAGGGCCAAGCGCCACTTGCGCAGCACTGCGGCGGCGATGACCGTGCCGATCGAGTACCCCACAAAGCTCATGACGGCAAGGGATTCCGGACGGATCCAGTCCTGCATCAAGGCCACAACAATCAGTACCGGGGCGAGAAGCACGTACATCAGCCAGTCGAGAATCTGTAGGACGAACGTGACGTCAAACAGGCTCCGATGGCGGCCAACCTGATGTCCCCAGATCCCCTGGAACGAGCCCCACATCCACCGCAGGTTCTGCTTGTACCAGTCTCGGAGGTTGGTGGGGTCGCAGATGTGGGCCTTGGCCTCGGGCGCGTAGACGATGCGGCCGAGCTTGCGCCGGTGTGTCTCGAGGGTCCAGTAGGTGTCGTCGACGATGTAAGGCGTGTGCTCGACCAGCACCTGGTCGAGGAGCTCGGATCGGTAGACCGAGTTGGAACCTGAGATGCAGGTCATCACGTTCAAGGCGCTCTGGCCCCGTCGCAGTGTCGTCTGGTATCGCCAGTAGGCGTAGGCCCGGGACCCCAGCCACAGATTCCACCGGTGCTCGTCGGTCCAGCGGGTCAATGTCCGGCCGACGACGATGGCGACGCCGGGGTCGAACCGCCGGCGGGAAGACTCGACGAAGTCCGGCTCGATCACTGTGTCGTCGTCGAGGATCGCGAGCGCTTCGTACCGGCGGGTGAGCCCGAAATGATCAACAGCGGTTCTGATGGCAGTGGGCTTACCGACGTTGGTTGTGAGAGGGAGGACATAGGCCCCCGCGGCCACGGCAACTTCAACCGTGTCGTCGGTGGACCCATCGGAGACGACATAGACATCACCCTGGGTGACGGCGGAACGCACGGTGTCGGCGATCGACGCCGATCCGTCTTTGGATGCGACGAGCAGGGCAATGGGGTTCGCGACCGCCGGCGCGAGAGCGGCGGGCGCCGGCGGCGTGGGCCTGCTCGACTCTAGAGACGCCGCACGTAGGCGAACCATTCCGGTCAGCCAGTCATCCAGCTCGACCTCGGCGAAACCAGCCTGGCCGAGGCGTACGCCCGGAACATCGACCGCAAGCAGCCGGCCCGCCCTGGCGACCAGGCGGCATGTGATAAGTCCTTCGTCTCCGTGACGGTCGGTCACGAGCGCCCCAGGAACTAGGGCGTGCACCGGCTCAAGGCCCACGGCGATGACGTAGCGGCCGTCGGTTCCCTCGGCCACGATGCGACAGGGCACCGGGCCACGAGAGGGAGTCAGGACCGAAGACTCCGACTCGGGCGAGAGGGCACCGGGTTGGGGCTTCGATGGAGCCGGCAGCGGAACGGCCAGCACGGTGAGGGCTTCGTGACGGTGGTCAAGTCCGAAGTCTCGGACCGCCTGGTCGAACCGATCCCAGTCAAGGCAGGGCTCGACATCGAGCACCGTCGCACCGATCGCTCGGGCGAGCACCACTGCGCCAGCCGTGGCCGGATCAGTGAGGCACGATCCGGCTCCCGGGCTCACTACGTAAACGGCGCACCGGGGATCGCCCGACCGGACGGCACGCAACAGGGCCAGAGGCCCGGATTCGGCCGCCACAAGGACGCCCGCCGACGATGCGGCTGCGTGGAGTGCCAATCGGGCGCCACTCGGGAGTGCAGTTGCCCGGCGGGCGCGCCGGGGAAGGTCGAGGAACCGCCCGTGGACACGAGCTCCCGAGTGCACCGTCACGACCTCGCTCGACCGGTCCGAGACCAGCAGGCCCGCGATCCCCGCCATTAGCCGGTAGCTCGTCGCGGCACCGATCAGGTTGAGTTCAGTCGCGTCGCCGGCTGAATTCAGCGTGTGTTCGGCTAATCCGTCGTCGTTCGTCAGTTCCCACACCGGCCCGTGCCCTCCGCTAGTTCCGAAACAGGCCGTGGTGGCCGCCGAATCTTGCAGTCTCAGACGCCGTGTACCCCCCGTACTGGGCGCCGCAAACACTTCTCGGAACTTTCGCTATGAGGTTTCGAGGATTGAATCGGCGGTAGGACTCGTGGGTGCAGACTCCGTTAACCGATGGCTCGCCAATCAATGGCCTCGGCGCGCAGGTTGATGCGGTTATGCGTGCAGCGGTCGAAAGCGCTGCCCAGATTGAGGAAGAGGCCCGCCGAGTCGCCGCGGAGGTAAGATCGGCGGCCGAAGCGGAGGCCGTTAGGACGGCTGAAATCGCACAGGATTATCTTCGCCAAGCAGAGGAGTCCCTAGGCGACTCCAAGCGCCGATGGGCGAGCGTCGACGAGCAGATCGTTGACCTGCTGGCGGCGGCGGAACTCGAGGCGGCTCAGGTTCGAGCTCAAGCCGAGGCCGATGCGACGGTGCGGCTAGCCGAGGCCACCGAGGCCGCCGCCGAGGTGCAAGCGGCGGCGGAGCGCGAGGCCGAACAGTTGGGAATGCTCGCGCTTCAGGCTGCGAACACGGTTCGGGCCGAGGCAAACGAGTCGGCCGCGGCGCTGACTGAGGTGGCCCGCAAGGAAAGCGATGCCGCGATCCGAGCGCGAGCGGCTGCTGAGCAGGAGGCTGAAGCCATCCGCGCCAATGCAGCCGACCGGGCCGCTCAACTCGTAGAAGCCAGCCGGCGCGAACTCGAAGCGGCGCGTCAGGCGCGGTCAGTCGCGATGAGAGAAGCGAAGGAGGTCCGTGCGCTCGGATCGGCGACGACCACCGATTCCTTGACCGAGGAATCTTCGACAATGGGGAGTTCGAACCAGAACGTGCTGCCCGATTGAGCGGCACTCGTCACTCCGATCGTCCCGCCCATGGCCTCGACGAGCTGAGCTGAGATCGCCAGACCCAGCCCGGTACCGCCATAGCTGCGGGTACTTGAGGCGTCGACCTGAGAGAAGGGCTGAAACAGGAGCCCCTGATCCTCGACCGCGATCCCGATCCCGGAGTCAATTACTTCAATGCGAACCAGCCGCCCCCTCTCGGAGGTGCGCTGGCGAGCCCGCACTTCGACCCGACCTTGGTCGGTAAATTTCACTGCGTTGGAGACCAGGTTCAAGAGGACCTGGCGAAACCGAACGCCGTCACACCACAGGAACTCGGGCACGTCCGGATCGCAGGTGGACAGTAGAGCCAGACCCTTGGCTCGCGCGGCACCAGACAACAGGACGCTCACGTCTTCGACAAGCGGCCGGATCTCCACATCGCTGAGGTTGAGGTCAACGCGACCCGCCTCGATCTTTGAGAAGTCAAGGATGTCACTGATGATGTCCATCAGGCTGGAACTAGCCCGACTCGCCGCGTCGACGAACTTCCGCTGGGTGGGATCCAGGTCGGTCTCCTGCAGGAGTTCGTTCATGCCCACGATGACGGTCATGGGCGTCCGGATCTCATGGCTGGTATTGGACAGAAACTGCGTCTTCAGGCGGGAGGCCTCCAGTGCCTGGTCTCGTGCCGACGCAAGTTGCACCTCGTTGTCCCGCAGCGAAGCCTCCACCCGCTTTCGCTCACTGATGTCGCGGCAGATGGTTGCAATACCTGTGACGGTGCCAGCCGGACCCTCGATCGGCGAGAGTGTGGTCGAAACGTCAATACGGCTCCCGTCCTTCCGAATCCGTACGGTCTCGTATTGCTCCACGCCGTGTCCACGTGCGACGCGCTCGCGAAGCTGGGCCTCGGTCGTCCGACCCTCCTCCGGGACCAGCATCTCGATCGGCCTGCCAATCATCTCGGCCGCGGCGTAACCAAACAACGTCTCGGCGCCGGGGTTCCAACTAGTGATGATCCCGTCGAGGGTCTTACCTAGAATCGCGTCCCGCGACGCCTGCACTATGGACGCGAGCCTGGCCTGCGCCTCCTGCGTCTGTATGCGCGCTGAGGCCAGCCTCCGGCTGCGACGGCCCAGAAAAATCCCAAGCGAGACGGCAAGCACGCCCCCCAGCAGTCCCAGTCCTAGAGCTGCCCCGCGAAGTAGCGCGGCGAGGTGGTCCGCGCCGCCCATGATCTCCGAGCGCGCTTGTTGGACCAGGATCCCCATCTCCTGGCCCGGAATGGGCTCGAACGACTCGACGGTGCGCCGTTTGAAGAAGGGACTGTAAATGAGTTTGGTTACTGGTTTCCCAGCAGCAACGATGGCCCTGTTCTCGGAGGACCGAAGCGGCGTGCCGACAGCGGTAGAGCCAGCGACGATGGTGCCCGATGGCGTAACGAGAAACTTTGCGCCAGTGCGACCGAAAGCAAGGTCGGAAGGCTTTCCGAGCAACTGGGTGATATCGACGTCCACGACGAGCCGTCCTCTGCCGCCGAAACCCACGGGCACAGCAACCTGACGTACCACCTGGGAGCCGTTGATCACCGGGCTTCCAGCCGTTGTCTCCGTTGCCGGACTCCCCAGAGCAATCGCTGTTGTCGGGGTCACCCCCGGGAGAGCTGCGCTCGCAATAAGGGCTCCGGTGGGATCGTAGATCCGGACACTTGCAAACGGACCCGTCGTGAGTATGTTCTGCAGACCCAAGGTCGCCAACTCCGTGTCACGTGACTGAATGGCACTCAGCGGGACAGGGCGAGAGGCAGCCGATGTGACGATGCGCACGGCGTGGTCCCATGCCTGCTCTTCCTGCAGAACGGTGGCCTTCCCGACGGCCGCAAGACCCTTGCGCGCACGCTGTTCGACCTCGGCCTTCGCTACGACTGATGCACCGAGCAGGCTCGCAACAGGGAAGATCGTCGCGATGAGTATGAGGACGAAGGCGTGTCGCCCTGACCGCCGCGATCCCCCGTGTCCCTGCCCAGAGGAGGTCGTCGGGGCTCGGTCGTCCCTTGATCTCACTCGGCTCGTGACGGCCATCAGGTTGCTCATTTCGCGTTTTCGGCCCTGTGGTCGCGGCCTCGGTGAAGTATCGGCACCGAGACGGGCCGGCTTTACGTGGCCAGACCCGTACCCAGGGCCGAGTCCAGTGAGGGTTCTCCTGCCAGCCCGCCGCTACTTCAGACCCTCGGCGAACTGGATACCGGCGGGGCCGAGGACGACGATGAACAGAGTCGGCAGGATGCAGAAGACAAGCGGGAAGATGACCTTCACCGGAAGCTTCATCGCCCGCTCTTCGGCGCGGAAGCGGCGCTTCTCCCGTTGTTCGGTCGCCTGGATCCGCAGTACTCGGGAGATGGGCACGCCATAGGTTTCGGCCTGCACAACGGCGTGGACGAACTGCCGCAGTTCTGGCACGTCGGTGCGCTCGAGGAGATTGCTGAGCGCGTCGGCGCGTGGCACACCCACTCGCAGCTCCTGCATCATTCGGCTGATCTCGATCGCGAGTGGGCCGCTACCCGACCGGGACGTGCGGGCCAGCGCGGCGTCGAAGCTGAGGCCGGCCTCGACGCAGATCGTCAGTTGGTCGAGCGTGTCGGGCAACTGGTTGCTGATCCTCAGTTGGCGGGCAGAGGCCAGGTGAGACAAGAGCGCATCGGGCCCGAGGTACCCGACCAGCCCGGCACAGAAGGCAGCAAGTAAGCCAATGGCACTCATGCCTGACAGCACCACCCAGACCAGCCCGGTCGCGAGCATCCCTCCACCCAGAACGAGCTTCAGGACAAGAATCCGTTCCACTGGCCAGTCTTCCCCGGCGAGTTCGATCCGCCGCTGAAGGACGAGGACCCGGCCCGCGGGACTGAGATGACGAGCTGGGCGCGCGAGCGACTGCATGATGGGCTGCAGGATCCGTTCTACCGGTGACTGCGACAGGACGACGGCGCGCAGGTCGCCCGGCCGAGTTAACCCGGCAGTTAGGTTTCTGCTCACTTGGCGCCCCGGTGGCCGGCCCGAGACGAGCGAATACAACAGGACCGGAACTGACATGGCGACGGCTATCGCTGCGACTATGACGTAAATCGGCACTGGATAGCTCCTCTCAGAAGATGGGCCGGACGATCCGGCGCAACCACAGCCCGCCCACAGTCAGGAGCGCTGCTCCCACGGCGAGAAGGGCATAGCCAGTACCGGATGCGAACAAGGGCTTGAGGTACTCGGGATTGGTCACCGCCAGGACGCCACCGAGGCCGAACGGCAGCACCATCAGCACCCATGCCGACATTCGCCCCTCAGCGCTCAGGGCCGATACTTGCCGGCGGATCTTGGTGCGATCCCGAATGGTGCTGGCGACGGTGTCGAGCACCTCAGCCAAATCGCCCCCGACCTCCCGCTGGATGTCGATGGCCTGCACGACCCACTCGAGGTCGTCGCTGCCGACCCTCGCGCTCAAAGACGACAGGGCTTCCACGAAGTCGCCCCCTAATCGGGTCTCGATCGTCAGCCGGCGAAACTCCTCTGCGGTCGGCGATTCTGCCTCGCGAGCAACGGTGTCGACCGCCTGCGCCAGTCCGTGCCCGGCGCGCAAGCCGCCGGCGAGGATCTGAAGCGTCTCGGCCAACTGATCCGAGAAACGGCGCCGCCGACGCCCGGCCAGGAAACGAAGGCCAACCATGGCCACAATCGGAACGACGATGGCGAGAACGAGGCCAACCAGGGGGGCGATCAGGAGCGCACCGGCCACAGCCGCCACGAGGTCGACCGCGGCTACACCGATCAGGAGCTCGCCGGCGCGGATGTCCATGCCCGCTGCCTCCAACGCTCCGCTCACTCCTTCGACGCCGCCGCGGCGCTTCAAAAGAGCTTCACCAAGTGTCTCTGCCCGGTCGCTAACGACGGCGAGGTCAAGGCCGCGGCGCGGAGTCGCCAACCCGTGAGCACGGGGGGTCCGCGACCCGAAGAATCCGAGCAACAACCCGAACATGGCCAAGCCGCAGAGCGCTCCTCCCGCAAGCAGTGCCCAGGTCCCTAGCGGCGACGATGAGCCTCCGGTCCCAACAGGAGTGACGGAAGACGTTGCGGCCGGCAGCTGCAGCTGACGATGTGCCGTTGCCCGGACACCCTGTGATTCCACGACAACCTCGAGGTCGGTGTCACCGTGAGCGGCGGAGCTGTAGGTCACGGCGTACTGACGGACCAGCTGTCGGGCGATTGCATCGAACGATCCGGTCAGCGCCTCAGGGTCCGAAGCGGGCACGACCGCCCCGCCGGAGGCAGTCGTGAGTTGACGTAGTGCCTCGGGATTGCTTTCGCTCGTGGTCAGCTCGACGGCGAAGAGCGGAACCTTCGCCGTGGCCAGCGCGTCGGTCGTCGCGTCAAGCCTCGCGGCACTTGCAGTATCGCCACCATCGGTCAATAGAACCAGGGCCCTACGGCTTCCCGCCTCGACGGGGAGCTGGGTCAGGGCAGAAGCGAGGGCGTCATAGAGGGCCGTCTCGCCCCCAGCACCAAGTCCTGCGATTGCCGACGCCTGAGAGGAACGATCCGTCGAGCGAGAACTGACGACGTTAGGTGAGGCCCCGAACCCGACGATGGAAACGGGAACGTTCTCGGGGAGCTCGGAGAGGAATGACCGGGCCGCGTCCTTCGCCGCCGCGAGCGGCGCGCCGATCATGCTGCCCGATGTGTCTATAACCAGGGCAACTTCGAGTTGGTCGGCGGCGAGCGGCTCCACGCGAACGGGTCGCGACGTTCCATCCTCCTCGATCCTGAAGGACGCGTCGGCCAGGATCTGTTCACTCATCTGCGCCGGCGGGACGACGACAAGACGGACCTCCGGGTACGACGCAAGATCACTCGTCACAACGCTGACGGCCTCGTCGGCACGGGCCGCCGATGAGAGCGGCAGGACGATGGCGAACGCCAAAAGCACAAGAGCGGCGAACGGCCGGAGCCGTCTCATCGCGTTCGCAGCGCCCGGACGGGGTCACTGACCCCGAGGAGGCGGGCCGGCACTGTCAACCCATTGGCTTTCAGTCCGTCGGCGAAGGCTGGCCGTATCCCGGTCGGGACGAGGTTGGCGTGCAACAGGCCGTCCGTGCCGACCTGGCTGCCGTGTTCGAGAACGAAGATGTCCTGGAGACTGACGACTCCGGACTCCATACCCGTCACCTCGGTGAGGTGCGTCACCCGACGAGTGCCGTCGCGCAGTCGGGAGAGATGGATGATGAGATGAATAGCCGAGGCGATCTGCTCGCGAATGGCACGCGAGGGAAGTTCGATGCCGGCCATGAGAACCATCGTTTCGAGTCGGGCGATTGCGTCACGGGGCGTGTTGGCGTGGAGCGTCGACATCGATCCCTCGTGGCCCGTGTTCATGGCCTGGAGCATGTCGAGGGCCTCCCCGCCGCGGACCTCTCCCACGATGATCCGGTCAGGCCGCATCCGCAGTGCATTGCGAACGAGGTCACGGATCGTCACTTCGCCACGCTCCTCGATGTTCGGGGGGCGGCTCTCCAACCTGACGAGGTGATCCTGCACGAGCTGGAGCTCCGCCGAGTCCTCGATCGTGACAATGCGCTCCTCGTCGGGGATGAAAGACGAAAGCACGTTGAGCAGGGTGGTCTTCCCGGTGCCCGTGCCGCCGGTGACCAGAATGTTGAGCTTTCCCTGTACGCAGAGGTCGACCAATTGAGCCAACGGTGCGGTGAGCGTCTTCAGGCCGATCAGGTCATTGACGGTCAGCGGGACTTTGGCGAACTTGCGGATCGTGAGTGTCGGACCGTCGAGCGCGAGGGGTGGGACCACGGCGTTGACGCGGGAGCCGTCGGCGAGGCGAGCGTCGACCATTGGCGACGACTCGTCGATACGCCGGCCGACTTGACCCACGATGCGTTCGATCACGCGCCGGAGATGGTCTTCGAAGAGGAAGCGGGTGCCAGTGGCATACAGCCGACCCGCTCGTTCGACGTAGATCGGCCTCGTACCCGTGACCATGATCTCACTCACGTCGGGGTCGGCGAGGAACGCCTCGAGCGGACCGAAGCCCAGGACATCCTCACTGATGTCGTCTAGCAGGCGCTGCCGCTCCGCCGGCGAGAGCGGCGCACGGTCGGCCTGTAGCACCGACCCGAGCTCGTCGATCACAAGCCGACGCAGCTGCTCCTCGGTCATCTCCGGGCGAAACAGCTTTCCGCCCAAACGGGCGAACAACGACTCCTGAGCTCGCTGCTTGATCGCGGCCAGAGGGTCTACGGGCGCTCGATTGTCGCCGTTTGCTCCCTTCCGGGACGTAACCGGGGGCTTCTTGGCCGGTTGTTCGTTGGTGGGAGAGGGCTCGGCCGCGGTGACGACCCCGGCTTCCTTCAAGCGCTGATTGAGCTTCATCGAGGGTCCTTTCTGGAGAACCGGCGGCCCCGTGTGCCGGCGGGGGCGGGGGCGGACGGCTCATTGCTGAACGTGCGGGCGAATGCGGAGAGGGCTCGCCCGGCCGGTGACCGAGGATCCGACTCGAGGACCGGGGATCCCTGGTTCATCGAGATCTGCACCTCGCGGGAGGTCGGCAGGGATGCTTGAACGGTAAGGCCGATGGTGGCTTCGACGTCGCGAACCGAGAGCCCGACCTTGTCGTCGGATCGATTGAGGACGAGGTGGCGGCGTTGCTTGGTCATCCCCAACAGATCGATGGCGTCGAGCGCCTTGCGCAAGCCCCGGATGCTGGGGACATCGGTCACGCACACGAGGACGAGGTCATCAGAGCGCTCCGCTGCGGCCAAGGCGAATTCGTCGAGGCCGGCTCCGGTATCCAAGATCACGTAGGCGAACTCGGCGGCAAGGACGTCGATGACGCGAGCGACTGTGGCGGGCGACACCTCTTCGGCCTCAGCGGGGAAATGCGGGCCAACCAACGCGTACAGGCCACTCGGGTGGGGCTCGAGGAAGACCTTGATGGCCGTGCTGTCCAGCCGTCCTTCGGCCCGGGCCGCATCCGCCATGGTGGATTGGGGACCTAACCCCAGGGCGCTGGCGACGTCGCCGAACTGAAGGTCGAGGTCGACGATGGCGACCCGTCCAGGGGCACCTTCGGCCAGGCAGGCGGCCAGGTTGGTGGCGACTGTCGTCTTGCCAGCCCCCCCCTTGGGTGACATGACGGTGATGATCCGGCCACGCGGTGCCTCGTCGCGCTCGACCCCGCTCACGCTGCTCGCCCGCCGGCGCGCCGCCGCTTCGCCGGCACGGGTGAGCGCCAGGCGGAGTTCCTCGTCCTCCGCGCCGACGGGAATGATTTCCCGCACACCAGCCCTGAGAGCCTGCTCCCACAGCCGGCTGGTGGCCTTGGCCACCAACACGACGCACATCTCCGGACACAGGACATCGAGCGCCTGGGCCAGAGCTATCTGAACGGGTGCAGCTATTCCTGGTCCGAGCACGGCAACCGAGGCCTCACTCTGGCCGATCTCCCGGGCGGCCGTCTCTGGCTGTAGTCGGGGCAACCGCTCGTCCCACTGGCGTTCGAAGTTGAGCTCACCGTCGAAGACCCGCTTCACCTGCGCCTCGAACTCGGGGTCGGGCGTGACCAGAATCATGCCGGTCATGCGTTCACCGCCCCGAGCGTCTGCACCTGGGTGCCGCCTTCGTCGGCCTGTATTGGCTCTTGCGACAACCACACCGTGCCGTGCTCGGCTCCGAAGACGACCCGCTCCACCGACGGACCGTCGATGGCCAGGGTTACGAACAACTTGCCGGTTGGCTTGGCGTCGACCGATCCGGGCGCTCCCCCGTCGGCCTCGGTACGCACGTCGGTCACCGGCACCTTGTGGAGGATGAGGTGGGTCGTGTCTGGATCCTCGAACGAGACCAGCACGCCAACGCTGTCGCCCTGATGAATCTGCCCGCCCATCGCTCGGACTGCTTCGAGGAGAACGGTCACCTTCAGAGCGCCGGGCGGCACCGTACGCTTGCCGGCCTCGGCACCTGTGACGAAACGGCTCTGCACCAGCTGCTCACCGGGAAGCAGGTCGACGTCGGCCACTCGCCCGGCAAGGGCAGAAACGTCGCCAACCGCGCCCAAGGCCATCACGTTGACGGGCACCATCTGGGTCTTGACCTTGGCCGCCATGTCCTCGGCCTTGGTTCCCTGGGTGATCTTGTCGGTGACAACCAGCACCCCGGCCGTCTTCTGGCGCTCACTGGCGTTCTCCTCGGCGCTGCGTACGTAGGCCACGAGCAGGGCCGTCCCTATCGCGGCCAGTACCACTGACGCGATGACTCCTATGAGCTTCTGTCGCTTGATCACTGTCGTTGCTCCTAGCTGACGAGGTTGACGTAGTTGCCCACGTTCGGCCCGCCGAGTTGGCCGACCGCTACGAACTTGATGAAGTACCCGCCGATGCAGGTTTGGGGCTTTTTGCAGGGGAACAATCCGCTGTTATCGGCGCCCTTGTCGGAATTCGAGAAGAAGAACCCGGTGAGGTGAAACTCTCCGAAGCCGTAGATCGTGTAGAGGCCGTTGCTCCCGCTCCCGGTGAGGACGTTGTAGATGGGAACGAGGACGTCTTTGTTGAGTAGCGTCGTCAAGTTGCACGAGTGTGGAGTTCCGGGTAGCCCGGTGTCGTCGTTGAGGATGACCCCCACCGCAGGGGTGACGCTGCAGTCGTTGGGGGCGCTGTCGTGGTTGTCCCGAACCCAGCCGTAGCCGCCGGGGAGGTCGGCACCCGAAGGACCGCTCGCGCAGGTACTGGCGTCCTTGTGGAACTGGATGACCGTTGGAACACCGAAGCGGGTGTTTTTGAGTGTCGCAGCGTTGAACTCACAGAGGGAGAGAATCAGGGGGGTTACCTTTGCCTGCCCGATCCCTCCCCAGCTCGCTGTCGCCTTGGCGTGCAGCGTCTTTCCCGGTTCACCACCGAGCGCTTGAGCGAACCAGTAGGGCAGGATCGTGGCCCCCCCGGCGGCCTTCGTGCTGGTACGCACAGTCACCCGGCTCGTGGAGTAATCCGCTGTGACGGCATCAATCTTCGTCGCGTTGTCGTGCGCGTTCCCGTTAGCGAGACCCTGTGCGGTAGCGACGAGTGTGCTAGCCGGGCAGGCGCTCTTGGGACACGTCTGCCCTATGAGTTGCGCAGCACCGAGTGCGCCGGCGTCCGCGCCGTTCTGTAGTTGGCGCTTCTCGTCGAGCATTGACCCGACATCGATGACAAGGGCGGCCATGACCACGATGACGACTGCGAAGACCGCCATGAGGACGACGACTGCGCCCTGCTCGTCGCGCCGTCCGACCGGAGTCAGCCTCCGCATCGCATTACTCCCTTTGCCTTGAGCGTCCAGGTACCGGTGCCGAAAAGCGGGATGTCGTAGCGGAACGGATACGTGGCCTGAACAGTGGCGTTGGCACCGGGTGGTGGGGTCGCCGCGCATGCCGTCTGGGTCACCGTGATTTTGCTGCTGGTAAGACCGGGGGCACCGTTTTTCGTGGCCACGGTTCCGTCACTCCCAAGAGCGACAGCTCGAGCGCCTTCGCGCACGGCTGACGTCAACTCGATGCGAGCGTTGTACGCCCGACCGAACTCGATGATCCCAAAGACGAAGAGCATGAGGATGGGCAGCACGAGCGCGAACTCGACCAAGGCTGCGCCTCTGTCGTCTCTTTTCAGTCTCACATGGAGATCATCCGGCAATAGGCGCGTCAGGGCATCGTCAACATTGATGAATTGACGTGATTCCTCGGCCGCCGTGGTTTGGGGTGGACTACTCGTCCGTAGGCCAGCCGGCCTCGCGGGCCAGGGCCACGGCAGCCAACTGCGAGTTCACGTCGAGCTTGAGGAGGATGGCCCGAATCTGAGTGCGAACTGTCGCCAAGGAGACGTAGGACTTATCGGCGATGGTTTCTGCCGACTCACCGGCGACGAGCCGCGCGAGCACGGCCTTCTCGCGATGAGTGAGCGACGCGAAGGGCGCCAGGCGGGCCGAGTCGGCTCGGCGCCTCAAGCGCGCCGCCGCTAACAGATCCTGACGCTCGTTGTCGCGGAGTATTTGGTCGCCCCGGGCAGCGCGCCCGACGCTATCGACAAGGGCTTCGAAGCCAGCGGTCTTACTGGCGACACCAATGGCACCGGCCTCGATGCATTCTCCAAGACGCGCTCGGTCGATCACGCCGGTCACCATGAGCACCCGAGCTCCCACCTCGACGAGCGGGGCGACGAGATCCTTCCCGTTACCCAGCGGGGGCCCGAGTTCGAGGTCGAGCAGCACGAGGACCGGGGCGAGGCGCCGCGCCAATTCGGCTATGCCGGTGACCGAGGATTCTGCCGCCGTTTCGACCTCGTGGCCTCGCTGGCGCAACGCGAGCGCGAGAGTGCCCGCCAGCAGCTCGTGATCCTCCACGATCAAAAGGTTGAGGGGCCGTGCCAGATCGTCAGACGTCTCGGTCATCGCCGTCACCGCCACCGTCGGTGACCGCCGGGAGGCAGATCCCGAACGAGGTGCCACCACCTGAACGGGCCTCGACCCACAGATCTCCGCCTTGACCCTTCATTAGGCGAGCAGCGACGCGCAGCCCCAGGGCGTCGTCGGCGCCCATGAGGCGGCGGCTCTCCCCGTCGAGGACGGTGCGGCGGAGCTCGCGACCCATGGTCGGACCGCGGTCCTCGACCCGGAGCACAGCCCACTCCCCGTCGTGCTCGCCTCGCAAGGTCACGGGACTCCCCGGGGCCCGGCGCGCCGCGTAATCGATGAGCAGGCGCACAGCTTCCGCAGTTTCGCCGGGCGAGCCGGTCGCGAGGAGGGCGGGCGGCACCTCAACCTCAACACCGAGATCCCAGGACGGGTCGCATGCCACCGCTCTCGCTGTTTCCGATAGCGAGACGTAGACCGTTTCGGCGCGTTCCTGGTCGAGCACGCGACGCAGACGTGCGGTCCCCGAAGCGACCACTTGCAGCAGCGTCTCGCGATCGCTCCCCGAAAGCCGCTCCAGTTCGCCTTCGAGAATCATCGCCGCGCCGTCGATTGCAGTTATCGCGTTGGCAAGGTCATGGCGCTGGTCGCGCACGTCCGCGACACGAACCCGCTCCCGTACCTCGGCGGTCTCGGCCTCGAGGGTGGAATCGATGAGTTGCAGCGACTGGTCCTCGTAGGCCCGAGTGAGCTCGAGATAGCAACCGACGAGGGCGATCAAGACGCCAACCGCCTCGAGCGCGCCCGCGCCGACTGCCCCAACGTCAGCTGCCCCAACGTCGGCTACCTCGCTCGCCCCAGCGACAAGCCCCGCCAGCGTCAAGCCGAAGGCCAAAAGGCCGACCCAGGTGTACAGCCAGCGCCGGTGCAGTCCCCGCACCGTGTAACCAACCGCGAGCCCAAGCCATATGCCCGTCACTATCACCCCGGCAATGACCGAGCGGATCCCGTCACCGCCCGTCAGGCCGGAGACCGCCAGGTCTCTCCCTATCTGGGGATAGGCGTGGACGATGATCGCCAACGTCGCTGCCCCCACCAGGGCGCCCGCCACGATTGCTGTGGGGCCGATTCTCCGCCGACGAACGGCCGCGATCAGTCCCGCCGCCAGCAGCACCGGAACCAGGCCGATGGCAGCGGCGGACACGCCCGCCAGCCACAAGTCATCGGGACCGCCGTCGCCGAGGACGGCGCCGACGAGTTCAGGCCGGGCAGCCGCAGCGATACTCACCATCAGGGCGGACGCGCCGGCCCAAAGCGCGGTCTGATGACCGATCTGACGCCAGGTCGCTCGGCAGAGCACAAACACCCCGACGCCGCAGAGGATCGTGATGGTATCGAGGACGCGCCGGATCTCTACCGCCTGCGCCGGCGCGAGCCGCGTGCGACTGGCGAGAACTGCGACGACCACAGCCGTCACGAGGATCACACCCGCGCCAACCAAGAAGAGGCGGCTCAGGTCGGCGTCGGCAGAACTCGACTCTGGGGCTCGGGAGGCCGAACCGGGCGCCGCTTCAGTACCGGGCTCCGGATGCCGATTCATACCCGAGGCGAACGCCGACCTACGGGAGACGTTCTTTACAGATTTCGCCAACAGGAGGCACCTCTGCCATGAAGACCGTGCTGGTAGTCGACGACGATCCCGACATCCGGGAGCTGATCACTTGGAAGCTTACGCAGGCGGGCTACACCACATTGGCCGTGGGCGACGGAGAGGCGGCATTGAAAGTGGCGACCTCGGGCGGGGTGGCCGGAGCCGCGCCGGACCTCATCCTCGTGGACTGGATGATGCCGTTGATGACCGGTATAGAGGTTTGCCAAGCCCTCAGGGATAACCCCGCGACAGAGCGGATCCCGATCATCCTGCTCACCGCCAAGGCTCAAGAAGCTGAAGTCGAGCGGGGTTTCGCAGCGGGCGTCGACGACTACATCGTGAAGCCGTTCAGCCCTCGGGAGATGCTGAGCCGGATCCAGGCGGTTCTCGCGAGGTCCGAGGCCCGGACATGAATGGCGGCGGAGTGGCGGCCTTCGCCGCCGCTGGTGCGGCCCTCAGTGCAGCGGTCGCCATTAGCATCGTTGCCCGCAACCAGGTGCGCCGCCGCCGGCAGAATCAGGCGCACGCTCGGGTTCGGCCCATCCTGTTCGGAATTCTGGACGGCGGTGCCATCGACCGACGAACGATTGATGCCCTTGACCCGTTCGAGCAGCGCGCCCTCGACGCTCAGGCCCACTCGCTGCTCCCCAAATTGCGGGGCCAGGAGAAGGAATCGCTCGCAAGGTTGCTTGACCGTCGTGGCGCGGTTCAGGCCGCCAAACTCCGGACCCGCAGCCGGCGGCCTTCGGCCCGGGCGGAGGCAACCGAGTTTCTCGGCCAATCGGGCTCTCCATCGGCGCTGAACAACCTGCTCGGCCTTTTGAACGACCCGAAGCCCGAGGTCCGCTGGGCGGCGGCACGGGGATTGGGTGAGATCGGCGACCCCGTGGCGGTGTCACCGCTCTTGGGCTCGCTCGAGGGGCCCCGGCCCATACCCGTCGATGTTGTTGCCGACGCAGTATTCAAGATCCGCGACTGCCCGATCTCGGTCCTACGCCAAGGGCTGAAGAGTCAATCAGCCCCTGTTCGGGCGGTCACGGTAGAGCTTCTTGGTCGCTTCCAAGCCGTCGCCGTCAGCGCCGAGATCATCGAGCGCCTTGAGGACGATCCCTCGGTTGAGGTGCGAGCACGTGCCGCGCGTGCCCTCGGCCGGGTGGGCACGCCACGAGCAATCGATCCCCTGGTGTCTAGCTTCGGCGATGCCCCAGTCGCGCTGCGGGCCCAAATCGTTTGGGCCTTGAAAGAGATCGGCGTCCCCGAGGCTGTTCCGAGCCACTGAGCACAGCACACTTTCGTTCGCACCCGTGAGGCCCCGGACGCTTACGGGAAAAAGAACTGCCGGATGGCACCAGGCAACGGAGTCGGTTGATCTCCATTGGTGCCCCACCCGGTGGTGACGCCACCGTTGACATACCAAACGCCGCTCGGAGGCCGGAACACGGCGATGTCGGTGGTGCCGTTGCCGTCATAGTCGCCCGGCACCGGGATGTCGCCTGAGGTGCCCCACCCGGTGGTGATGCCACCGTTGACATACCAGACACCATTGTCCGGCCGGAACACGGCGATGTCGGTGGTGCCGTTGCCGTCATAGTCGCCCGGCACCGGGATGTCGCCTGAGGTGCCCCACCCGGTGGTGACGCCACCGTTGACATACCAAACGCCGCTCGCAGGCCGGAACACGGCGATGTCGGTCGTGCCGTTGCCGTCGAAGTCACCCACGGTGGCCGGGCACGAGTGATGAACCGAGCCCGAATTGCGCGGGATGGCTGCTGACGCAGAGAAGTCGGCTGCGTTCTGGTCGGTGTCAACACATCCGCCCCGCCGCCGAAAGTCGGCGTTCGTCACTGAAGGAGCGGGAGCGGGCGCCGTCCCCTCGAACGCGTTGGCCGTGCCGTACCCGACGAAGTCCGCGAGTGACGACCCCGACGGCGTCGTTCCCGAGAAGGGTGTAATGCTCTTACTCAGCGCTACCTTGCCCGTTGTGGCGCTCATTGAGATCGACCCTGTTGCGTCGGGCGGAGGCAAGAAAGCTCCCCCTGTGGCGCCGGCTTCCTGGACGAGAAAGTAGCCACCCGGCGGAATCAGACCGCTGAGCGAGGTTACGAACCACAAGGTGCCGGTGGTCGAGGCGTACTGCACGGACCACCCAGCCAGGCCGATGGGTGTCGTCCCGCGATTGAACAGCTCGATGTAGTCGTTGCTGAACGTGGCCCCGCTACTGCCTCCGCCGCCATAGATCTGGCTCACGACAATGTCAGGTGACGATGCACTTGCCGGTGGGATAGCGATGAGCAGACTTGCGCCGACCAGGCCTGCAAGGAGAATTGAGAAACGAACCTTCATGGTCGAGGCCTCCAGTCGCCAGCGACAAGATCATCGCATCCTCCGCAGACTGCGTCCACGGCCCAGCGGAGTCCGCCGTCGGCGCTGCGTCGTCATGTGAAGAAGGCGCGCCGTACCGCCTCGGGCAGTGGAGTGGGCCGGTCGCCCGTGGTGCCCCAATTGGTGGCCGCCCCGTTCCTGACAAACCAGGTCGCGCTGGAAAGTCGAAAAACCGCCAGGTCGGTCGTGCCATCTGCGTCGTAATCGCCAGGGACCGGAATATCGCCGTTCGTGCCGTAGGCGACCGCGTAGGGAGACTGGCCCCTCACGTACCAGGTGCCGTTGGAAGGACGGAAAACGGCCAGGTCAGTCGCGCCGTCGCCGTCATAGTCGGCCGGCACCGGGATGTCGCCGCTCGTGCCGTACGCGACCGCGTCGGGAGACCGGCGTCTGACGAACCATGTGCCGGTCGATGGTCGGAACACGGCCATGTCAGTCGCGCCGTCGCCGTCGTAGTCGGCCGGCACCGGGATGTCGCCATTTGTGCCCCAGGCCTGAGCGTCGGGCGACTGGCCCCTCACGTACCAAGTGCCCGTCGACGGCCGGTAGACGGCCAGATCGGCAGTACCGTCGCCGTCGTAGTCGCCGGGCACCGGGATGTCGCCGTTCGTGCCCCACGCCAGAGCGTCGGGCGACCGTCCTCTCACGTACCAAGTGCCATTCGACGGCCGGTAGACGGCAACCTCGGTCACGCCATCCCCGTCGTAGTCATCGGGCGCGGGAAGGTCGCCGTTCGTGCCCCACGCGACCACCGTCCCGCCGTTGACGTACCAGGTGCTGTTGGACGGCCGGAAGACGGCGATATCAGTGGTGCCATTGCCGTCGAAGTCGCTGACTGTTCGATCCGACGTGACAGCACCACAGGTCCGGGTTGCGCTGTCGGAGTTGCGCGGTACCGGGCCATTCAAGTTGAAGTCGGTCGCGTTCTGATCGGTGTCCGTGCAACCGGCCGCGGCGCGGTGACTGGCGGTCGCGTTCGACGGCGGAGCTGCAGGCCCAGTTCCCTCGAATGCGTTGGCCCCGCCATAACCAAGGAAGTCGCGCACGCCGGTGCCGAACGGTCCGCTGCCTGAAAGGCCCCAACCGTTGCTCACCAGCGCGATCTTCCCCCCGGACGAGCCGATATTGATGTTCCCAACGGAATCCGAAGCCGGAAGGCTGGTGCCGACGCTGCCCCCGCTGGCCTCCTCGACGAGGAAGTACCCCCCGGCGGGGATGGACCCGGCGAGCAAGGTTGACGACCAAGCCGATCCTGTCGGGGCCGCGTACTGCACCGACCACCCGCTCACGTCGACATCAGTGTCGCTTCGGTTGAACAGCTCCACGTAGTCCTTCGCGTACGGCGCGCCGGCGTTGCCCCCTCCGCCGTAGACCTGGCTGATGACGACGTCATGGCAGGCCATTCCCGGCGACGAGAGATGGCGCGGCGTCGGGCTGCCTGAGACGAAGTCGGTGCTGTTGTCGTCAGCGTCGGAGCAACCGGCGTCGACTCTGAAGATCGCCGAGGTGCTCGACGCGCCGGGCGCCGGACCCGTCCCTTCGAAGCTGTTTGCGGTGCCATAGCCGACGAAGTCTCGAACCTGCGTGCCTGACGGCGTTGATCCTGTGAAGGGGGTCGTGCTTGCACTGATCGCAACCTTGCCGGCCGACGCGCTCATGGCTGTCGTGCCAGTCGCGTTCGGGTCGGGTATCGAGGAACCGCTACTGCCGCCACTGGATTGCCTCACGAGAAAGTAGGCCCCGGCCGGGATGGTTCCGGTGAGCGGCGTCACCGACCAGCTCGTTCCGCTCGCCGAGGCGTACTGCGCTGACCAACCAGACACGTCGACGGGTCTCGTGCCACGGTTGAACAGCTCGATGTAGTCGTTCGTGAATGGCGCGCCGGCATTGCCGCCACCACCGAAGACCTGGCTTACGACGATGTCGGGTGAGACGGCATACGCCGGTGCAGCTAGGAGTATCGGGGCGGCGCCAAAGACGACCGCCGCTACGAGCGCGGAGCGAACCCTCATGAGAAGTCCTTCCAGAGTGACCAGGAATGGTCGGGAACTCTGAGCGCCGTCGCCGTGATCGCACCTCGGCGGGCCGAT
Organism: Acidimicrobiales bacterium; assembly: GCA_035525375.1. GTDB lineage: Bacteria > Actinomycetota > Acidimicrobiia > Acidimicrobiales > AC-14 > JALZBN01. Next base: position 25,081 of record DATLEI010000109.1, read on the forward strand.
CGAGGCGAGATCATTTCATCTTCGCCGACCGAAGTCCAGGGTTCGAGAGAAACTATTTCGAACAGTGTCAGCCGTCTGCTTTCCCATAGAAAAGGCGCTCCACGACGTCACGTGACCGGCGGGTGACGCGCCGGTAGTCCTCGCGAAGCTCGGCCGGCGTCGTCCCGAGCGATCGCGCCAGATGACCCAGTGGCTCCAGCTGTGCCGGCAAGGCGTCGTCAGGCCCACCTTTCACAAGGAACCAACGATTGCGGGTCTCCTCGCAGAACCGGTAGGCCTCCGCGAGTACCTCGCGGTCGTGAGCGTCGATCGCGCCGGCGTCCCCGAGCCGCCCCAGAGCAGCCATCGTGCCGGTCGCCCGAACGCCGTGCCGAAGTTGCAGCAACTGCGTGGTGAACTCGACATCGGACAGCGACCCCCGTCCGAGCTTGAGATGGAATTGTGGATCCTGTCCCGCCGGGATGCGCTCACGCTCGATGCGCGCCTTCATTCTGCGGATCTCGCGTACCTCCGACTCTGGCAACGGACGGCCCCAAACGAAGGGTTCGACGAGCTCGAGGAACCGGCCGCCTAGCTCCAGGTCTCCGGCGACGGGTCGGGCCCGGATCAGCGCCTGACGCTCCCACACTTGGGCCCACCGCTCGTAGTACTTGCGATAGCCCCCCAGACTGCGAGCAAGCGGCCCATCCTTGCCCTCCGGTCGGAGTCCGTTGTCCACGCGGTACACCCGGGACGCCGGCGTCACTCCTCCAAGGAACTGAACAAGACCCTCGGCCACCTTCTCGGCGACGACGAAGTCCTCGGGCGTAGAACCGTCGTACACGAACAGCAGGTCGAGGTCACTCGCATACGACAGCTCTGCGCCACCAAAACGACCCATGGCAATGACAACGAATGGCAAAGGTGGATCGAGCGCCCTCAAGGCAGCCTCGGCTGAGGCATCGGCCAACCCACTCAGCTGCCCACCGGTTACAACCACCGACTCGCTCTCGGAATCGACCGACAACCCCAAGACGTCGGCGGCCGCGATCCGAAGCTCCTCCCGCCGCTGAAAACGCCGGAGACCGCGCTGACGATCCTCTAAGCCACCGCGCCACGAAAGCGCCGCGGTGGCACCCTCAAGCAGGGCCTCATCGGTGCGCGCGCTGAGGGATTGAAGGTCGCCCAGCGCCGAGACCAAATCGGGGTTGCGCTCGAGCGAATCGGTTAGGCGCCGACTCGTTCCGACGAGCGAGCACAATCGCCGAGCGGCTTCCGGGGACTCGCGAAACGTGACGGCCAGCTCGTTTGCCCGGTGTTCGCCGGAGCTGAGCAGTCGAAGCCCGAGGAGCCCGAGGTCGGGGTCGGGCGCCTCCGAGAGCCAACTCAACAGCAGCGGAAGCATCTGCTGCATGAGTCGGGATGACCGGCTGAGTCCGCGAGTCAGTTCCTCCAACGCCTGACGGGTTCGCTCGGCGTCGGTGAATCCAAATGCCGCTAGGCGGGCAGCGACGGCCTGCGAGCTCAGGCGCGTCGGGCCCGCCGCGCTGAGAGCATCTAGGAGCGGGCGGAAAAAAAGGTGTTCGTGGATCGTGCGGACAGCCGCCTGCTGCTGACGCAGATAGCCGGTGAGTAGTTCGGCAGCCGGCGCGTTGGCAGTGTCGCGATATCCCATCACGCGAGCCAACCGTGTCAGCGCTTCTGCATCGGTCGGAAGCGCATAGATCTGCTCCTCTTGAACCAGTTGGAGCCGGTGCTCGACCGTACGCAGGAGTCGGTAGGCGTGCTCCAAGGCGCGAGCATGCCCGACGTCGATGTACCCCCCCGCCCCGAGTTCGGCGAGCGCGTCGAGCGTGGTCGGCGAACGCACTGCCGGGTCGTCGCCACCGTGCACCAGCTGGAGCAACTGCACCGCGAACTCGATGTCACGAATTCCACCACGCCCCCGCTTTACCTCTCGATCGGTCAGCCCCCGGCGGGCCAACTCACTCTCGGAACGAGCCTTCATGGCCCGTACCGCGCGGACGTCGTCCTGGGTGAACTTTCGTCCCCAGACCCGCTTCCGTGCGGCAGCCAAAAATGCCGAGCCAAGCGCGGAATCGCCGGCGACCGGTCGCGCTTTGATGAGTGCCTGGAACTCCCACGTGTGCGCCCACCGATCCCAGTAGGCCTCGTAGGACGCCAACGACCGGATCAACGGGCCATCGCGTCCCTCCGGACGCAAGTCGACGTCGACGCGGAAACAGCTCCGGGCGATGTCAATCATCGCCCTGGCGGCGCGCTCGCCCGAAGCGGCGTCACTGGCGACGAATATCACGTCGACGTCGCTCGCGTAGTTGAGTTCCGACCCGCCGAGCTTGCCCATGCCGATTACGGCAAGGTCCTCTGCCCCGGCCAGGGTCAGCGCCCGGTCGAGCACGGTTTCGGCCATTTCCGACAACGACTTCCCCACAACCGGGAGGTCGTCAAGGCCGACGAGGTCACGCGCCGCGATCCGCAACAGCTCCAATCGCTTCCAGCGCCGTAGCCCCTCGATCGAGGGCGCGGCTTGCTCGTCGGGGACATCGCGGTCGAGCGCACTCAGTACCTGCAACCCAGCTGGCTCAGCCATGAGCAACTCAGTCAGCGAGCGACTGGCACCGACAACCGCGAGAAGGGCGGCGCGCAACGAGACGTCCTCCTCGAGCCGGGTCCCGATGCCCGGGTACATCTCCTCCAATCGCTCCACGGCCACCGCTGCCGCTGCCGGAGCAGCCGACCGCGCAATCGCGGTCGGGAGCGCAAAGCCGGTCACGGGCACAGTCTCCCAACCTTCAGCCAAGCTCGGGACCGGAAGTAGGCTCGGGACGTGGCCTCGATAAGAGTTGCCGCCTGCCAGCTCGACATGGTGGTGGGCGACCTCGACGGCAACGTATCCGCCATCCTGGCCGCGCTCGACAAGGCCGAGGCCGCCGGTTGTGACCTCGCGGTGTTCCCCGAACTGGCGATCACGGGGTACCCGCCTGAAGACCTTCTCCTGAAGCCGCGATTCGTGGCCGACAACCGTGTGGCGTTGGAAAAGCTGGCGGCGCGCACTGAAACCTGCGCCGCGATTGTCGGGTTCGTCGACGCCGGCCGCGACCTCTACAACGCCGCTGCTGTGTGTGCGCTCGGCTCGGTGCAGGGCGTGTACCGCAAACGGCTCCTACCGAACTACTCGGTCTTCGACGAACAGCGGTATTTCGCGCCGGGACTCGACGACCCCTCGCTGTTTGTCATCGGTGGCGTGCGCGTCGGCATTTCCATCTGCGAGGACGCGTGGGCGCCGACGGGGCCGGTGACCGATCAAGCCGCGGGCGGTGCCGAGCTGGTCGTGAACCTCAGCGCATCTCCCTATTACGCCGGACGACTGGCCGAGCGTGAACGGATGCTGGCCACCCGCGCCAGTGATGCCTCCTGCGCGCTCGTCTACGTCAATCTCGTGGGGGGCCAGGACGAGCTCGTCTTCGACGGAGCGTCACTCGTCGTCGATCCGGACGGCGAGCTGTTGGCAAGGGGGCCGCAATTCGTTGAGGACGTCATGGTCGTCGACGTCGACGTGCGCCCGGTCTTTCGCAAGCGACTCCTCGATCCGAGGGGCCGGGCAACGGCAAGACCATTGCCCGAGATCGCCGTCACCGCGGCACCGCAGGAGCAACCGTCGGACGGCGCGCCCAAAGCGCTCCTCACCGAACCGCTGTCACCAGTGGGCGAGGTGTACGACGCACTCGTTATCGGCACTCGCGACTACATCCGCAAGAACGGTTTCACCGATGCCGTCGTCGGCCTGTCCGGGGGGGTCGACTCCTCGCTGGTAGCAACGATCGCGGCCGACGCCTTAGGCGCCGAACACCTTCACGGCGTCTCTATGCCCTCGCGCCACTCCAGCCCCGGTTCGGTATCCGACGCTCGGGCCCTCGCCGCCCAACTTGGCGTCGAGTGCCGCGACATCCCAATCGAGCCCGCGCACGCCGCGCTGCTGACGATGCTGAGCCCACATTTCGAAGGGATGCCCGAGGACCTCACCGAGGAGAACATCCAGGCACGCATCCGGGGCCTGCTCCTGATGGCCCTGTCAAACAAGTTCGGCTGGATGGTGCTGGCCACGGGCAACAAAAGTGAGATGGCCGCCGGATTCTCGACGCTCTACGGCGACCTGGCGGGAGGCTTCGCCATCATCAAGGACGTCCCCAAACTCCTTGTCTATGACCTCTGTCGGGAGCGCAACCAGCGCGCGGTTGCGAAGGGCCAGCCGCCGCCGATTCCCGAGGTCGTCCTCACCAAGCCGCCCTCGGCCGAGCTACGACCCGACCAGCGCGACGACGAGTCGCTTCCCCCGTACCAAGAGCTCGACCCGATACTCCAGGCCTACGTCGAAGGTGACGCCACCGCAGCCGACCTCGAGGGCGCGGGTTTCGCCCCCGAGTTGGTCCGGCGCGTCGTGACCCTGGTTGACCGGGCCGAGTACAAGCGCCGCCAAGCGCCGCCAGGTGTGAGGGTTACGCCGAAAGCGTTTGGCAAGGACCGCCGGCTCCCGATCACCAACCGATATCGTTAGGAAAACAGTTGTAAGGGTCTGGAAAACATGGAAGACTATGAAGTCAAGGGCGTGTTCGGCCCCCTTGACCGCTCCGGTATCCTGAAAGTCAGCGACTGTGCAGGGTAACCAGGCCGAGCGGAAATCATCGCGACCGCCCCGGCGTTTCATAGAGGGCCTGGTACCGACCGACTGAAGCGAAGAGGAATTCATCTTGCCCAAAGAGCGTGTCGAGCGGGACGAAGAAGATTTAGTCCGGCTCTATCTCACCGACATAGGGCAGTACCCACTGCTCACCAAGGACGACGAGGTCCGTCTGGCCAAGGCCATCGAGACGGGCAATACGGCGCGTTTTCAGATGGAAGCCGAAGGCACCGGCCTGGCTCAGGCCAAGCGTCGTGAGCTGCGCCGCACCGCCCAGGAAGGCGTGAGCGCACAGCGCACCTTCGTGCAGTCCAACCTGCGCCTAGTGGTATCGATCGCCAAGAAGTACCAGGCCTCGGGGCTGCCTCTGCTCGACCTGATCCAGGAGGGAAACCTGGGCCTGATGCACGCCGTCGAGAAGTTCGACTGGCGCAAGGGCTTCAAGTTCTCGACGTACGCGACATGGTGGATCCGCCAGGCGATTACGCGCGGCATCGCGAACACGGGCCGCACGATCCGCCTTCCGGTGCACGCCGGCGACACCTTGGCTCGCCTGCAGAAGGCTCGGGCCCGACTCGAGTTGAAGCTCGGTCGCCCCGCGACGCTCTCGGAGCTCGCGGTTGAGGTCGAGATGCCCGAAGACAAGGTCACCGAGGCACTGCGCTTCGCCGCTGAGCCCTTGTCGCTGTCGGAGCCCCTGCGCGAAGACGGTGACGCCGAGCTCGGCGACGTCGTCGAAGACCGCTCCGCGGAGTCGCCCTTCGAGGTAGCCGCCACCGCCTTGCTTCCGGAAGAGATCGCCAAGCTCCTGGGCCCGCTTGACGAGCGCGAGCGTGAGATTCTGCGCCTCCGCTTCGGCCTTGACCGCGGCGAACCCCGCACCCTGGAGGAGGTCGGCGAGCACTTCAACCTCACCCGTGAGCGCATCCGCCAGATCGAGGCGCGAGCAATGTCGAAGCTGCGTCACCCCAGTAGCGACACCGGCGCGCGCGACCTCCTCGCCGTCTAGCCACGCGGCATAGCCTCCTCCGTGGAGGTGTCAGCTGACCTGGTGGCAGCCCCCGCCTTCAAAGCGGGTGGGACGGGCGATCCCCGTCCGGCGGGTTCGATTCCCGTCCACCTCCGCCACGACAGAATCTCCTCTTTTCAGCAACCCACTCGGCGGGTAGGGTGGCCATCATGAAGAAGCTCATTCTCATTGCCATCCTCGTAGCGCTCGGCGTGGTGGCCGCCAAGAAGGTGCGTTCGGCCTAAGGCAGAAGCCACCAGGCACCCAGTTCGGGTTCCTGCAACTTCTTCGCGGTTAGCCCTTGCCGAAGGGGGCTAGCCGTGTATATGGTCCCCCACCTCGTTCCCTTCCCCCCGGCTTGTTTCGTCGCGTCTGGGAAGGGAAACCGTGCTGATCGCCTGTTGGTCGCCGAAAGGTGGCAGCGGCACCTCCGTCGTATCGGTCGCGCTTGGTCTCGTGCTTGCAACCGCGTCGAATGGCGGTGCCCTGCTCGCCGACCTGACCGGTGACGCTCCGGCGGTCTTAGGACTGCCCGAACCTGGGGGGCTCGGGCTCGGCGACTGGCTGTCGGCCGACTCCGATGTCCCTGACGATGCGCTTGAGCGCCTCGAGATCGACGTCGCGCCGCGACTCCGTCTGCTCCCGACCGGCACCTCGATGCCGGAGACGGCGAGGAGCGGCACGCGCGGCACCGCCCTCGCCGAGGCGCTCGCGGTCGACACTCGATCGGTCGTCGCCGACTGTGGCGCGGCCGCTGACGGAGCCGGGCTGGCCCTGGCCGCCGCCGCCGGAACCTCTCTGCTTGTCATCCGGCCCTGCTATCTCGCCATCCGCCGAGCGCTGGCAGCGCCAATCCGTCCCTCCGGTGTGGTGCTCGTCGCCGAGCACGATCGCTCCTTGGGCTGGCGAGACATCGAGGCGGTACTACACGCCCCGGTCTACGCGATCGTCCCCGTCGAACCAGCGGTGGCCAGGGCCATCGATGCTGGCCTGCTTGCCCGGCGCATGCCGCGGCCCCTCACGTCGGCCATGAACGCCCTCGTCGCCGCAGTCCCCTCCTTGACGCCGGCACGCGACGCCAAGCCCGCGTGACGCTCGCCGAGGCCACCTCTCGCGTTCATGCCCGCCTGTTGGCGGAGGGTTCTGGCATCGAACTGCCCACCCGGGTGGCGGCACTCGTACGCGAGGAAGCGCCCCTTCTCGGTCCTGGGCTACGAGCCGCGGTCGTGGAGGAGGTCATGGCGCAGGTGGCCGGTCTCGGCCCGCTGGAGCCGCTCCTGGCCGACGCTGAGGTCACCGAGGTGATGGTCAACGGTCCCGGGCGCGTCTGGATTGAGCGGGGCGGCGTGCTCGAGCGAATCCCGACTGACCTCGATGCCGAAGCCATTGAGCATCTGATCGAGAAGGTCGTGGCGCCCCTCGGACTGCGCGTCGACCGATCATCGCCGCTTGTCGACGCCCGCCTGCCCGACGGTTCCCGGGTCAACGCCGTGGTTCCACCGCTGGCTATCGACGGGCCCTACCTGTCCATCCGTCGCTTCGCGGCTCGGCCCATACCGCTGAGCGCATTCGCGTCGGCCGGCGTCGTCGCGCTACTGGCATGGGCGGTGCAAGCCCGGTTCAACATTCTCGTCTCAGGCGGCACCGGCGCGGGAAAGACGACGCTGCTGAACGCGCTCGGCACCTGCATCTCTCGTCATGAGCGGGTCGTCACCGTCGAAGACGCAGCTGAGTTGCGCTTGCCCGGAGACCACATCGTGCGACTGGAAGCCCGTCCTGCCAATGCGGAAGGTGTCGGAGAGATCCGCGTCCGCGAGCTGGTCCGCAATGCCCTCCGGATGCGACCCGACCGCATCATCGTCGGCGAGGTCCGGGGTCCGGAGGCCCTCGACATGCTCCAGGCCATGAACACCGGTCACGAGGGATCGCTTTCCACCTGTCACGCCAACGCTCCCGATGATGCGTTGCGGCGCTTGGAGACGATGGTCTTGATGGGCGACATTGGCTTGCCCCTTGACGCAGTCCAGGCCCAGCTCGAGTCGGCACTCGATCTCGTGGTGCAGGTAGGCCGAGGTGCCGACGGCGCCCGTCGGGTGGTAGCCGTCGCCGAGGTGATCGACAGGGCTGCAATGGGGCGGCCCTCAGGTGCGCGCCGAGCTCCGCCCCCTGGTCGCACGTTGACGATGGCCGACGCCGACGGAGTACGCCGCCTCCCTACCCGCCCGCCCCGCCTTGGCGGAGCAGTCGCGCCTGACCTCGGGTGGGTTAGCTCATGACCCTCGGTATGCCCGAGGCAGTTCTCGCCGCAGTACTGGTCAGCGCTACCGCCTGCCTGATCGGGCTCGCGGCGCGCCTGAGCCAGAAGTCAGCCGCTGTTCGGCGGCTTGACCCAACTTTCCGCAGTCATGCCGTCAACGAGGCCCCGGCGCTCTCGGTGGCCGGGACTGCGCGACTGCGCGCCCCTTCATGGTTGCCCGCCGCCCTCGTCGACGCCGGTTGCGACCTTTCTCCCGACACCGTCTGGTCCGCATGGGTGGGCGGTGCAGGCCTCTCGATGGCGATTGCTGCTGTCGTGAGCGGCCCGGTCTTGGCGTTACTGGTCACGTTGGTCGCGGTTGTGGCGCCACTGACGGTGCTCCGCGTGAGCCGGGGCCGGGGCCCCGCTCGGCTCGAGGCCGCGCTTCCCGAAGGACTCGAATCAGTCGCCCGCGCCCTCAGGTCCGGGGCGTCGCTGCGACAGGCGATCGGTGAGGCAGCCAGCGCCACACCCGGCCCCCTTGGGCAAGAGCTGCTTCGGGTGTCCGTCGAGGCCACGCACGGCATGCCGCTCCTTGCGGCCCTCGAGGCGCTTGCCGTCCGGCGGCCGCTTCCCGGCGTGCGACTGGCCGTGGCGGCGCTCTGTCTGGGAGTGGAGACGGGTGGAGCTCAGGCGCGCGCTGTCGATGGCGTGGCCACGACGCTTCGAGAACGACTCGCTGTCGCCGCGGAGGCACGGGCACTGGCTTCCCAAGCCCGTATGTCGGCTCTGGTCATAGGCCTCGCTCCTATCGGTTTCGGCGTGTTCGCAGCTACGACCGATCCCAAGACCGCCCAGTTCTTGCTCCACACATCGGCCGGCGTAACGCTGCTTGCGGCCGGGCTGACGCTTGATGGCCTCGGCTGGCTCTGGATGCAACGGCTCTGCCGGGTCACCCGATGACCCCGGCGCTTGTCGCGTCAGCCTGGACCGCGCTCGTCGTGGTCGGCGCCTATCGACTCCGGCCCGCGCCGACTAGGGTCCGGGCTCTCACGGGCGAGCCTTCAGGCCCGCCGATCGCCGGAGGCCCTGCAGGCGGCGTGGCGTCAACGGAGCCGTTGACCGAGCGCTTGGGCACTTGGGTGCTTCGACGCGTACGTCGCGGGGCCGTCCCCGACGGCCTCACCGCCCGACGGCTGGGTAGCGCTCTCCTGTCCGGAAGCCTCCTGCTACCGGTCTTTCCCCCGGCGGCTCTCGGTGCAGCTCTCGTCGGATACCTGCTGCCCTCCATGCGCGCCGCTCGAGCCGAGAAGCGGAGGCTCGCGGCCATGGCTGCCGACCTTCCTGACGTCGTCGACCTCCTCGTCTTGGGCGTCGGTGCCGGGCTCACGGTGCACCTCGCGGTCGCCGCCGTCGGAAGGCGAGCGAGCGGACCACTCGCTGATGAACTTCAGCGGGTTGTCGCCGCGGTCGGGCTCGGCCGACGGTTGGCTGACGCTCTCGACGAAGTGCCCGGCCGTGCCGGTGAGGCAGTGCGGCCACTCTCCAGCGCCCTTGCCTCGGCCGACCGCTACGGCGCGCCGCTGGTATCCAGCCTCGAGCGCCTCGCGACCGAGGTGCGGCGCGACCGACGCCGGCGCGCCGAAGAGGCGGCCCGCAAGCTGCCCGTAAAGCTCCTCTTCCCTCTCGTCGCCTGCACACTCCCCGCCTTCGCGCTGCTCACCGTTGCGCCCCTCATCGCCGGAGCCATTCGCTCACTGCACATCTGAGCCTTCTCAGGCTCCCGGCCAACCCTCATCGTCACCACCAAAAAGGAGAGCCAATGCTCGCCATGCTCATTCGTCTCCAACTCGCGGCCACATCCGCCTTGAGTCACCTCACCGCCGTGTCCGAGGCCGCCCACCGGCCCCAGCGTGACCAGCGAGGCCAAACATCGGCTGAGTACGCCTTGGTCTTGCTGGGCGCGGCAGCGATCGCGTTGCTAATCGTCGCGTGGGCAACCAAGTCGGATCTGATCGGCAAGCTCTTCGATACCGTGCTCAAGGCCATTACCGGCAAGGTGAAGTAACCGTGTCCCCGCTCTCGGCCGCTCAGGCCGGGCGGCGGGGAAAGGGGGACGAGGGCCAGGCAGCAGTCGAACTGGCCCTCCTCCTCCCCCTCGTCGTTCTCGTCCTGCTCGTGGTCGTGCAGATCGGCTTGGTGATTCGTGACCAGGTCCTCGTGGTCCATGCCGCCCGAGAGGCGGCTCGCCAAGCCGCCGTCGACCCCTCCGCCGAGGGCCCCGAGCGCGCCGCGCTGGCGGGATCCGACCTCGACTCCGAACGGCTTGACGTCTCGGTCTCGGGCAGAGGTGGGGCAGGAAGCAGGGTAAAGGTCGCGGTGAGGTACCGGGCTCCAACCGAGGTCCCACTCGTGGGTGCGATGCTTGACGACTTCACCCTCGAGGCCCAGGCGACCATGCGGGTCGAGCAGTGATTCACCCGGGTTCTGGATAATTTCCTTGTGACATGGTAACTACCAAGTGCATCAAGAAGAGATAAGTATTGCCAAAGTCGTCGGGGGCACGCGCCCCGGCAATGGTGGGAGGGGACCCCTACAGCATGAAAATCGCCCGGCGCCTCGTGGCCCTGGTCATGACCACCCTCGTGGTTGGTGCCTTCCTGACCATCCCGGCCAACGCCGATACGCCCGAGAGGTTTGCCGGTACAGCAACGGCCCGAGCCCTCAACATCAGCCTCCTGGGCAACAACATCACGATCGGCTCAACGAACGCGCTCGGCAACTCGACGCCGTTGGCCCAAGCGAACGGCGCAGGCGTTCTCCTCGTGCCGGGCACGGTCAGCACGGCTGTGGCCAGTGGCCCCAACGTGGTCGACGCTCCGCCCGAGGCGTGCCTCCTCGACCTTCCCCTCCTCAACCTCCTCGAGGTTGCTCTGGCCTGCTCCGAGTCGCGAGCCGACACGACCGGCGGTGTCCCCAACGCCAACAGCACCGCCGGCATCGCCGCCCTCGACCTCGGTGCGCTGACCTTGCTCCAGCCGATTCTCGACCAGCTGACGCCCCTAGTCGATCAGACAGTCGGCTCCGTCGTTAACACGCTCGATGCCTTGCTGGGGTCCCTCCTTACACCGCTCCTCGGCAATCTCGACCTAAGCCTCGACAGCCTCGTGGGCGACCTGCTCGCTGGCCTGCAGCGGGCAACTGGCCTCCTCTCGGTGAGAGTCGGCCCGTCGCAGTCGGCCGTCAGCACCAATGCCGGGGCCGTCACCGCCCAATCGGAGGCCCAGGGCGCAGTGATCGACGTCCTCCCCGGGCTCGCCCTCAGCGGTGCGCCGCTGCTCTCGATCGTCGTGGGCGCCGCGAAGACCGTTTCCACCTACGACCGGGGTACCGGCACCAGCACCCCATCGTTCAACCCCGCCATCGTCAGCGTCACACTCGGCCTGCCCATTCTCGGCGAGATCACGGAGATCCCGGTCGGGCTAGGAGCCCCTCTCACCCTGTTGGCTGGTACCCCGCTCGAGTCCACCATCTCTTTGGGCGCCGGGCGCACAGTCAGCAATCCTGATGGCACGGTTGGTGCCGTTGCCGATGGCGTCAGCCTCCAGCTGCTCAAGGGAATTAGCGGGGGCATCGGCATCGAGTTGGCCCACGCCGAGTCGGCCGTCGGCGGTGCGAAGGGCGCGATCAGCGAGCAGACGATCGCCACCGTCCTTCCCGCCAAGGAGCTGGCCAAGACCGGCGGAGCTGCGCCGTGGCTGCCGCTGGCTGGATTCGGGCTCATCTTCGTCGCCTTCCTGACTCGCCGCCTCGTCACGCGCCGCTAAGACGAGCGGCAACACCAGGGCGGGCACATTGGCGCCGGCCGAGCTGAACCGTTTGCGAAAAGAACCTCCAGTATTCTGAGGCCCGTATGGACAACCCTTCCTTTTCCCAGAGGATCATCGAGATCCTTCGAACCCGCCTATGGGTTCGCCGAGCGCTTTCTGTCGTCTCGGTACTCCTACTCGTTGGAGGGGTGGCGCTGGTCGGGTATCCCTTCGCCTCCAACCTCTGGCAGGACCAGCTTCAGACAAAGCTCAGCCGCCAGCTCGCCAGTCCCCAGCTTGAACAGGCCTACCGAAACAAGCAGGTCGCAACGGGCGACAGTCTCACTCGTATCAAAATCCCGGCCCTCGACGTCGACGTCGTGGTTGTAGAGGGCACGACCCCGAGCGCATTGCGCGCCGGCGCAGGTCACTACGCCACCACTTCGCTTCCGTGTGACACAGGCAACGTAGCGATCGCCGGCCACCGCACGACGTTCGGGAAACCGTTTGCCAACATCGACCGGCTCAAGGCAGGCGACACAATCGAGCTAGAGACACCTATCGGCGGATGCATCTACCAGGTGTCGAAAGCCCCCTACGTCGTGGATCCGGGCAACATGTCAGTCCTCGACCCGACGCCGGAGCGTTCGCTGACATTGACGACCTGTCATCCCAGAGGGTCGGCCGCCGAACGGCTCATCATCCGCGCGACCTGGGTCAAAGACCTAGCGCACGCATGAACCGGCTGCGACCCGTCGCAGCGTGCGCGGCTGCGGGGGTCGTCATCGTCGTTGTCGTCGGTATGGCCTCGCCGGCGGGCGCCGCCGTACCGCCGACGATCACAGTCGAGAGTCCTTCTGCGAACGCCGTCCTCATCGAAGAACCGACAATCTCGGGAAACGTCGACATGCCGGGTTCCCTCGACAGCGTGAGAAACGTCGCCGTAAGTCTCGTATCAAGCCCCGGATCCGACACCCCCGCGCCGTGTGACCCCTGCGGCTCCGGCGACGGTTCGAGCGTGTCGTTCTCGTGGTCGCCCCAGTTGTCTCGCAACGGCCCTTACCAGGGGCGGGTGACGGCGACAGGAAGCCAGTTCCTGTTGGGCGTGTTCGATGGCGAGACGACCTCGGAAGCGACGGTGTCCTTCCGCATGGAGGTCGCACCCGCCGATCCGGCGGATGTACGGGTCGAAACCAATCCGGATCGCACCGTTCGCGTCACTTGGGCCCGCAATAGCGAACCCGACATGATCGCCTACCGGGTGCAGCGCAAGGACCCCGGGTCCTCGACATTTCGCGATGTCGGTGGCGCCGTGCCGCAGCCGGCGAGTGGGTCCGCAGTCTCTATTGCCGATCCGGCAACGGCCCAGGGCGCAGGCACGTTCGTCTACCAAGTGCAGGCAATCCGTGTCGGCCGCAGCGGAAATGCCTCGACAGCCGTCGGCTCCGGCTTCTCGTCCTCCGAGGTGCTCATCGCGCCGCCTGCTGGTGCGCCACCACCGCCCGGGGCCGCGGCCACCCCTCCGGCGGAGAACGCCGCCCCCACTCCGAATCTTTCCTCGTTCCTGAAGGGCAGCGGGGGCGGACTGCCCAACGCCGCTCTTCCCAACACGCCGCAAATTCCCGACGGCGGATTCGATCAGAACCTGCCCTTTGTCATCCCTCCGGCGTCCGCGGGCGGGCGCTCGAATGACGACGCTCTTGGCATCGAGGCCGCGTCCTCAGGCAATTCGGCGCGCGCCGTGTTGATCCCGGTTGCTGGTGGCCTCCTTCTCTGTCTGGCGGCCTTCCACGTTCGGCGGTTCAACGGTCGGCTGGCCAGTGTGCCGAATGCCGGCGTCGGCGTCGGCGTCGGCGCCGGCGCCGGCGTCGGCGTCAAACTGGACCCGGTCCCTGACTTCAGTCCGGCGACTACGTCGGCGCACGCGCCGGCAGCGACGTGGCTTCTGTCGGCCTCGCCCGGCGCGGCGAAGGCCGCTCCAGCACCACCCCGGGTTTCGACAGGGGTGAGGGTATTGGCTGATGCACCGAAGAAGAGTCCGCAGTCGTTCGACAAATGGCTGAAGGGTTCGGCACCTAGTGCTGACAACGAGGTTGATGACGCCAGTGCCGAAGAGGACCGAGGTGACCACGAGCCGCTCGATGCCGACCTCCTCGACGATGACGCAAAGTGGGCGCCGCTGACGGCTCCATCCCAGCCGTTCCTGCCGAAGCCAACACCCTCCACGGGCGCGGAGGAACCGGCGTGGGACGACATTCTCGTCGAGCCAGGGTCCGGAACCACGCGCCGTTCTTGACCCTGCACTTCACTTGCTAGCTTTGGGCGCCCGAACAGTGTCCAGGAGGACGACAATGGATCTCGGTCTCGACGTCAGCGAACGTGGCAAGTACGCGGTGCTGAGTGTCCGTGGCGAAGTCGACGTCTACACCGCGCCAAGGTTCCGCGAAGGACTGATCGAGCTGGTGACGGAGGGAAAGCACCAGATCATCGTCGACCTCGAGGGGGTCGACTTCCTCGACTCGACCGGCCTCGGGGTACTCGTCGGTGGCCTGAAACGCCTGCGTAGTCACGACGGCGACCTCGTGCTCGTCTGCACGCAGAATCGGATCCTAAAGGTCTTCGAAATCACGGGCCTCACCAAGGTGTTCTCGATCTTCGACTCGGTCGACGCCGCCGCCGCCGCCGGGGAGTCCTGAGAAACGGTCGTGATCGACGAGGTCGTGAAGCTGGAGATCCCGGCGCGCGCTGAGTTCGTCGCCTTAGCGCGACTGGTTGTCTCGGCCATGGCCGCTTCCGACGTCGACCTACCCGATGAACGGGTCGACGACCTGAAGCTCGCAGTTTCAGAGGCGTGCACCAACGCCATCGAGGCGCACGACGCAACCGCGTCGCCCGAACGGGTTCGACTCAGTTACTGGGCGGATGATCGCGGGCTCGGGGTTCGAGTTGAAGATCGGGGTCCGGGGTTCGACCCCGCGGCGCTGCCAGACCACCCACCGGTAACGGACCCCGCTCGGCTCAAGTTCGAGCGCGGATTGGGCATCCCGCTGATCCGCGCCCTCGTCGACGAGGTGGAGATCAGCTCTTCAGGGCAGGGCACGGCCGTCCGGCTCCTGATGCGCAACGCCGTGGCCAGCGACTGAAACCCGGACACGATCGGCGATGGCCTTCAAACGCCTCTTCCGGCAGCTTCGCACGCCCGTAGCGGAACTTGATCTCGACCGCCTCCGTGAGTTTTGCGCCAGCCTGCCGGGGGTCACGCCGATCGCGGAGGCCAAGTCTCGAGAGGACATCAACGTCGTTGGCGAGATCGGGTCCGTTCGCATAGTCCCGCGGGCCGGCTCAGCGTCGCTCGAAGCGACGATCAGCGACGGCAGCGGCTCGATCGTCGTCATCTGGACCGGCCGGCGCACCATCGCTGGCGTCTCTCCGGGAAAGCGGCTCGTCGTCAGCGGTCGGGGCAGCCCGACGGGGCCGGGAGGGCGCCTGCTGATACTGAACCCGCGCTACGAGTTGCTCTGAGTCTCCGGCGAAGGCCGGTCGGGGGCGCCGACCAGCAGGGCCTTCACCGCGTCTTCCGATTCGGGCGTCACGAGCACCAGAACCTCGTCTCGAGGCAGCATCGACGTCTCACCCCGGGGGACAATCACATGGCGCTCCCGGATGACGGCCACCACGGTCGCGTCGCGTGGCACGCCGAGGTCGCTGAGCGCTGTGCCGACGGCAGGCGAGTCCTCGGCGAGTGTCACCTCGACGAGCCGGGCGTCCTCGAACTGCAGGAGGCGCACGAGCGAACCAACAGAGACCGCTTCCTCGACGAGAGCAGTTAGCAAGTGCGGGGTGGAGACCGACACGTCGACACCCCATGCCTCAGTGAAGAGCCAGTGATTGTGGGGGTGGTTGACCCGGGCGACGACCCGAGGTACCGCGAACTCCTGCTTGGCAAGAAGTGAGATGACGAGGTTGTCTTCGTCGTCGCCGGTGGCCGCCACGACGACGTCAACTGCCGCAAGGCCTACTTGGTGAAGTTCCGACACCTCGCATGCATCAGCGATGAACCATTTCACATCCAGCGTCGGGCGGAGGAGGGCTACCAGGTCGGGATCCTGCTCGATCATCATCACGTCGTGCCCGGCCTCTTTGAGGTCGAGGGCGATGTACTGACCGACGTTCCCGGCGCCTGCTATGGCGACCTTCATGAGCCACCGTCGCCGCTGAGACGGGTTTCGAGTTCCTCGGTCGCTTCCCGGTGCACGACGACGTGAAGAATGTCACCCTCCTGGCCCACCAAGTCGGCGCTCGCCAGCCGGGCCTGACCACCTCGACTGAGCGCCACTAGCCGGAATTTGTCGGATTCCCCAACCACATCCACCAGCTTGCGGCCTGCCCAAGTCTTGGGCAGCGACCGTTCGATCAGGCTCATCGCGCCCGACGAATGGGTCCACTCCGCCACCGACACCTCGGGGAAGAGCCGGCGCAACACCTGGTCGGTTGTCCACGACACCGTTGCCA